>DATBIR010000214.1:0-42494 GCA_036556825.1 Beijerinckiaceae bacterium
TGTCGGCGCCGTCCACCGCTACGGCAAGCAATTGGTTGGGGTCGGCATCGATCGCGCGGAATGCCTCCACGTAGGCCTGGTCGAGCGGGAGTCGGGCGTCTTCGCGTTCCCGACCCAGTTCATCCTCGGCGAGCAGGCGGACGATGGCCGGCAGATCGGAAGAGGCGGCACGCCGGAAGACGATGTCGGTCATCAGCAGACCTCACGGGACCTTCTCGACAAGGCAGGGCTCCGCCGTGCAAGCCGCGCTCCTGTCATCGTTGGGCCGCATGACCATGTTCGGCGAAGCGGTTTCCACCTCGCCGGATCATGCGCCAGAGCAGGATCAATTCGGATCGAATCGATCCTGCTCTCCTTCTCTTTGTGTCGCATGATCCCGGATCAAGTCCGGGACATGCCTTTTTCGGCAAAGCGGTGCCCACTTTGCCGGATCATGCGCTAGTGGGCGAACGGCCAGCCGACGCCTTCACCGACCTGGCCGCGGTGGCGCAGATAGTGATCGGCGATGACGCAGGCCACCATGGCTTCCCCGACCGGCACGGCGCGGATCCCGACGCATGGGTCGTGACGGCCCTTCGTGGAGATGTCGGTGGCCTCGCCGTAGCGCGTGACCGTCTGGCGCGGCGTCAGGATCGACGACGTCGGCTTCACGGCGAAGCGGCACACGACCGGCTGTCCGGTCGAGATGCCGCCGAGGATTCCCCCGGCATGATTGGAGAGGAAAGTCGGAGCGCCGGCGTTGCCCGGCCGCATCTCGTCGGCATTCTCTTCGCCGCGCAGGGCCGCTGCCCCGAAGCCGGCGCCGATCTCGACGCCCTTGACGGCATTGATCGACATCAGCGCGCCGGCGAGGTCGGCGTCGAGCTTGCCGTAGACCGGTGCGCCAAGTCCCGGCGGCACGCCCTCGGCCACGATCTCGACCACGGCGCCGATCGACGAGCCTTCCTTGCGCAGCCCGTCGAGATACTCGGCGAAGAACGCAGCAGCCTGGGCGTCCGGGCAGAAGAAGTCGTTGCGAGCCACCTCGTCCCACTCCCAGCGCGTGCGGTCGACGGCGTGCGGTCCCATCTGCACCAGGGCGCCGCGCACATTCATGCCGGGCACGATCTTGCGCGCGATCGCGCCGGCAGCCACGCGGGCCGCGGTCTCGCGCGCCGATGACCGGCCGCCGCCGCGGTAGTCGCGCAGGCCGTATTTGACGTCATAGGTGTAGTCGGCGTGGCCCGGGCGGTACTTGTCCCTGATGTCCGAGTAATCCTTCGAGCGCTGGTCGACATTCTCGATCAGAAGCCCGATTGGCGTGCCCGTCGTGACCTGCCGGCCGCTCTCGTCGGTGAACACGCCCGAGAGGATGCGCACGGCGTCGGGCTCGCGCCGCTGCGTGGTGAAGCGCGACTGCCCGGGGCGGCGCTTGTCGAGGTCGGCCTGGATCTCCGCCGCCTCGAGCGGGATGCCGGGCGGACAGCCGTCAACGACGCAGCCGAGCGCCGGCCCGTGGCTCTCGCCGAAGGTCGTGACGCGGAACAGGTGGCCGAACGTGTTGTGGGACATGGGGGCGTCTTACGGGCAAAGCGCCAGGCTGTCACCTTCGATCGGTCAGGCCGCCTTGGCCACGGCAGGGGCGGCATGGACGACGGGCACGGCAGGGGCGCCTTCCCACTCCGAATGGCGCGGGATGGCCTCGCCCTTCATGACGATAGTGAGCGGCCGCAGCTGCGCGTAATCGCCGATATGCGAGTCGTAGAGCACGGTCGCGTTGGCGCCGACCGTGACGCCGCGGCCGAGCTCGACCCGACCCACCTTCATGACGCGGTCTTCGTAAAGGTGCGTCTGCAGCGCGGAGAGCGCATTGATGGCGCAGAAATCGCCGATCTTGACGCAGTCGAACTCGGTGATGTCGGTCGTGTGCATGCAGATGCCCTTGCCGAGCTTGACACCGAGCAGGCGCAGGATCCAGGGCAGGAAGGGCGTGCCTTGCAGGTGCTCGAGCAAGACCTTGCCGGCGAGACCCCAGTAGAGCACCGCGACCGCCTCGGTGCGCATCGCCCACCACGACCACATCGGCTTCATCAGCGGCTTGTAGACGCCCATCAGGCTCCATTTGACGGCGACCACGACCAACGTCTGAAGCAGCGGGATGACGATGCTCGCGCCCATGAAGCTGAGGATGAGCATCCCCCACCTCTGCTCCAGGATCGCCGGATAGAAGTAGAGGTCGATCGCCAGGATGGCGAAGGTGATGAACAGCATCGACGGGAACGAGGTGTGCAGCGCCTCGAAAACGGCTCGCCAGAGCTTGCGTCCGAAGGACGGCTCGTAGGTCCAGGTGGCGCCGATATCGACTTTCTGGCGGGTCGGAAGCTTGATTGGCGGCGAGCCGAACCAGGTCTCCCCGGGCGCGATGCGCGCGTTCTCCGGCGGCTTCGACTTGATGCCGATCAGCACGTCCTCCGGGATGTCGGCACCGGGCGGCACGACAGCGTCGTTGCCGACGAAGACGCGATCCGCGGTGCGCACCGGCTCGAGATGCATCCAGCCGCGGCGGATGTCCTCGTCGCCGAACACCACCTCGTCGGCGATGAAATTCTTGGCGCCGATCGTCGTCAGGTCATAGCGGCCGGCGAGGTTGGTGGAGATCTCCGCGCCCCTGCCGATGCGCGCGCCCATGAGCCTGTACCAGGCGCGCATATAAATCGTCGCGAACAGCGACGTGAGCGTGTCGAGCGTCACCTCGGTGGCCAGCGCGACGGTCCATTTGCGCAGGTAGAAGCCGCTCCAGATCGAGTAGCGGCCGGACGTCACGCGCGGCAGGATGAGCCAGCGCACGACGGCGATCAGGAGCACCGTAACGGCCGTCATGAACAGCGCCGTCGGCCAGGTGATGACCGGCAGATACCAGTGATAGTGGATCTCGATGAAGTCCGAGAGCCGGTCGTCGATCCGGTCGAACAGGTAGAAGGCGGGAAAGATCGGCAACAGGCTCACGGCCGGCATGACGACCAGCATGAGCGCGTAGAACAGGTGGAACAGGTTGCGGCGGGCGCGCGACGCAGCGGGCGGCGCCGGCAGCGCGGCAACGTCGACCATGCCGACCTTGCGGCCGGGCGAGCCGTCCCACCTTTCGGCTTCACCGATAACGGTTCCCTCGGCGATGGCGGTCAGGTCGGCGAGCTCGGCATGATCGCCCAGGGTCGAGCCGTAGGAGATGGCGCATGAATTGCCGATATAGACGTCATCGCCGATGTCGATGCGGCCGATGACGAGCTCGTTGCCGATGATCTCGGCGTTCATGAGCTCGACCTTGGTGCCGATGGTCGTGCCCTTGCCGATGCTGACGAGATCCAGGGCGCCGGCATCGATGTCGGCGATGATGGCGTCGCGGCCGACCTTGGCGCCGAGCGCCCGCAAGTAGACGCGGATGGCGGGCGAGCCCTGCAGCCACTTGATGTGCACGAGCGCCTGGAAACGCCGCGCCAGCCACCAGCGGAAGTAATAGACGCCCCAGAGCGGATAGCGCCCCGGCCTGGTGCGGCCGAGGATCAGCCATTTGGCGGCGACCGCGAGCAGGGCCGAGACGATGTTGATCGCCACGTAGATGCCGAGCAGCGCTCCCATCTCGAACCAGAAGCCGAGGCCTTCGCCGGCGAGCAGCAGATAGGTGACGAAGACGCCGAGCCATTGCGCCGTCGTGAGCGTCAGAAGAATCGGCAGCGTCGCCGCCTGGGCGAGACCGCAGAGAAAGCGGCGGAGCAGCGGCGGCGGCTCGAACGAGAGATCGCGCATGACCACGGCGGCGCCGGCGCCGCCGGTGCGCGCGATCAGGTGATCGGCGAGACTGCGCAGCGTGCGCTTCTCGTAGACGTCCTGCAGCGTGATCGAGGCCAGCGCCGGCGTCTCGCGCACCGCCGAGACGAAGCGCGCCGCAAGAAGAGAATGGCCGCCGAGATCGGTGAAGAAGTCGGCATCGAACGGCAGCGTCTGGTTGCCGAAGGCGCGCTTGGCGGCAACGAGCAGCGCGGCCTCGGTTTCGTTGTGAGGCTCTTCCTGTTCGCCGGGCGCGTCGCCAACCGCGAGCGTCACCGCACGCAGCATCTTGCGGTCGATCTTGCCGGAGGTGAGCCGCGGCAGCTCCTCGACGATCTCGAAGTGGCTCGGGATCATGTAAGGCGGCAGCTGCTCGCGCAGATCGGCCCGCAAGGTGGCGCGGTCGAGCGCGGCGCCGCGCTCGAGGACCAGAAAGGCGACGAGCCGGTCGATACCTTCGTCACGGCGCAGCACCACGGCCGCCTGGCCGACGCCGGGCAGGTGCGCAAGCTTGGCCTCGATCTCGCCGAGCTCGACGCGGAAGCCGCGGATCTTGACCTGGTCGTCGATGCGGCCGTGAAAGAGGATGTTGCCGTCGGGGTCGATGCTGACTGCGTCGCCGGAGCGATAGAGGATTGGATCGCGCCCGTCGGCGGAGAACGGATTGCGGACGAATTTTTCGGCCGTGAGATCGGGGCGACTGAGATACCCTTGGGCAACGCCCGGCCCGCCGATCAGCAACTCGCCCTGGATTCCCGCGGGAAGCAGGTTGAGACTGTCGTCGACCACGTAGCAGGTGTAGTTCGGGATCGGCTGCCCGATCGTCACCGGCTCGCCCGCGCTCATCTCGGCGACGGTGGCGACGACGGTGGCTTCGGTCGGCCCATAGGTGTTGAACAGCCGGCGGCCGTTGCCGGCCCAGCGCGCCACGAGCGGCGCCGGCAGCGCCTCGCCGCCGAGCAGGATCAGGCGCAGCGACGGCACGTCGCGCGTCAGCATGGCGAGCAGGGTCGGCACGGTGTCGAGCACCGTGATGCCGGCATTGCCGAGAAGCTCGGGAAGCTTCTCCACGTCGCCGATCATGGCCGGGCTGGCGACGAACAGCGTCGCGCCGACCATGTACGGGACCCAGATCTCCTCCATCGACAGGTCGAAGGCGACCGAGGCGCCCTGGAACACGATGTCGTCGGCGCAAAAGCCGTAGACCTCGTTGGCCGAGCGCAGGAAGTGGCAGATGTTGCGGTGCGTGATCACGATGCCTTTCGGCGTGCCGGTCGAGCCAGACGTGTAGATCAGGTAGGCCGGGTGATCGGGCGTGAGGCCGCGCCCACGTGCATCGATGGTCTGCGCATCCGTCGCGTCGACGAGCGCGGCGGGCGTGAAGATGGGATGACGAAGGTCGAGCTTCTTTGCCAGCGCATCGCTCGTGAGAAGGCCTTTTGCGCCGGCGTCGTCGAGGCAGACCGCGATGCGCTCGGACGGGACATCGGCATCGAAAGGCAGCCAGGCCGCGCCGGACTTGGTGATGGCGATCTGCGCCACGAGCAGATCGGCACCGCGGCACATCCACAGGCCGACGACGTCGCCAGGCCCGATGCCGGCCCGGATCAGCCCGCGCGCGATCGCATCGGTTCGCGCATCGAGCTCGGCATAGGTGAGCCGTTCCGCGCCGAAGATCAGGGCAGTATGGGTCGGGCGTGACTTCGCAGTCGCGGCGAACAAGTCCGCGAGAACCTCGTCCCGGATCAGGTCGTCGCGAACTTCGCCGCGCAACACCGCTTGAGCGACAGGGCGCGCCTCTCCGAGAAGGCCCGCTCTCTCCGCAATATTCATCGTGAACTCCGCCCCGCGACGGCCTTCAGCGAAGGCTGGGCCCCTCGTTGGTGTCCCTATCGTCTCAGCCGGCTCGCGTCTGCGACTCGTCTAGCCCACCCGGCGACATCTGCACCGTAGAGATGAGCTTAGTCTTAACTGCGCAGCTTATTGTCGGGACCGGCCCTGAACAACCTCTGAATGGGGCGATACGAGGGCTCGGCGACGACGCGCTTGTGGCGAACCGTTCAAGCCCACAAATAATCGCCCTTGGAGAAGACCAGGATCTTTCCCTGCCAGATGTCCACGATCGGGGCTTCGCCCTGGGACGCATGGCCCAGCAGCGCGAGCAGGGTGCGCGCCACGCCGCCATGCGAGACGATGACGGCGTCGCGCTCGAGGTCGGCGACAGCCGGCGCCACCCTTTCCGCCAGCATGGCGTAGCTCTCGCCGCCCGGCGGCACGTAATTCCATTTGTCGCGCTGGCGGCCGGCTGCGGCCTGCGGCGCCCGGGCCCGGACCTCCTTCCAGGTCAGGCCCTCCCAGGCGCCGAACGACAGCTCCCTGAGGCGAGCGTCGACCCGGTAGGAGCCCGGATGCAGGCCGGCGGCCTGGCGCAGGCGCTCCATGGTCTCGCGGGTACGCGACAGGGGGCTGGCGACGTAATCCAGGTCTTCGTAGCGCGGCACGAGGGCGCGCAGGCGGCTGGCCGCCTCTTCCGCCTGGACGCGCCCGAAGTCGTTGAGCGGAATGTCGCGCTGGCCTTGCAGCCGCGCCTCGACGTTCCAGTCGGTTTCCCCGTGGCGGACGAAATAGAGGGTCACGCCGGGGCGCAGCCTGGTTCGAGCCGAAGCGGGCAGCGGGGCCATCGTGCGCAGGCTACCTGGTCCGAATCGACCTGAGCACCGGAACCTGCGGCTCCTGGTAACCGCGCGGAAATTGCCGTGACGCGGGCCTGGAAGGCGGCGCCTGGAATACGAGCGGGGGAGGGGACAATGGGACGCCGCCGGAAACGGGCGTCGTCGCCACGCCCGGCGCCGGCTTGAAGATGCTGACCTGAAACGCGTAGGTCTCATCCCTTGGGCTCGCGGGCGTTCCGGAGCGATGAACGATGAACGAGTCCGAGGTGACCGCATCGGTCTTGGGCGTGTAATAGATTGCCCGCTGCTCCGCCACGCGCCCGAAGCAAGGATGGCCTGTCGTCTTGATCGTGTCCCTTCTGATTCCGGTGCGGACGCTGCCCTGGCTCGGCGCCTGAATGATACGGATGGCGGGCGTCTCGGCCTGGCAGGTGGACCGGCTGATCGAGCCGAAGGCGGCGACCGAGCGCTCGCCGCCGGCTGGGATGCGGGTCGTGACCCGCTGCTGCGCCACGCCGTCCCCGGCGCAAGATGTCGCGCCGGCCAATGCGGCAACAGCGCCAATCTTGCAAGTCCATCGGGTCATGAACGGCGCATCACGACCTGAGCTGCGCAAGCGTTTTCACTCCCGCTCGAGCGTGAGGTCCGGTGCCTCGGGGTTCTTCATGCCGACGACATGGTAGCCGGCGTCGACGTGCAGGATCTCGCCGGTCATGCCGCGCGACATGTCGGAGAACAGATAGGCGGCGGTCTCGCCGACCTCCTCGATGGTCACCGTACGGCGCAGGGGCGAGTTGTATTCGTTCCATCGGAGAATGTAGCGGAAATCGCCGATGCCGGAGGCAGCCAGGGTCTTGATCGGCCCGGCCGAGACGGCATTGACGCGGATGTTCTGCGGGCCGAGATCGGCGGCGAGATAGCGCACCGAGGCCTCCAGGGCGGCCTTGGCGACGCCCATCACGTTGTAATGAGGCATCCATTTCTCGGCGCCGTAATACGTCAGCGTGAGAAGCGAGCCGCCGTTGGTCATCAGCTTCTCGGCGCGTTGCGCGATCGCCGTGAACGAGTAGCAGGACACGAGCAGCGACTTGGTGAAGTTCGCTTCCGAGGTCTCGACGTAGCGGCCGGTGAGCTCGTCCTTGTCCGAGAATGCGATGCAATGGGCGACGAAGTCGAGCGAGCCCCACAGCCGTTTGACCTCGTCGAAGACGGCGTCGACGGTCGCCGGCTCGGTCACGTCGCAATGGCCGACGACGGCGGCATTGATCTCGGCCGCAAGCGGCTCGACCCGCTTCTTCAGCGCGTCGCCCTGATAGGTGAGGGCGAGCTCGGCCCCGTGCGCCCGCGCCGCCCTGGCGATCCCCCAGGCGATCGAGCGGTTGTTGGCGACGCCCAGGATCAAGCCGCGCTTACCTGAAAGAACGCGTGGCGCCGTCGTCTCCGCCATGAAGCACCTTGAGTGGTTGGCCGGTCAATGCCGCGCCTCTTTAACCGACGCGGGCACGTGACGGAAGCCCGCTTAATCCACCCGCGCCGAGCGCCGCTTGCGTGCGTAATCGAGCAGGGCCTCGTCGGCGGTCTCGGGCAAGCGGATCTCGATCGTGACGAGGAGGTCGCCCTTTGCGGACTTGCCCGGCAGCCCTTTGCCGCGCAGCCGGAAGGTGCGGCCCGAACTGGTCATGGCCGGAATGGTCATCTCGACCTGGCCGGACAGCGTCGGCACGCGCACCTTGCCGCCCAGCACCGCATCCTCGAGATCGACGGGCTGGTGCACCCGGATGTTGTCGCCCTCGACCGTGAAGCGCTCGTGCGGGGCG
This sequence comes from Beijerinckiaceae bacterium, assembly GCA_036556825.1. GTDB lineage: Bacteria > Pseudomonadota > Alphaproteobacteria > Rhizobiales > Beijerinckiaceae > JAJKJG01. The sequence goes on from DATBIR010000214.1 coordinate 8,294, forward strand.
ATATGAATGGTCAGCAGCGCGTCGCCGGTGCCGCCGGCACTGGCCTCGCCGAGCCCCCGCAGCCGGATCGTCTGGCCGTCCGTGACTCCTTTCGGGACCGTGACCTCGACCTCGCGGCCGCCCAGCACGATGCGCTTCTTGGCTTCGTTGAAAATGTCTTCAAGCGTCACCGTCAGCCTGGCCGAAACGTCGGCGCCACGGCCCGGCCGGGGCTGAGCGCCGCGCTCGGCGGAGCGGAACGCCTCGCCGAAGAGCTGCGAGAAGATGTCGTCGTCGCCGCCGGCGCTGCGCGCCGACTTGCGCCGGCCGAACGGCCCGCCTCCGCCAAAGCCGAAATGAAAGCCCTCGGAACCTTCGCGGGCTCCGCCGGCGCCAAAGCCTTCGAAGCCCTGGAAGCGGGGCTTGCCCTGGGCGTCGATCTCGCCGCGGTCGAACTGTGCCCGCTTGGTTGCGTCGCCGAGAATCTCGTAGGCGCTGTTGATCTCGGCGAACTTGTCCTTCGCCTTCGGGTCGTTCTTGTTGCGGTCAGGATGATAGCTCTTGGCGAGCTTGCGGTAGGCCTTCTTGATGTCCGCCTCGCTCGCGGAGCGCGGAACTTCCAAGACGACATAGGGGTCGCGCATCATCCCTCCGAACGGCTTCGACTGGCGAGGAGGCGCCTCGCAAATAAGTCTCCCAGGCCATATGGGAAATTGTTGCTTCTTTGCAACGGCCTCCTTCCCTCCTTACCCATCGCCGGCTGCCCTGGACGGGCAGATGGATGGACCAGTCGGGCAGGCCCGACCGCAGGGGGCGAGCTGCTACGTCGGCTTGCGCCAGGGCTTCACGTCCTTGATGACCCATTCGCCGCCCGACGGCCGGCAGGCGGTGCCTTGCAAGGAAGAGGTGCCGGACTGGGCTGTGACGCTCGCCAGGAAGGCCCGGCAGATTTCGTCGGTCTTGACGAAGGGCTGACCGACCGGTGCGAAGTTCCCCTTCATCAGGCTGTCGGGATTATCCCAGGCGACCGCGGAGCCGTTTCCTTGCGGGTCGAGCGCGATCGTCAGGGCGCCACGCGCGCGGCGCCAGTCTTCCTCGCCCAGCTCCGCCGATAACGGCGAGACGACCTTCGGCTTCGTCGAACCCGTAGTCTCGGTCTCGGGGACAAGGGAGGTGAGGGGATAGGAGATGCCGCAGCCGCCGGCCGGCAAGGCAAGGGCGAAGGCGATGGCCAGGCCAGCCCAGGAACGCACCGGAGTTTCGCTCCGGTCGGCAACTGGCCTATAAACGCAGGGCGCTACAATCGCGGTCACGAGGACCTACACTTGTTCGAGAGAACAACGGACAAAGATCAAACCCCGGATCCGTTAACATCCGGTGACTTCACCGAGACCGGCGAGCCCTGGGCGCTGTTCGAGCGCTGGTTCGCCGAGGCGACGCAAAGCGAGCCGAACGACCCCAATGCCATGGCGCTGGCGACAGCCGACGCCAGCGGCATGCCGAATGTCCGCATGGTCCTGCTCAAGGGCGTCGACGCGAATGGCTTCGTCTTCTACACCAATGTCGAATCCGCCAAAGGCGTCGAGCTCACCGCCAATGCCAAGGGGGCCCTGCTGTTCCACTGGAAGAGCCTGCGCCGGCAAGTGCGCGCCCGCGGGACGGTCACGCGGGTCAGCGACGCGGAAGCCGACGCCTATTTCGCCAGCCGTCCGCGCGACAGCCGCATTGGCGCCTGGGCGAGCCAGCAATCGCGGCCGCTCGAGAGCCGCTTCGCCTTCGAGAAAGCCATCGCCCTCTACGCGGCGCGATACGCCGTCGGCGAGGTGCCGCGCCCGCCGTACTGGACGGGGTTCCGCCTGGTGCCGCTGTCGATCGAGTTCTGGCAGGACCGGCCCTTCCGCCTGCATGACCGCGTCGTCTTTGCCCGTAGCGAAGCTGGCTGGACGAAGACGCGGCTTTATCCGTGACACCGGGGGGCCGGCACCCTAGATGAGAGCGAACATCAGGGGGATTGCGTGCCTCAATCGAATCAGAGCCGTCGGGTGATGCTGCTGACCGGCGCGAGCCGGGGGATCGGCCACGCGACCGTGAAGCGTTTCTCAGCTGCCGGCTGGCGGGTGATCACGTGCTCCCGGCACGCATTTCCGGAGAACTGCCCGTGGGAGATGGGCCCAGAGGATCACCTCCAGGTCGATCTCGCCAACCCCCAGGACACGTTGCGCGCCATCGACGAAGTCAAGGGCCGCCTGCGGCCAGAGGGAGGCGTCCTGCACGCCCTCGTCAACAATGCCGGCATTTCGCCCAAGGGGGCGGGCGGCTCCCGGCTCGGGGCGCTCAAGACCGCCTTCGCGGATTGGCAGCATGTCTTCCAGGTGAATTTTTTCGCACCGATCCTGCTCGCGCGCGGCCTCGTCGAGGAGCTGACGCTGGCCAAAGGGTCAGTCGTCAACGTGACCTCGATCGCCGGCTCGAAGGTGCATCCTTTCGCCGGCGCGGCCTATGCCACCTCGAAGGCGGCCCTGGCCGCGCTGACCCGCGAGATGGCGGAGGATTTCGGTCCACTCGGCGTGCGTGTCAACGCCATCTCGCCGGGCGAGATCGATACCTCGATCCTGTCTCCCGGCACCGACAAGCTGGTCGAGCAGATTCCACTGCGCCGCCTGGGAACGCCCGACGAGGTCGCCAAGGCGATCTACTTCCTGTGCACCGAGGCTTCGTCCTACGTGAACGGCGCCGAGCTGCACATCAACGGCGGCCAGCATGTGTAACGACCCTGCCGGCCGGAATGATGCCGCCTGCTCGTAATCTGCGGGAAACCATTTTCCATCATCAGCATGGCGCTGCATGAGCCTCGCTCCGAAAGGGCCTGACCCCCTCGCCGAACCGTCTCTTCCGGGAGAGGGCGTGGCTTCGGACCGCCTTTATCCGGCGCGTCCGCTGCTGGCCGCGTCAGCGGCGGTGCTGCGTGACGGGCGCGTGCTCGTGGCGGCGCGGGGCAGGGGGCTGATGGCGGGCCGCTACAGCCTGCCGGGGGGCCTCGTCGAGCCGGGCGAAACCCTGGCGCAAGCGGCGCTGAGGGAGTTGCGCGAGGAGGTCGGCGTCGAGGCCGAGATCATCGGCTTTCTCGATCACGTGGAGGTCATCCATCGGGATGACGATGGCGGCATCAAGCATCATTTCCTCATTGCCGCACATGCGGCGCGCTGGCTGGGCGGCGAGCCGCGGCCAGGCGCCGAGGCGCTCGACGTGCGCTGGGTCGACGAGGCCGAAGCGGCCGCGCTGCCGACCACGCTCGGCCTCGACGGCATTCTGCGGAAGGCGTTCGCGTTGAACGATCCACTGAAATGAAGCTCGCTCCTGCCTCGCTTCTGGCCGTCACCTTTGGCGTCAGCGTCCTCGGATCGAGCCTGGGGACCGGTGCCTTGGCGCAGAGCCGGGCGGGGCAGACGCCGGCCCGCGCCGCCCCGGCGGCTCCTGAAAAGCCCGCCGACCCGTCGGAGCCGCCGCCACCTCCGTATGAGAAGGAGCTGCTGCGCTTGTCGGAAGTCATCGGGTCGCTCGCGTTCCTGCGCTCGCTCTGCGGGACGTCCGATGCCGGCGAGTGGCCCAAACGCATGCAAGCCTTGCTCGAGACCGAAGGGACGACGACCGGACGGCGTGAACGCCTCGCTGGCGCATACAACCGCGGCTATCGCGGTTATGCGCTGACGTACCGCATCTGTACGCCGTCGGCCACGGAAGCGATGGCGCGCTACCTGAAGGAAGGCGAGACGCTGTCGCGCAACCTCGCCGGACGCTACGGCGGTTGACGCGCGGCTTCGTTATCCACGCTTTCCACGCTTCGTCTTGTCGTTAACCTCACCGCCACGAGTCGGTGGCGAGACGCAGGACCGGACAGTAAGGTCCGCGACTGGGGTACGTGGCGTATGAGCGACGGGTAATGAGCAACAACGAAATTCTGACTGTCTCCGAACCGACCGAAATCAGGACCGCCAAGCGGGCGGCGCTCAGTTACGTGACTGAAGCGTTTGCCGAGGCCGAGCTCGATGGTCTCGATCCGGATTGCATGATCCATGCGGCGCTGTTCGCCGCTTTCCGCGAACTCGTCATGACCTATGGCGAAGAGGCGGCCGCGATGTACGCCGAGGTCCTGCCGGAGCGCGTGCGCGCCGGCGCCTTCACCACTGGGCCGCGCCACTAGAGCATGGTCGCTTCAGATTGAAGCGGTCACGCTCTACATCCTTCTGACGGCCGCTCGAGGCATTACCAGACACTGGATCAGCGACGACCGGCTCGTGGGCTCGCCTTGAGGCGCAGCCCTTGAGCCGCGTTCGCGCGCGGCCTATGTCTCGGCCAAGCCTTCTGCGAAGCAGGCGGCGCACGGATGCGGGACCCGAACATGTTTCGGGACACCTTCCGCTCAGGATCGACCCGGACCCGTCCGCGTTCATCCGGGAGAATGCGTCAGAGTTTCCGGCGCCGGCCAAGGCAGAACGGCTCCGGACCGAAGGAGTGTGTTCATGCCGACGGCTCATCTGGCCGACCGCGGTGTCGTGACAGTGACCGGAGACGAAGCGAGACCGTTTCTCGACGGACTCCTGACCTGCGACCTTGCGCGCGTCGCCTCAGGCAAGCCTGCCTTCGGCGCGCTGCTCACCCCGCAGGGCAAGATCCTGTTCGACTTCATCGTGTTTGAGGCGTCGCCGGAGACCGGCGGCGGCTTCTTTTTCGATGTGGCGCGTGCGTCGGCCGCGGATCTGGCAAAGCGTCTCGGCTTTTACAAGCTGCGCGCCAAGGTGGCGGTCGCGGATGCATCCGATGCCTTTTCGGTGGTCGCGGGCTGGGCCGGGGCCAGGAAACCCGGCCAGGCTCGGGTCGCCGGTGACGACCCGCGCCTCCCGGCGCTCGGCTGGCGCGCGATCCTCGCGCACAAACCTGCAACCCTCGTCGACGATCCCGATACGGGCGCGGCCGACGATTACCACGCCCACCGCATCGCACTCGGCATTCCGGAAGGCGGCAAGGATTTTCCGTTCGGCGACGCGTTTCCGCATGAAGCGCTGATGGACCAGCTCGGCGGAGTCGATTTCGACAAGGGCTGCTACGTGGGCCAGGAGGTCGTGTCGCGCATGCAGCACAGGGGCACGGCACGCACGCGCATCGTCCCGCTCGTCTATCGCGACGCGGGTCTTGCCGAACCGGGCGCGCCGGTCACTGCCGGGGACAAGAACCTCGGCAGGACGGCGACAGGAATGCGCGGGCGCGGCCTGGCGATGCTGCGCCTCGACCGCGTCGCCGACGCGCTCGCCGCCGGCCAGGAGCTGCACGCCGGCGGGTTGCCGGTTTCTCTCCACAAGCCCGACTGGGTCACCTTTCCCTTCCCGAGCGCCGCCGCTACATCCGCCGCATGACCGACGGCCTGGTCGCGCATCCCGACGGAAAGACCCGCTGCTGGTGGCCCGGCACGGACCAAATGTATGTCGCCTATCATGACAGCGAATGGGGCGTGCCCGAGCTCGATGACCGGGCGCTGTTCGAGAAGCTGATCCTCGATGGCTTCCAGGCCGGGCTGTCGTGGATCACCATCCTGCGCAAGCGAGAGAATTTCCGCAGGGGCTTCGCCGGTTTCGACCCGGAAGCGATCGCGCGCTTCGAAGCGGCTCACGTCGAGGCGCTGATGTGCGACGCCGGCATCGTGCGCAACCGCGCCAAGATCGAGGGAACAGTGGCTTCGGCGCGCGCCTTTCTCGCCGTGCAGGAGCGGCAAGGCTTCGCCCGCTTCGTATGGGATTTCGTCGACGGCCGTCCGGTCGATGGCGGCCGCAAGCGGCGCGCCGACATCCCGGCCGAGACGGAGGTATCGCGGCGGCTGTCCAAGGCGCTGAAGCAGGAGGGCTTTGCCTTTTGCGGCCCGACCATCGTCTATGCCTTCATGCAGGCGGTCGGCATGGTCAACGACCACCTCGCCGGCTGCTTCCGCCACGCCGAATGCGCGGCCCTCGCCAGGCGTTTGCCGTGACCAGCCGGGTTCCGCCGCGCGCCTGGCAGCGCATGTTGTCGGGGCGCCGCCTCGACCTGCTCAACCCGTCGCCCTTCGACATCGAGATCGGCGACATCGCCCACGGACTTGCCCGCGTCGCACGCTGGAACGGCCAGACATCCGGGCCGCATATCTTTTCGGTGGCCCAACATTCGCTCTTCGTCGAGGCGATCGCCCGTCAACTCGATCCGGACCTGAGCGACGCGGCGCTTCTGGCGGTGCTTCTGCACGACGCGCCCGAATACGTGATCGGAGACATCATCTCGCCGTTCAAGGCGGTGATCGGCGACGCCTACAAGGACGTCGAGGAGCGCCTGCTGGCGGCCATCTATGTGCGCTTCGGCCTGCGCGTCGATCCCGGCGCCGACCTGTGGCGTCTGATCAAGCGCGCCGACCAGGTCGCCGCGTTCCTCGAGGCGACCCGGCTGGCCGGATTTTCGCGTGACGAGGCGGCCCGCTTCTTCGGCCGCCCCGAGCCCTTGCCCCTGGAGCTTCTCGAGGAGTTCCTCTCGCCATGGCTGGTGGAGGAAGCGCAACGGCGCTATCTCGCCCGCGTCAAGGACCTGATCTGAGACCCTCGCGGGCAGGAGAGTGACAATCCGGCCGCTTGTCACCGGGGGGGCGAACCCCCATAAGCATCGCGATGAAAGCTTCTGCGATGACCCCTGCCGAGACCCCTTCCGACATTGCCAGCCTGACCTTCGAAAAGGCTCTGGCCGAGCTCGAGAGCATCGTGCAGCGGCTCGAGCAGGGACGGGTCGAGCTCGAGGAATCGGTGACGATCTACGAGCGCGGCGAGGCCCTCAAGAAGCATTGCGAGGCGCTTCTCAAGCGCGCCGAGGCGCGCATCGAGAAGATCACGATCGGACCTGACGGACAGGCGGCTGGAACAATCCCGCTCGACGTGGAATCCTGAAGACGCGGCCGAACCGGTATCGTCTGAGCGAATGCAGTCGTCCCTGACCCCGCTTCTGGACAAGATCCGCACGCCCGCGGATCTGCGCCGCCTGCCGCAGGACGATCTGCGCCAGCTCGCGGCCGAGTTGCGCGCCGAGACCGTCGATGCGGTGTCGGTCACCGGCGGGCATCTCGGGGCCGGCCTCGGGGTGGTCGAGCTGACTGTGGCGCTGCACTACGTCTTCGACACGCCGCGCGACCGGCTGATCTGGGACGTTGGCCATCAGGCCTATCCGCACAAGATACTGACCGGCCGGCGTGACCGCATCCGCACCCTGCGTCAGGGCGGCGGGCTGTCGGGCTTCACCAAGCGCGCCGAGAGCGAATACGACCCCTTCGGCGCCGCGCATTCCTCGACCTCGATCTCGGCGGGCCTCGGCATGGCCGTGGCGCGTGATCTCGACGGCAAGCCGCACAACGTCATTTGCGTCATCGGCGACGGCGCCATGTCGGCGGGCATGGCTTACGAGGCCATGAACAATGCCGGCGCCAGGCATTCCCGCCTGATCGGGATCCTCAACGACAATGACATGTCGATCGCGCCGCCGACCGGCGCCATGTCGGCCTATCTGGCGCGTCTCGTGTCGGGTCGCGCCTACCGCTCGCTGCGCGAGATCGGCAAGCAGCTGACCAAGCGCCTGCCGAAGGTTTTCTACGAGAAGGCCGAGCTGGCGGAGGAATATGCGCGCGGCTTCTGGACCGGCGGCACGCTGTTCGAGGAGATGGGCTTCTACTATGTCGGGCCGATCGACGGGCACAATCTGGACCACCTTCTGCCGGTGCTCAAGAACGTGCGCGATTCCGGCACCGGGCCGGTCCTCGTGCACGTGTTCACGCAGAAGGGCAAAGGCTACGGGCCGGCGGAGAACTCGGCCGACAAGTATCACGGCGTCGTCAGCTTCGACGTGGTGACGGGCGCGCAGGCCAAGCCGAAGGCCAATGCGCCGAGCTACACCAAGGTGTTCGCCGACAGCCTCGTCAAGGAGGCGCGCCGGGATGATAAGATCGTCGCCATTACGGCGGCGATGCCCTCGGGCACGGGGCTCGATCAGTTCGCAAAGGAGTTCCCGGCGCGAACCTTCGACGTCGGCATTGCCGAGCAGCACGCGGTGACCTTCGCGGCCGGCCTCGCGGCAGAAGGCTACAAGCCGTTCTGCGCTATCTATTCGACGTTCCTGCAACGCGCTTACGACCAGGTCGTGCACGACGTCGCGATCCAGAAGCTGCCGGTGCGGTTCGCCATCGACCGCGCCGGTCTCGTCGGCGCCGACGGGCCGACGCATGCCGGCTCCTTCGACATCGCCTATCTCGCCTGCCTTCCGGATTTCACCGTGATGGCGGCTGCCGATGAAGCCGAACTCGTGCACATGGTCGCAACCGCAGCGGCCCATGATGCAGGCCCGATCGCATTTCGCTATCCGCGCGGCGAAGGCGTCGGTATCGATCTGCCGGAGAGAGGCGTGCCGCTCGCCATCGGCAAGGGCCGCGTCGTCAAGGAGGGCACGCGCGTCGCGCTGCTTTCGCTCGGCACGCGCCTTGCCGAGGTGCTCGATGCGGCCGAGGAGCTCGACGCGCGAGGTCTCTCGACGACCGTCGCCGATGCGCGCTTCGCCAAGCCGCTCGACGAGGAGCTGATCTTGCGGCTGGCGCGCGCGCACGAAGTCCTGGTGGCGATCGAGGAAGGCTCCGTCGGCGGCTTCGGCAGCCACGTGCTGCAACTCCTCGCCGAGCGCGGCGTCCTCGACAGCGGCATCAAGGTGCGCGCCCTGATGCTGCCCGATGCCTTTGTCGAGCACGACCGGCCTGAGCGCATGTATGCAAGCGCCGGCCTCGACGCGCGCGGCATCGTGACCAAGGTGTTCGAGGCCCTCGGCCGCGACGCCGGATCGCTGAAAGTGATCGCGTAGAGCGCGATCGCTTCAGGATTGAACCGATCCCGCCCTCCTTCTTTCTGGTCGCGTGATCTTTCTCGGCAAAGCGGCATCCGCTTTGCCGGATCACGCTCTGTCTACTTGATCACCGCGCAGGCGACGCGTCCGCCGGCATTGCCGATCGGCTGAGTGGTGTGGTCGTCCTCGTTGGCGTGGATCACAAGGGCCGAGCCGTCGGCATCCTTGAGGCCCTGCTCGCCCGAGAGGACGATGCCCTCCGAGGAGATTTCCGCATTCACGGAGCCGTCGGCATTGGCGAACAGGTTCGGCAGGTCGCCCTCGTCCGGCCCGTCGGGATTGAGCAGGCCGTGCTTGGCGTTTTCGTGATTGACGTGACCCTTCGAGAGCTGGAACTGGCCTGAGTCCGAGCAGTCCCCGACCTGGTGGAAGTGCGCCCCGTGCCAGCCGGGCGTGAGGCCGCCGGGGCCGATGGTGATGCGCAGCAACGTGGCGTTCTCGCCGCTCCTGATCGCGACCTTGCCGATCGGCTGCCCCTTGGCGCCCAGGATGGTGCCCTCGAAGGTCTCGACGCCCTGCTGCGCCAGGGCAGGACTTGCGAGCGCACCCGCAACGAGCAGGCTGACCAGTGCTGTTCTCATGACCATTCCTCCATCGCGTGAGTGAGACAAACGCGCAAAGCTTCGATTGGCTCCCCGCCGCCACGCTTGTCCGATGAGCCGCCGAGGCCGCACTTTAGCCCCTTTCCCGGACGGGTGAAGGGTGCAGCGAAGGTGACTGCCGCGCTGCGTTGCAGGCGCCGGGGAAAGCGGCTAGGCGCAGGGCCATGCCCCGCCAGCGTGCCGACCTCCTCCTCCTCGAACGCGGGCTGTTCGAGAGCCGTGCCAAGGCGCAGGCCGCCATCGCTGCCGGCCTGGTCTCCGTGGCCGGCGTGACCGTGCGCAAGGCTTCCGAGATGGTCGACGCCGCCGCCGACGTGATTGCCGAGGCGGCGCATCCTTATGTGTCGCGCGGCGGCGTCAAGCTCGCGGCCGCTCTCGACGCGTTCCGTATCGATCCGTCTGGCAAGACCTGCCTCGATCTCGGCGCTTCGACGGGAGGCTTCAGCGACGTGCTGCTGCGCCGCGGCGCCGCCAGGGTCTATGCAGTCGATGTCGGGCAGGGGCAGCTGCATGCGAGTCTTGCGCATGACCCGCGCGTCGTGAGCCTCGAACGCACCGACGCACGCCGCCTGGACACGGCCCTGGTCCCCGAGCCGATCGACATCCTGGTCGCCGACCTGAGCTTCATCTCGCTGAAGCTTGTGCTCGCTGCGGCCGTCGTGCGCCTTGCGCCGGGCGGGAGCCTCGTCGCGCTGGTCAAGCCGCAATTCGAGGCCGGACGCGCTCATGTCGGCAAGGGCGTGGTGCGCGACGAAGCCGTGCAACGCGCCGTGTGTGACGATATCGCGGCCTTCCTCGGCGGCCTCGGCCTGACGGTCCTCGGTGTCGTCCCGTCGCCGATCCTGGGCGGCGATGGCAACCGCGAATTCCTGATCGGCGCGCGCCATGGCTGAGCAGGTCGCCATCGCCCGGCTTGGCCATCGCGGCGATGGCATCGCCGAGACCGCCACCGGGCCCGTCTACGTGCCGTATGCGCTACCGGGTGAAACGGCGTTGGTCGCCCGCGACGGCGCACGCGGACGGGTGATCGAAATCGAGCGGCCATCGGCCGAGCGCGCCGAGCCGTTCTGCCCGTATTTCGGCGCCTGTGGCGGCTGCATCGCCCAGCACATGAGCGCCGCGCTGTATGCGGGCTGGAAACGCGGCATCGTCGCGGACGCGCTGGCCCGGGCGAATTTGCAGACGCCGCTCGAGCCGCTGATCGATGCGCACGGCGAGGGCCGGCGGCGGATCACGTTCCATGCCCGCTATAAGGACGGCAAGACGCGCGTCGGCTACATGGCGGCGCGCAGCCACGACCTCGTCGAGATCGCATTCTGCCCGATCTCAGAACCGGGACTCGCCGACGCGCCGCGCGCGGCGCGGGCACTTGCCGAGGTGCTCGCGAGCGCGCGAAAGCCGCTCGACCTCCAGGTCACGGCGACCGGCGCCGGCCTCGATATCGACATCCGCGGCCATGGCCCGCTCCGCGAGGTTGAGCGCGGCGCGCTCGTCGAAGCTGCTGCGGCGCTTGATCTGGCGCGCCTGTCGCTGCATGGCGACAGGCTCGTCGAGCGGCGCGCACCCGTCGTCGCGATGGGGCCCGCCCAGGTGATCCTTCCGCCGGGATCCTTCCTGCAAGCGACGACGGCAGGCGAGGAGGCCCTTTCGGCGCTTGTGCTCGACGCCTGCGGCAGCGCGCGCCGCGTCGCCGACCTGTTCGCCGGGTGCGGGCCGTTCGCGCTGCGCCTCGCGCAAAGCCGCGAGGTCCACGCCGTCGACGGTGACGGCGCCGCCCTCGCGGCGCTCGACCGTGCCGCCCGCGGCACGTCCGGGCTGCGCCGCGTCTCGACGGAAACGCGCGACCTGTTTCGTCGGCCGCTGCTCGCGCCCGAGCTTGAACGGTTCGACGCGGTGGTGATGGATCCGCCGCGCGCCGGAGCCGAGGCCCAGGCGAAGCAGCTCGCCGGCGCAAAGGTGGCGGTCGTCGTGAGCGTCTCCTGCGACGCCGCCACCTTCGCCCGCGACGCCGCCATCCTGGTCGGCTCCGGCTATGCGCTCGAACGCGTCGTGCCGCTCGACCAGTTCAAATACAGCGCCCATGTCGAGATCGTCGGCGTGCTGCGGCGCGAGCCGGCGCGCCCCACGAGGCGGCGCTAAGAGCGGGATCCCTTCAGATTGAATCGATCCTGCTCGATTATTGGTTGTGTCGCACGATCCTAGTTCGGAAGTGGCGGCACCCCCGGATCAAGTCCGTGGGCAGGCTTTCGCCGGATCATGCTCTAAGTGATCGTGCCTTCGATCTGCCTGCGCTGCCGGGCGATCTCGGCTGCCGTGAAATCGAGAAAGGCGCGCACCCGGGCCGAGTGGCGAAGGTCGGGATGGGTGAGGAGCCAGAGGCCCGTCGAAAAATCGGGATTCGGCGGGGCGAGGCGCGCGAGCCCCGGCCGCGCATCGGCGATGAAGCAGGGCAGGGGGCCGATGCCGATGCCCGCTTCCACCGCCTCGGTGAGCCCGAGTACCGTGTTGACCTTGTAGACCATGCGCTCGGGCGGGCCCTGCTCGCGCACGTAGCGGACCGCCTTGAAGCCGGCAAAACTGTCGGCGAGCGACACCCAGCGCTGCCCGGACAGGTCGGCGGCATTGCCGTCGGCCGCGGCGCTGCCGGCCTGGGGGAAATCGGCGGAGCGCCCATAGAGCGCCCAGGCGATCGTCGCCGCCCTGCGCCCGACCAACGTCTCGGGCGGGTTGTCGGTGGCACGGATGGCCACGTCGGCGTCGCGCTTCGACAGGTTAAGCGCCTGGTTCGAGAGCACGACGTCGAGCCGCACGTCGGGACATTGCGCCAGGAAGCGAGCGAAGATCGGCGTGAGCAGATGCGCCAGCAGCGTGTCGTTGGTGGTGACGCGCAATTCGCCCGCCGGCGAGATTGCCTGTCCGGCGAGCTTGCGCGCGAAGCTCGCCACGTCCTCGTCCATGCGCTCCGCCAGCCCCGCCATTTCCTCGCCGGCGGTGGTCAGGGTGTATCCGGTGCGGTGGCGCTCGAAGAGCTTCGTGCCAAGTGCTTCCTCGAGCTGGCCGAGGCGGCGGAAGACGGTCGAATGATTGACGCCGAGCCGGGTTGCGGCTCCCGCCAGACCTTTCGCCTCCGAGATCAAACGGACCAGCTTGAAGTCGTCCCAGGCAAGGTTTCGCGGATCTAGCATGTTTGCACAGATGCAAGGGCAATTCGGCGAACTTATCGATGGTTTTGCGTGATGGGAAGCCTAACTCATGAGTGAGCAACGCCGGTGCGTCGCCACCCGGCGATAGCGTGATTGCCGGCCAATCAAAGGTGAATGCGCGCGGCCCGCATTTCTGATGGGCGTCGCGCCGGATCTGCCACAGCGGAGAAAATAATGACCAAGGTGCTCGTCCTCTATTACTCGTCCTACGGTCACATGGAGCAGATGGCCCATGCGGCTGCGGAGGGCGCGCGACAGGCCGGCGCGGAGGTGGCCGTGAAACGCGTCCCCGAGCTCGTGCCCGACGAGATCGCGCGCAAGGCCGGCTACAAAATGGATCAGCCGGCGCCGATCGCAACCGTCGAGGAGCTCCCCGGTTACGACGCGATCATTCTCGGCGTGCCGACCCGTTACGGCCGCCTGCCGGCGCAGATCGCGAACTTTCTCGACCAGACCGGCGGGCTGTGGGCGCAGGGCGCGTTCAACGGCAAGGTCGGCAGCGCCTTGACGTCCACCGCCAGCCAGCATGGCGGCCAGGAGACGACCCTCTTGGCGGCCATCACCAATCTCCTGCATTTCGGCATGATCATCGTCGGGCTGCCATATTCGTATGCCGGCCTGACGACGCTCGACGAGGTCACAGGTGGCACCCCTTACGGCGCCAGCACCATCACCGGTGGTCGAGGCGAGCGCCAGCCGACAAAGAACGAGCTCGACGGCGCCCGCTTCCAGGGGCGACTGGTGGCCGAGACCGCGGCGAAGCTGCACGGGTGACGCGCAGCCGGCGAGGTCAAGCCCGCTCCGCTGCGGCGCGTCGCAGACGGTCGTTGATGGCATCGCCGAGGGCGTGCGTGGGGATCGGCGCGACGGCGATGGTATCGACGCCGGAGGCGTCGAGCGCCCGCAGATGCGCGAACAGGTTGGCGGCGGCCTCGACGAGATCGCCGCTCTCGCTCAGGTTCAGCACCGCCGTGGCGCGATCCTGGCCAGACAGCGGCTCAGCGCCGAACAGGAGCGCCGCTTCGCCCGCTGCGATCTCACTCGCCTCGAGGCGCACCCGCGCGCGCGGCGCGTAATGCGAGGCGAGCATGCCCGGCGCACGCGGCGGCGCCGCGTCGCCCTCGGGCTCGGTGGCGAGCGGCCGGCCGAGCACGTCTTCGATGCGCTCGCGCGGCACGCCGCCGGGCCGCAGCAGGCGCGGGCCATCGCCGAGGCAGGCGACGATCGTCGATTCGAGCCCGACCTCGGTCGATCCTGCGTCGATCACCGCGTCGATGCGGCCGTCGAGATCGGCGAGCACATGCGCCGCATCGGTCGGGCTGACCCGGCCCGAGCGGTTCGCCGACGGCGCCGCCAGCGGGCGCCCGACGCGCATGATCAGGTCCTGGGCGAGCTCATGCGCCGGTACGCGCAAGGCGACGCTGTCGAGCCCGGCGCGGGCGAGATCGGAGACCTGGCAGCCCGGAGATGCAGCCACCACCAGCGTGAGCGGGCCGGGCCAGAAGGCCCGCGCCAGGGCCTGCGCGGCCTCGTCGAACTGTCCTTGCGCGAGCGCTGCGTCGATGCTTGCGAGATGTGCGATCAGCGGATTGAAGCGCGGCCGGTCCTTGGCGGCGTAGATGCGCGCGACGGCGCGCGCGTCGGTGGCGTCCGCGCCGAGGCCGTAGACGGTTTCGGTCGGAAATGCGACGAGGCCGCCGGCGCGCAGAATCGCCGCGGCGCGCTCCAGGTCGGTGGCGCTCGCACCAAGCCGTTCGGTCGGGCGCTGTTGTGTTGACCCGAGATCGTTCACGTCTAAACTATCTCACCGTCCCGGCCACCCGGGATCAAGCTGCGGTTTAGACGCGTGCGGCCGCGCGTCAATGGCGGACCGGTCCGCATCTCCGGAGGAGCCTCATGACCTATCGCGCGCCCGTCGCCGAGATGGCGTTCACCATGCGCCACGCCGCCGGCCTCGACCGCGCCATCGCCGAAGGGCTCTACGGCGATCTCTCGCTCGACCTCGTCACAACCATCCTCGAGGAGGGCGGCAAATTCGCCGCCGACGTCATCGCGCCGCTCAACCGCCTCGGCGACCGGCACGGCACGCCGTTCAAGGACGGGATGGTGACGACGCCGCCCGGCTGGAAGGAGGCCTATCAGGCCTGGTGGCAGGCCGGCTGGAACGCGGTCGGCGGGCCGACCGAATATGGCGGGCAGGGGCTGCCGGTGCTCATGAACGCCGCCTGCATCGAGATGTGGAACGCGGCATCGATGGCCTTCGGGATCGGCCCGATCCTCACGGTCGGCGGCATCGAGGCGTTGGCCGCACACGCGTCCGACGAGCTCAAGACTCGCTACCTCGCCAAGCTGGTGTCGGGCGAGTGGATGGCGACCATGAACCTGACCGAACCGCAGGCCGGGTCCGACCTCAACGCGGTGCGCGCGCGCGCCGAGCGTGCCGGCGACGGCACCTACCGCATCACCGGCCAGAAGATCTTCATCACCTACGGCGAGCACGACCTCACCGACAACATCATCCACATGGTGCTGGCGCGCTTGCCCGACGCGCCGCCCGGCACGCGCGGCATCTCCCTGTTCCTGGTGCCGAAGGTGCTGCCCGACGGGACGCGCAACGACGTGCGCTGCCATTCCATCGAGCACAAGATGGGCATCCACGCCTCGCCGACCTGCACCATGGTCTACGGCGACGAGGGCGGCGCCACCGGCTGGCTCGTCGGCGAGGAAAATCGCGGGCTCGCATGCATGTTCACGATGATGAACAACGCCCGCCTCGCGGTCGGCCTGCAGGGCGTCGCCGTGGCCGAACGCGCCACGCAGCAGGCGCTCGCCTACGCCCGCGAACGGCGGCAGGGCCGCGCCGGCGCCGCCGGTGACGGCATGAGTCCGATCATCGCGCATCCCGATGTGCAGCGCATGCTGATGACCATGAAGGCGCTCACGTCAGCCGCGCGCGCCATCTGCTACATGACGGCCGAGGCGATCGACCGCGCCCAACTCGCCGGTGACGCGCCGGCGCGCAAGGCCGCGCACGAGCGCGCCTCGCTGCTGACGCCGGTCGCCAAGGCGTTTTCGACCGACATCGGCACCGAGGTCGCCTCGCTCGGCGTGCAGGTGCATGGCGGCATGGGCTTCATCGAGGAGACCGGCGCGGCGCAGCATTACCGCGATGCCCGCATCGCTGCCATCTACGAAGGCACAAACGGCATCCAGGCCATCGACCTCGTTACGCGCAAGCTGCCGCTCGCCGGCAGCGAGACCGTGCGCCGGGAGATCGCCGCCATGCGCGCCACCGTGCAGAAGCTGATCAAGGACTCGTCGCCAGCCTTCGGGGCCACCGCTGCGCGCCTGCGCGATGCGATCACGAGCCTCGACCGTGCCACGAGCTTCATGCTCAAGGCGCTCGCCGGCAACGCGCCGGACGAAGCGCTTGCAGGCGCGACGCCTTACCTGCGCCTGTTCGCGCTGGCGCAGGGCGGCACCGCGCTGGCCGAACTGGGGCTCGCGGCCAGCGCAGCGATGCAGGCGGGCGACAGCGATCCGGCGCATCCGGCGCGCATCGCCCTGTGCCGCTTCTTCGCCGAGAACGTCGCCACGGCTGCGCACGGGCTTGAAGAGACGATCAATTCGGGCGCCGGCTTCGTGCACGATGCGCCGATGGCTCTCGCAGGCTGACCGCCGATGTCGCTGCAGGGCAAGACCCTTTTCGTGACCGGCGCTTCGCGCGGCATCGGGCTGGCGATCGCTCTGCGCGCCGCCCGCGACGGCGCCAACGTCGCCGTTGCCGCCAAGACGACGGAGCCGCATGCGAAGCTGCCGGGCACAATCCACACGGCGGCGCAGGAGATCGAGGCGGCCGGCGGCAAGGCGCTGCCGCTGGCGGTCGACGTCCGCGACGAAACCGCCGTGAGGGACGCGATCGAGCGCACGGTGGCGACCTTCGGCGCCCTCGACATCGTCGTCAACAATGCCAGCGCCATCAGCCTGACGGCGACGCCGCAGACCGACATGAAGCGCTTCGACCTGATGCACCAGGTCAACACGCGCGGCACCTTCATGGTCTCGAAATACGCGATCCCGCATCTCGCCAAGGCCGAGAACCCGCACATCCTGATGCTGGCGCCGCCGCCGGACATGCGTGAGGAGTGGTTCGCGCCGCACCTTGCCTATTCGCTGGCAAAGTTCGGCATGAGCCTGTGCGTGCTCGGGCTTGCAGGTGAACTGCGTGGCCGGGGGATCGCCGTCAACGCGTTGTGGCCGCGCACGACCATCGCCACGAGCGCCGTCAACAACCTGCTCGGCGGCGAAGAACTGGCGCGGGCGAGCCGCACGCCGGAGATCGTCGCCGACGCCGCCTACCTGATCTTCAACAAGCCGGCGCGCAGTTTTTCCGGCAATTTCCTGATCGACGAGACCTTTTTGGCCGGCGAAGGCGTCACCGATCTCGTGCGCTACCGGGTCGACCCGTCGCGACCGTTGATGACCGACCTGTTCGTGCCGCGCGATTAAGCCGGCGCGCCGCCGCGCTCGATGAGGCGGTCGATCAGGGCTTGCGCCCGCTCGCCTTCGCCTTCCTCAGGCAGCTCGCGCCCGCCACTGTTGAGGAAAGCCGCGGCGCGCTCGACCAGGTTGCGCAGGGCCGGCACGGTCGTCTCGCAGACCCGCATGGCGGTTTCACTGTCACACGGCGGCTGCAGGGCAAAAGCGGCCATGGTCGCGAGCGTGTCCATGGCTCCCGTCAACTGCTCGAAGGCCTGGCGGCGGGCCGGCGGCAGAGCGTCGTAGGCCGCCAGCGCGGTCGCGGCGCGGCGCAGCGGCGAGGCGCTGAAATAGGCCGGATAGCTCATTGGTTGCCAGTCGTTGAGATCGGCCGCGATATCGGGATCGTGCGGCGCCATCTCGATCAGCATCAGCACTTCGCTGTAGTGATTCAGGAAATCGTTCGACAGCCCGCCAGAGGCGCCGAGACCGGGATCATCGGCGGCGCAGGCCTGCGCCCGAGGCTGGCCAGCGGCTTCGGACGGGGGCGCGCCCCCGGCTTGGATTCTTCTTGTAGCGGCGGTCGTCATGGCTGATGACCGGTGATGACACGGCCCCACCCAACAAATGGTTGACGCCGCCGCTCCATTTGCGCAGTTCGCGACAGCAACGGTGTTCCGACCTGGATGCCTCAGGTTGAAATTGTGCGGCGCTATTCTACAGGTTGCGCCATCTCTTCCGACGAAACCGCTCGGCCCGTGTGCGTGATCACGTAATCGCGACGATCTCGGCGTCGGAGGTCCCGGCGCGCACGACATCGCCCGTGCGCTTGCCGGTCAGCGCCTTGGCGAGTGGCGAGACATAGGAGATCGTGCCCTTGGCAGGGTCGGCCTCGTCCTCGCCGACGATGCGGTAGGTCTGGCGGCGGCCATCCTCGCGCTCGATCGTCACCGTCGTGCCGAAATGCACCTCGGACTTGTCCTCGGGCGGATGCACGATTTGCGCCGAAGCGCGCCGCGCTGTCCAGTAGCGCAGGTCGCGCGACGTCTTGGCGAGCGCGATCTTGTCGCCCTCCGCCTGGGCCGCCGCGTGCTCGTCGTGCAGGCGCGTCAGGTAGGCCTCGATCTGGGCCAGCCCCTCGGGGGTGACGAAATTGGTGTGCGGGCTGATGGGGCGATCGGGGAGATCCTCGAAGGCCTCGCCCCCTTCTTCTTCCTTGACGAATGCGCTGCTCATGCGAAGGCAATCCCTAACGCTTGGCCAAGGTTCCCCCTGACCTACGCCACCTCGACGACGAGACGTCCGCGCACCCGGCCGTCGATGATCTGACGGGCGGCATCGATCACCTTGTCGAGACCGACCGTCGTTGTCATCGCCGCCAGCTTGCCACGATCGAGATCGCGCGCAAGGCGGTTCCAGGCCTCGATCCGGAGAGGTTTCGGCGCAGTGACCGAGTTCACCCCCAGCAGGGCAACGCCGCGCAGGATGAAGGGCGCGACGGTGGCCGGTAGATCCATGCCCTGTGCCAGGCCGCAGGCGGCGATGGCCCCGTTCTCCCTGGTCATCGACAGGACATTGGCGAGCGTATGCGAGCCGACCGACTCGATGCCCGCCGCCCAACGCTCCTTGTTGAGCGGGCGGGCCGGGCCCGAAAGCTCGCTGCGGTCGATGACCTCGGCGGCCCCGAGCTCCTTGAGGTAGGCGCCTTCCTGCGGCCGCCCGGTCGAGGCGATCACATGCCATCCGGCACCGGCCAAAAGGGCGATGGCGGTCGATCCGACCCCGCCCGCGGCGCCGGTCACGATGGCGGCGCCCCGGTCGGGCGTGAGGCCGTGCCGCTCGAGCGCCATCAGGGACAGCATCGCCGTGTAGCCGGCCGTTCCGATGGCCATGGCCTGGGCGGCGGAGAGGCCTTTCGGGAGCGGGATCAGCCAGTCGCCCTTGACGCGCGCCTTTTCCGCGTAGGCGCCGAGATGCGTCTCGCCGAGGCCCCAGCCGTTGAGGATGACTTCATCGCCGGGCCGGAATTCAGCGTGCGAGGATGCCTCGACGACGCCGGCGAGATCGACGCCGGGGATCATCGGGAAGCGGCGCACGACCGGGGCCTTGCCCGTGATCGCCAACCCGTCCTTGTAGTTGACGGTCGAGTGCGACACCCGCACGGTGACGTCGCCGTCCATCAGGTCGGACTCGTCGAAGCGCTTGAAGCCGACGCTCTGTCCGGCGTCTCCCTTCTCGATCACGATCGCGTTGAACGCCGCCATGGCTCCTCCTCGGTCAGGAGAATTGTGCCGCGCTGCGGCAAGCGCGGCAAGGTTCGAGCTAGCGGCCGGCAAGTCGGATGTGCCGAGTTGCGCAGCTTTGGTCCGGCTCTCGCGAACAGCCGAGCCCGGACGCAAGGTTATGCCGGCTGCGGCACGGCGCGTTCGACCGGCCGCTCCTCGATCGGCAGGTTGATCACCGCCGAGGCAAGGCCCAGGGCGATCGAGAGCCACCACACGATGGCGTAGCTGCCGGACCCCTCGTAGAGCACGCCGCCGAGGAAAACGCCGAGGAAGCCGCCGACCTGGTGCGAGAAGAAGGCAAAGCCGTAGAGCATGGCCATGTAGCGGGTGCCGAACATCAGCATCACGAGCGACGAGGTGGGAGGCACGGTCGACAGCCACAGGAAGCCGATGGCGATGCCGAAGGCGATCGCCGTGAGCGGCGAGGCCGGCAGCAGAATGAAGACCAGGATCACGACGGAACGCGCGAAATAGATCCAGGCGAGCAGCCAGCGCTTCGACATGCGCGTCGACAGCCATCCCGATCCGAGCGAGCCGACGGCGTTGGCGAGGCCGATCGACGCGAGAGTCCAGCCGCCGACCCACAGCGGCAGGTTCGCGTCCTTCAGATAGGCTGGCAGATGCACGGTGATGAAGGCGAGCTGGAAGCCGCAGGTGAAGAAGCCGAGCACGAGCAGCACGTAGCTGCGGTGACGGAAGGCTTCGCCGAGCGCCTCGGAAATCGACTGGTTGGCCGCGGCGGGGCCCTTACTGGTCGACGCACCAAGGCTGCGCGTGGCGAGCGGGATCGACAGCGGCAGCACGACCAGGACGCTGGCCGCGAACATGATCAGCGCCTGATACCACCCGAGCTGATCGATGATGGCGCTGCCGATCGGAGGATAGAAGAACTGGCCGAGCGACCCGGCTGCCGTGCCGGCCCCGAAGGCGAGGGGCCGCCAGCTGTCCGGCAGCAGCTTGCCGAACGCGCCGAGCACGAGATTGAACGAGCAACCCGACAGCCCGAAGCCGATCAGCACGCCCGCTCCGAGGTGCAGCAGCCCGGGCGTCGTCGCGTGCGCCATCACCACCAGGCCGAGGGCGTAGAGCAGCCCGCCGACGCAGAGGACGTTGCGCGCCCCGAAGCGGTCGGCGATGGCGCCGGCAAAAGGCTGGCCGAGGCCCCACAACAGGTTCTGGATGGCGATGGCGAGGCTGAACACGTCGCGGCCCCAGCCGAATTCCGTCGTCATCGGGATCTGGAACAGGCCGGCTGAGGCGCGGGGCCCGAAGGTGATCAGCGCAATCAGGCAGCCCGCCGCGACGATGAGCTCGGGCGCGAAACGAGTGCCGCGATCGGACGAGGCGACCATAAACCAGCTCCGGCAGAAGCCGGATATTCCGGCTTGTCGATTTGCAGCGGATCTCGGCGACCCGACATCCAGGCAAGAAGGTGAAATCTATCCTGCGGCTCCGCCTCAGCCAAACGCGGTGAAGTCATTGCTGCCATCACGGCCGTGAATGGATCGCGACGCGTCACGCGTCTCCAACACACACGAGGACCTTGCCGCTGCCGCCGCGATCGGGGCATGCCTCGTCCTCGATTGGAACGCAAACCGCTTCCGGATTCGCCCTCCAGGCGGGAGCGGGTGATTAGGTCTGGCCGGGCCTGAGCTTGTAGAAGATGTGCCGCCCGATCACGTCCATCCTCTTCAGGCGCCGCGACCAGTAAGGTCGTACGTAATCGGCATGGTAGTGCGTCGCGCCGCCGACGTCGGCCACATAGGTCTTGCCGTCCATGACCTCCCGCGCCACGCGCCTCGCCGTATTCCACGCCTCGGCGTCGCTGACGCGCAGCGACTTGCCTTCGCAGGCAAAGGTGAACTGGCACGCCAGATGGCGCTGGCGGTTCTGATAGACGACGCCACAGACCGACGTGGGATAGAGACCGCTCTTGACGCGGTTGAGAATGACCTGGGCGACCGCCGCCTGGCCTTCCTCCGGTTCGCTGCGTGCTTCGAAATACACCGCTTCCGCGAGACAGCGCTGCTCCCGCGCCAGGTGGTCGGGGTTGATCAGGCCCGCATAGCGGCTGCTGTCGGCGACGTCGGGCTCATCGGCGATGTCCGTTTCAAACCCGCGCGGCGTCATTGGGCCAGACGGGACGGAGACGGGCGCGGCGGCGATCTCGATGGGCGTCGCATCGGCGGGCGCCGGCGTTGCCGACGCGAGCGCTGCGGCGCGGGCCACGCCCGGCGTCGCGCCATCGGGCGAATGACGCGGGCCGCGGCCCGCGCCGGTCGATCCGGCGGCAGCCGCGGCAGGCGACTGCACGGAACTCGCCTGCTGCGTCGTCGTCGCGGCGGCGTCGGCGAACGGTTCGAAGGTGTGGTTGAGATCGGCGCCGCGATCGCCGAACGGCATCAGGACGGCCGGCGGACCGCTTTCGTCGTGGCCGAACATCACCTGCGACAGCCCGGACCGCGCCTCGATGCGGAGCTCGCCCCCGCGACGGCTCAGGCTCGGGCCGGTCGAGGCGACCGGGTCGCCTTTGCGCGAGCGCTCGACCGAGGGATAATTCCTGGCAGTGGTCTTGATGTCGAGGCGGACCGGCCCCGGCAGACGCGGGCTGCTCGCCCACGGGGCGGTCGAGGGCGGGACCAGGGCGCCCGTGCCGAACGCCTCGCCGGCCGGCACCAGCGCGGCGCCGCTGATCCCGCTTTGCGGGTCGTTGCTCGCCACGGCAGTGAACGAGACGAGCACGCCGATGCCAAGCGCCCACGGCGCGACCGCCGCGCAAATCCACCTGATGCCCGACCGGCGACTCATCGGCCTGCCATCCCGCGCTTCACGTCCCAGGCGAGCGCCGGGCCCAATGCAGGCGGACACGGCAGCTCGGCTGCCGTTATCGCCGGATCAAGCTTGAGGGAGAGTTAAGCCGCGCCAGTCCACGCGTGTGTCATTTCGAGGTCGCGTGCACGCCATCATCGCAACCGGTCGTGACTCCCGGCCCGCGCTTCGAGCGCCCCGAAATGACGAAGCGAGGCGAGGGTGCTTACGCCTGGCTCGCCACCTTGCCGCCGAGCGCCGCCTGCGCAGCGGCGAGGCGCGCGATCGGCACGCGGTACGGCGAGCAGGAAACGTAATCGAGCCCGACCTCATGGCAGAAGCCCACCGAGGCCGGGTCGCCGCCGTGCTCGCCGCAGATGCCGAGCTTGAGATTGTTGCGCACCTTGCGGCCGCGCTCGACGCCGATGCGGACGAGCTCGCCGACGCCGTCCTGGTCGATGGTCATGAAGGGGTCGGCGGGCAGGATTCCCTTCTGGGTGTAGGGGCCGAGGAAGGTCGCGGCGTCGTCGCGCGAGATGCCGAGCGTGGTCTGCGTGAGGTCGTTGGTGCCGAAGGAGAAGAATTCAGCGGTTTCGGCGATCTCGTGGGCGCGCAGGCAAGCGCGCGGCAGCTCGATCATGGTGCCGACCTGGTAGTCGATCTTGACGCCGGTCTCGGCGCTCACGGCCTCGGCCATCGCATCAATGCGTTCCTTGACGAGATCGAACTCCGACCGGGTCACGATCAGCGGCACCATGATCTCGGGCTCGGCGGCCTTGCCGGTTTTCCGGCCCGCCTCGATGGCGGCCTCGAAGATGGCGCGGGCCTGCATCTCGGCGATCTCGGGATAGGCGATCGCCAGGCGGCAGCCGCGGAAGCCGAGCATCGGGTTGAATTCGTGCAGCTCGGCCGCGCGGCGGCGCAGCTTTTCGGCGCTGGTCTTCATCGCCGCGGCGACTTCCGCGATCTCGGCTTCCGTGTGCGGCAGGAACTCGTGCAGCGGCGGATCGAGCAGCCTGATGGTCACCGGCAGGCCGCTCATGATCGTGAACAGTTCCGCGAAGTCGGCGCGTTGCATAGGCAGAAGCTTTTGCAGGGCCGCGCGCCGGCCCTTCTCGTCGTCGGCCAGGATCATCTCGCGCACCGCGACGATGCGGTCGCCTTCGAAGAACATGTGCTCGGTGCGGCACAGGCCGATGCCTTCGGCCCCGAAATTGCGCGCCGTCCGGGCGTCGAGGGGCGTGTCGGCATTGGCGCGCACCTTGAGCCGGCGCGCCGCGTCGGCCCAGCCCATCAGCGTCGCGAACTCGCCCGACAGCTCCGGCTCGAGCATGGCGACGCGGCCCTGCAGGACCTGGCCGGTGGAGCCGTCGATGGTGATGACGTCGCCCTTCTTCAGGGCGGCGCCTGCCACGGTCATGGTCCCGGCATTGTAGTCGACGCGGATCGAGCCGGCGCCGGAGACGCAGGGCTTGCCCATGCCGCGCGCCACCACCGCGGCATGCGAGGTCATGCCGCCGCGCGTCGTCAGAATGCCTTCGGCGGCATGCATGCCGTGGATGTCCTCCGGCGACGTCTCGACGCGCACCAGGATGACCTTGCGGCCGTTCTTCTTGGCGGCCTCCGCGTCGTCGGAATTGAACACGATCTCGCCCGATGCGGCGCCGGGCGAGGCCGGCAGGCCGGTGGCCAGCACCTTGCGCTCGGCCTTGGGATCGATGGTCGGGTGCAGCAGCTGGTCGAGCCCGGCCGGGTCAACGCGCCCGATCGCCTCGTCCTGCGAGATCAGGCCTTCGCTGGCGAGATCGACGGCGATGCGCAGCGCCGCCTTGGTGGTGCGCTTGCCGTTGCGTGTCTGCAGCATCCAGAGCTTGCCGCGCTCGACGGTGAACTCCATGTCCTGCATGTCGCGGTAATGCTTCTCGAGGAGGCCGTAGATGCGGACGAGCTCGGCATAGGCGTCCGGCATCGCCTGCTCCATCGACGGCTTGCCGGAGCCCGACGCGCGCCGTGCCTGCTCGGTGATGTCCTGCGGCGTGCGGATGCCGGCGACGACGTCCTCGCCCTGGGCATTGATCAGGAACTCGCCATAGAGCTCGCGCTCCCCGGTCGAAGGGTTGCGCGTGAAGGCGACGCCGGTGGCGGAGGTCTCGCCCATGTTCCCGAACACCATTGCCTGCACGTTCACCGCCGTGCCCCAACTCGCCGGGATGTTGTGCAACTCGCGATACTTGATGGCGCGGGCATTCATCCATGATCCGAACACGGCGCCGATGGCGCCCCACAGCTGCTCGTGCGGATCCTGCGGGAACGGCTTGCCCAGATGCTTCGCGATGATCTGCTTGTAGCGGCCGATCAACTCCTTCCAGTCCGCCGCGGTGAGGTCGGTGTCGAGGCTGTGACCTCTGCGCTCCTTGTAATCGTCGAGGGCTTCCTCGAAGTGGTGATGCTCGACGCCGAGCACGACGTTCGAATACATCGTGATGAAGCGCCGGTAGCTGTCGTAGGCGAAGCGCGCGTCGCCGGCCGCCTTGGCGACGGCCTCGACCGTGGCGTCGTTGAGGCCGAGATTGAGCACCGTATCCATCATGCCCGGCATCGACGCGCGCGCGCCGGAGCGCACCGAGACCAGCAGCGGGTTTTCAGGATCGCCGAACTTCTTGCCGGTCAGGCCGCCGACATAGGTGAGCGCCTTATCGACCTCGCCCGCGAGCTCTCCGGGATACGAGCGATCGTGCTTGTAGTAGTAAGTACAGACTTCGGTGGTGATGGTGAAGCCGGGCGGAACGGGAAGGCCGAGATTGGACATTTCGGCGAGATTCGCGCCCTTGCCGCCGAGCAGGTTGCGCAAACCCGCCTCGCCTTCGGCCTTGCCGTCGCCGAAGGTGTAAACCCATTTCGTCATTGCACTTCCCGTATCGTCGGACTTGCTCGTGAAAACGCGCGAAGGCTTGGACCATCGCGCGCGAAAACGCAATTGCGGGGGATAAGCCGGCCCAGGCGAGACCCTTTCCGGTAGGGAGAAGGTTAATGCCCGAGGCGGTCGTCACACGATTTCGTGGATATTTCCGCTCGCTCCCTTGCTCCGGCCGGCGCCGCTCGGCCGGCCAGCGCGGGCCGAACGCTTCGGCGGCTTGCGGCCACCCGCCGAGGCCGTGGCTCTGACGCCGCTCTTGCGTGTCGGCGCCTGCCCCGTCACGAATTCCCGTTTGGTCTTGCTGACGACATTGCCGGGCGCCGGGACACGCTGGCGCGGGGCGCCGGCACGCTTGTCGATGCTTTTCACCGCCGCACGCGACTTGACCGTCTGTGCACCGGCCGCCGCGGATGGAGCCGGACGTCTGCGCGCCGTCGACGTGTCGCTTTCGGCGATCTCGGCATTGGACTTGCGCACGCGGCGCGGGGCTTCGGCGGAGCGCGCCTTGAGCGCGCCTTCGTCGACGGCGCGGCGCCCCGCCGGCGCAGCCCGACTCTTCTTCATGCCGTCGGTCGCAGGCGCGGCCGTGCGGGTGCGGGCGATCCTGAGACTGGGATCGAGCTTCTTCGACGCGCCCATCACGCCTTTCGCCCTGGCGGCGGCGCGCTTGATGTCGCCCGCCGTCAGCCTGCTGCTCGGGCCGCGGTCGAGCTCTTCGGGGGGAAGAAGACCGGCGATCGCGTCACGGTCCATGCGCTCGATAGGTGGCCTGCGATGGTCGACCCGATCGGCCTTCGCGTTCGACTTCAAATTCCGCGCCATCATTGCCTCCGTCGTGGCTCGGGCTGTCGATGGTGCAACGGGCGCGACGGTCGGCGGTTCCGACGCAAACCGGCTTAATCGCCGCCGGTCTTGCCGAACCAGATGCCCATCAACACCGCGAGGGCGACCAGCGCCAGGAAGGCGTTGACGGTGAGGAGGAGATACGGCGGGATGCGCCGCACGTCGGGCCGCGGCGGCGGCACCCCCGGATCGAGCTGGCGCCACACGGCCGCGCCGAAGCAGAAGGCCGAGAACAGCACCAGCAGCGTGCCGACGCTGATGATCATCCATTCCGGCACGATGCCCTCGAGCAGCTTCTTCGCGCCGATGCCGCTGGCCAGCGCCGCCAGCCCGAGTTGGACCCAGGACGCGTAGGTGCGCTCGGCCGCCAGCACCGTGCGGTCGGCGGCGAGTTCGGTGCGCCGGTCGGCGCTGTCCTCGAGACGTTCCAGAGGTGGCATCTGACCTCCCTTCAGGGGCCACTACCCAATAACCGGACCATGGTCTTCGCAACCACCGCGAAGGGCAAATCCCGGCTGCCGTCCCGGCGCGCGACAACCGAGGGACTGTTCTGCTGCGGCAAATGCATTATGATCATTTCGAGGCCGCCATTGCTCCAGAAAGGAGGGCGCTGTGCTTAAGCATAAATTCTCAGTCGGGCAAACAGTCCGGTTCACTCATGGCGGGTATCTGAGCGTGGCGGCGCGCGAGGATTTCAAGGTCACGCGGCTGCTGCCGATCGAAGGAGTCGAGTGCGAGTACCGCATCAAATGCGCCGGCGAGCCCTTCGAGCGGGTGGCCCGCGAAAGCCAGCTCGACCGCGTCCCGCGGGTGGGCCGCTAGCTACGGATTACTGCTCAAACGGCCCACAGGTTCAGTCGCCAGCGGGCTTCCCTGCCGTCCCGACGGCCCCCATATATGGGAGCGAGGGAAGGCCCCTCTCTGAACCTTCGGGGAACACGATGACCAATTTCGCTACACGCCGCAGCCGCGCTCTCGTCGGGCTCGTCGCGATAGCCGGGTTGCTCGCTGCCAGCGTCGCCGAGGCGCGCCCCGGGCGCGGCGGCAGCTTCGGGTCGCGAGGCTCGCGCACCTGGGATGCGCCGCCCGCGACGCGGACCGCGCCGACGGCCCCGACGCAGCCGATGCAGCGCTCGCAAGCCCCGCAGCCGGGCCCCAATGTGCAGCGCCCGGCGCCGGTGCCCCAGGCGCAGGCCGCGCAGCCGCGCCGCTTCGGTTTTGGCACGGGCCTGTTCGCCGGCCTGCTTGGCGCAGGCCTCCTCGGCATGCTGTTCGGGCAGGGTTTCTTCGGCGGCCTCGCCGGGCTCGCCTCCCTGTTCGGGCTGCTCCTCCAGGTCGGGCTGATCGTCGGCCTCGTCTGGCTGGTGATGCGCTTCTTCCGTCGCCGCCAGGAGCCGGCCCTGGCCGGAGGCCCGCAACCGATGGCGCGCTCGTCGCTCGGCGATAAGGTTCCGCCGCTCGGCGGCGGCCGGATGGGCGGTCTCGGCGGGCTCGGCATGTCAGGCCCGGCGCCGGCACAGCCGCGCGCCGGCGGCCGCAGCGACGAGGTCGGGATCGGCCCGGCCGACTACGATGCGTTCGAGCGCAACCTGCACGAGGTCAGCGACGCCTACTCGCGCGAAGACGTGGCCGCCCTGTGGAATATCGCAACGCCCGAGATGGCCGGCTACATGCAGGAGGATCTGAACGAGAATGCCCGCAAGGGCGTCGTCAACCGATCCTCCGACGTGCGCCTGCTGCAAGGCGACTTGGCGGAGGCGTGGCGCGAAGGTGATAGCGACTACGCAACCGTTGCGATGCGCTATGCAATCAACGACGCCGTGCTCGACCGGGCGACGGGCCGGGTCATCGAGGGCAGTCGCGAGCCGAGCGAGGTGACGGAGCTGTGGACGTTCCGGCGCGATCGCGGCGGGCCGTGGAAGTTGTCGGCGATCCAGCAGACCGCCTGACACGCGGCCCTGCCTGCAAAGACGAGCGGCCGGTGACGAACCGGCCGCTTTTTTGCGCGTGATGGTATCGAGCCGGCGCGCGGTTCGCTGTCAGTTGCGCGTGCCCGCGCGGATCATGAAGTTGTCAAAGTAGTATTCCGCGGACCTGAACCAGGCATATTCATCGTTCCGAAAGGCGCGCTGGTTGTCGTAGAGCCTCTTGAACTCGGCGTTCTTGCTGGCGATCTCGTCATACATCTCGCCCGCCGCCTTGAACGAGGCCTCCATGATCTCCTGGCTGAACGGGCGCAGCTGAGCGCCGGCGACGAGAAGGCGGCTCAAGGCTGCCGGGTTGCGGCTGTCGTATTTGGCCTGCATGTCGCTGTGGGCATAGGCAGCGGCCGCCTGCGCGATCGCCTTGTAGCTCTTCGGCAGCGCGTTCCATTTCTCGGTGTTGAAGAAGAAGCCGAGCATGGCGCTGCCCTCCCAGAATCCCGGGAAATAATAGAACGGCGCTACCCGGTAGAAGCCGAGCTTCTCGTCGTCATACGGGCCGACCCATTCCGCGGCGTCGATGGTGCCCCTCTCGAGCGCCGGATAGATGTCCCCGCCCGGGATCTGCTGCGGCACCACGCCGAGCTTCTGCAGCATCTGACCGGCGAGGCCGGCGATGCGGAACTTCAGGCCCTTGAGGTCGTCGACGGTCTTGATCTCCTTGCGGAACCAGCCGCCCATCTGCGTGCCGGTATTGCCGCCGGGCAGCATGTAGAGATTGTGCTTGGCGTAGAAGTCGTTGAGGAGCCTGAGCCCGTCACCGTGATACGCCCAGGCGGTCATCTGCCGTGAGTTCGGGCCGAACGGAATCGTCGTGCCGAAGGCAAAGGTCGGATCCTTGCCGACATGGTAATACGAGGCGGTGTGGGCGAGTTCGACGGTGGCGTTGCCGACCGCATCGATCGCCTGCAAGGTCGGGACGATCTCGCCGGCGGCAAAGACCTGCACCTGAAACTTGCCGTCGGTGGCATCCGAGACGTAGCGCGAGAATAGATCGGCGGCGCCGTAGAGCGTGTCGAGCGATTTCGGAAAGCCGGAGGTCAGGCGCCATTTCACCTCGGGCATGGTCTGCGCGACGGCGGGGCTGGCGACAGCCGTGGCGGTCAAGCCGGCACCGGCGGCGGTGAGGAATTGACGGCGTTTCACATGTTCCTCCTGGATCGTTCTTGTTGCGGACTGGTTCGGGCGGACTGCCTGGCTGATCGCGGAAAAAGCACAGAACGGGGTGGCGCTGCAATTGCATTTCGCAGGGCGCCGAAGGCCGGACGACCGCCAGGCTGAGCGACCCGCGCTGGCCGGCAGCCGTTAACGGTGTTGCCCGCCGTGGTCCCGGGAATGTGTCAGCCGATCAGTGGCTTGGGATATATTTCTGGTTAATATCAAGCTGTTACGTGCCTCAAACGGGGGCTGCCGAAGGTCCGCAATCAAGGCAGATGTCTTGCAATCGCCTTGTTTCGGGGCTATTTGATGCCATCGACATTTGGCCGGACGGTTGGGCCGCTTCGCCTCGCGGATTGCCGGGCGCACGTTCAGACTACCCTCTCCAAAGATCGACCAAATCGGACAGATGTGCGCGCGCATCCGTCCAACGTGCATACGTCAATGAAAGGACAGTTCCATGAACACTGGAACGGTGAAGTGGTACAATGATCAAAAGGGCTATGGCTTCATCCAGCCCGACAACGGCGGCAAGGACGTGTTCGTCCACGCCACGGCGCTTGAGCGCGCCGGTCTCCGCGGCCTCCGCGAAGGCCAGAAGGTCTCATACGATCTGCAGACCGACCAGCGCAACGGCAAGACCTCCGCGGTCAACCTGCAGGCTGCGTAAATCATGAAAGGGGCGTGGTCCATCCACGCCCTTTTTGTCTCATGAAGCCGTTCATCGAACGGCTTTTTTGTTAGGGCATTTTCCGGCGAAGGCCTGTCGCGGACCTGATCCGTTGGTCAGTCCTGTTCGCCGCGAAAATGCGTTCAGAGCAATCCAGGGCCGGTTGCGGCAGTGAGCCGAACGGCTGCAGGACGCCCGACCCGTCAGGCGCCCGGAGAGGAGCAGGACTTCATGGCGAAAGAAGAACTGATGCAGTTCGAAGGACTCGTTCTCGAGATCCTTCCCGATGCGCGTTATCGCGTCCGCCTCGATTCAGGGCACGAGATCATCGCCTATACGGCCGGCAAGATGAAAAAGAACCGCATCAAGACGCTAGCCGGAGACCGCGTGACCGTCGAGATGTCGCCTTACGATCTCGAAAAGGGCAGGCTTGTCTTCCGGCACAAGGACGAGCGCGCCGCAATGGCTCCGCGTCCGGGGGCCCGTCCGCAATTCCGGCGCCGCTGATCCGGCGCAGCATGATCGCGCAAAGTGGGCACCACTTCGGCGAAGGCCCGGACCTGACCCGGGATCTTACGACGTAACGACGCTAATGATCGCCCAGTGACGTGCGCACGTCGCGCGGCGCGTTGAGAATTTCCAAGAGGCTGTTGGCGATGTGCCGCGCCTCGTCGTCCTTCAGGCGAAGCATGAATGCCGGCAGCGAACCGGCCTGCAAGGCAACCACCGCCTGACCCCTGTCGTCAGTGCCGACGTCGATCGACGGCGAGGTGACGTCCATGAACTCCTCGTCGGCCCCCGGCGCGTCCTCTTCATCCTCGAGTGAGGAAAGCAGTTGCGCAAGAGCGCGCACCAGCGAGCGCGCGGCCCCTGCATCCATCAGGACGGACGTGGTCTGCTGGCCTTTCTGAAACGAAAGCTGAATGTTGTCGCCTTCGAGGGTGACCGAGATACCGCCCATCAATGCCTCTGGATCCTGTCCGCGGCTGAATATAGGGCCCGGACCCGCAAATGGCGAATAGCGCGCCGTGCATAGCAAGCGGCGCGGCTGAACGCGCCGCTTGCTCCACGCTGACCCCCATTCGCCATTCTTGACTCGCTGCGTGTCCCTAAATCTCGAGCAGCGCGTAGGGCCGGCCCGTCGGCTTCTCGATGTGCTGGGCAACGTTGTAGACGGGGGCGCCGGCGGGCGTGCTGCCCTGGAACTTTCCGCGATGGGCATGCCCGTGGACCACGGCGCTTACCTGGAATCGGTCAATCGTCTCGGCAAGGCGCGACGATCCCAGGAACGGGAAAATTTCCAGCGGCTCGCCTTCGACCGTCTCCGCGACCGGCGCATAATGCAGAACCACGACAGCGCGCTTCGTGCGCACGGTGCGCATGGCGTTCTCGAGCCGCATCGCTTCGTTCATGCTCTCGGCGACCATTGCCTTGATGGTCGGCTCGCCGAACGATCCGAGCATGCGCCGGCCGAAGCCGCCGATGAAGCCCTTGACGCCAACGAAGCCGACGCCGTCGATTTCGATGGCCTGGCCGTCAAGCAGCCGCACGCCGGCATTTTTCAGGATCTTTCCGACTTCCTCGGCGCAGCCGGATTCATAATCGTGGTTGCCAAGTACGGCGATCACCGGAATCGCGCAGGCGCGCAGGTCCTCGACCAGGATCTCCGCTTCCGCCGGTTTGCCGAGATCGGTGAGATCGCCGGTCAGCACGAGCACGTCTGCGGCCTTGGATATCTCGGCGAACAGATCCCGATAGGGTGCCGAATGATCTTCCTTGACGTGAAGGTCGCCCAATGCCGCGACCTTCATGACGCCGCCGCTGTTGTCGTTCCGTTCAGTCATTGCGCCACTCGCCCTCACCGCCGACATCGGCGAAGCCCCATTCCTTGACGTCGATCTCGTAATCGACGCGCGAGAACATGCGCCCGCGGCAGACCTTCATCTGCGGCGGCGGCAGCTCCAGCTGCTTGTGCAGCCGGTCGAGCAGCTCGTCCATGAGCCAGCGCGGGATGTGGTCGCGCTCGGTCGGATAGATCCAGCGGAAGGTGATAAGCTGGGACAGAAGCACTTCCCAATGCAGCTCCATGTAGGCGAGGAGGCGTCGCCAGTCGATCTGATCGTGCTGCTTGAGGATCACGTGCATCACGTCCGCGCCGTCGTAGCGGTGGCGGAGTTGGATGAACGACTTGGACCACACGAGCTCGGTGGGTCCGACGATCCGGACCGGCGTGCCGAACACCTCGATCTGGCGCGCGTCCTCGAACCACGCATCGCCGACCGGCATGGTGCCGTTGGACGAGGCGAAGATGATATCGAAGAAATGCGGACCCTTGTACACCTTGCCGAGCCAACGCTCGTCCTCGATCTCGACCGCGTGGCCGAGATTCTGGAAGTGGCTGAGGATGCGCGGGTAGTCGCCAGCCTTGCAGAAGATGTCGAGATCCTTGGTGGTGCGGGTGATGCCCGTATAGGCGCTGACGGCGTAAGTGCCGGCAAGCAGGAAGGGCAGGTTGAGCCTGGTCAGTTCGCGCAGCGCCTCGGCATAGAAGGACTCCGCCTCCGGCGATTTGAGTATCGGCTCCGCCTGTGCGTCGATCGTCCGGATTGGTGCGCCGGCCGGGCTGAGGAGCGGTTCCATGGTCATGTCGGTATTTTCACCAGAGGCAGGCACGCGCCTTTCCACAACAGCCCAGGCTCGGTGCGGTTCCCTGTGGCACGGTGTCGGGCGAGGCGGCGGAACGATGACTCCCGGCCGGCGTTTCCACCTCAATCACAGGACTGGAGCCGTCGCATGGACCCCAAGCATAACCGCGACCAGAACAGGCCGGACCGCCCCAATCAGGAAAGCCAGCACAACAAGTCGAACGCGGGTCACAAGGAGCAGCCCGGACAACGTGAGGGCCAGCAGACGGAGCAGAAGAAGCGCTCCGGGCCGTCGTAGCGAGTTGCGTCGCCAATCCCCGCACACACCGGAGACCTGCATGAGTCAGCATCCGCTCAATCCGGTGCCGCTGCCGCAGACGCCGAAGCCCGACCCGGCCGATCCGCTCTCCAATCCACCGCCTCTGCCTGGTCACGCGCCGCAGGAGTTGCCGACCGGGCAACCGAGCGAAATCCCGACGCCGGATCCGGATCATCCGCCCGCCACGCCGGGCACGCCGTCGCATCCGCTCGGGCCGTACGATCCGCAGCCGTAGCGGTTGCGAGAAGCTGTCCGCAAAGATGAGGAGCCGATCATGACGAGCTCGAAACAGCCGAAAACACGCGTTCCAACCGACGCGGACCTCAAGGGCAATCCCCTTATCGGCGGCGCCAAGGGCACAACGATGGCCGGCGAGGATCCGCGCAGCATTGCCGCCGACGCCACGTTCGAGGGCGACGTTGAGAACGAGGCCACCCGAGAAGGCGGCGTGAACCCGCGTCACGTCGGGCGCACGAACAAGTAACCTCTTACCGGATTGGCGGAGCGAAACCCGGAAGAGGGATGCATTTGAGCCGAAATTCAGCCCGGCAAAGCCGAAGCATTCCTTCTCCTGCGGCCTAGATACGATATCGGGACGCCGGTCAGGCGACCCGCGTGCCGCCGTCCAGCGGCGCGCGGGAAATCGAGATTGCCGTTGATTTCGCCTGGGAAGGTCGCGGTGGCGCAGTCTAGCCGCGCATGCCGCGCTGCTCCTTGAGCTCGAGCTGGCGCAGCCACATGCGCATAGTCTCCGGGATCGGCTCCCGGATCACGTCCGCGTAAGCCGCCGCAAGACCCCGTCCGAGGGCGAGACGCAGCTTGTCGTCGATCTTATCGCGACGCGAACGCGTATCAGCCCCGTTGAACGGGTTGAGATGTGTGGCCTCCATCATGACATTCACCGCCGCGCTTCACGTGTGTCACCCCGTCAGGACCTCTTGCCGGGAGAAGCAGTGGCCTCCGACCGCTCATTTACACAGGTTAACAAATGTGAATGCCCGCCCGGAGTTCCCTGAAAAGTTAACTTTTCAAACATTCGCTGTGCACGACGCGTTCGCGCAGGCGCGCGCCCGGAGGCGAGCGGCCTCTCTTGTGAGCTTAGCCCAGCGCGATGATGCCGCTTGCGACGAGGGTGGCGAGAGCGCCCAGAACGACGAAGGTGCGCACGAGGGCATGCGGCTCGCGGCGCGGGGGGAGGGTGATGTAGTCCGGCATCATGACAACGCTCATGGTTGACCCGGTCCCCTCAGGCGGATTCAACCGCAAGCATTCCCGGTGTCCAGGCGATGCTTTCGGAAGAGTTAACGGTGGCGCGTCAAGTCCAATGCAGGCTGATGTCGACCGGTGGAGGCGCCAATGCGAAGA
>DATBIR010000215.1:0-14174 GCA_036556825.1 Beijerinckiaceae bacterium
GCGAGACGGTGGCCATCTTCGGCGACTACGACGTCGACGGCGCCTGCAGCGCGGCGCTGCTCGGCGAGTATCTGCGCGCCTGCGGCGTGCCGTTCCTGATCCACATCCCGGATCGCATCAGCGAGGGCTACGGCCCGAACAGCGAGGCCATCCGCAGCCTCGCCGGGCAGGGCGCGCGGCTGCTCGTCACCGTCGATTGCGGCACCGCCAGCCACGAGCCCTTCACGGAGGCGGCGCGGCTCGGGCTCGACGTCGTCGTGCTCGACCACCACCAGGCGCCGGAGCGGCTGCCGCAGGCCGCGGCCCTGGTCAATCCGAACCGGCAGGACGATCTTTCCGGACTCGGCCACCTGTGCGCCGCCGGCGTGGTGTTTCTCACCCTCGTGGCGCTCAACCGGGCGCTGCGCGAGCGCGGCTTCTGGAACGGCCGGCCGGCGCCCGACCTGCTCGCCGGGCTCGACCTCGTCGCGCTCGCGACCGTGGCCGACGTCGTGCCGCTGACGGGACTGAACCGCGCCTTCGTGCGCCAGGGGCTCGCCGTGATGCGCGGCCGGCAGCGGCCCGGCCTTGCGGCGCTGATCGACGTCGCGTCCCTGCGCGCCGCGCCCGAAGCCTGGCATCTCGGCTTCCTGATCGGGCCGCGCATCAATGCCGGCGGGCGCATCGGCGACGCCGCCCTCGGCGCGCGCCTACTGCTGGAGAGCGACGCCTTCGCGGCGGGCCGCATGGCCGGCGAGCTCGACCGGCTCAACCGCGAGCGCCAGCTGATCGAACAGGCGGCGGTCGCCGAGGCCGAGGCGCAGGCGCTGCTCGCGCTCGACCGCGCGGCCGAGGCGCCGGTGCTGGTGACTAGCTCCGCCGAATGGCATCCGGGCGTGGTCGGCCTCGTGGCGGCGCGCCTCAAGGAGCGCTTCCGCCGGCCCGCCTTCGCCTTCACCGCGCCCGCGGACGGCCCCGCCACCGGATCGGGCCGCTCCGTGCCCGGCGCCGATCTCGGCCGCGCCGTGCGCGCGGCGGTCGAGGCCGGCGTCGCCGTCAAGGGCGGCGGTCACGCCATGGCGGCGGGCGTCACGGTGGCGCCGGGCGACATCGGCCGCTTCGCGGCTTTCGTGAGCGAGCGGCTCGCGGCCGGCGTCGGCGACCCGCAGCTCCTCGACAGCCTGGCGATCGACGCGACGCTCGCCGCCGGCGGCGCCCGGCCGGAGATCGTCGCGGCCGTGTCAAAGGCAGGCCCCTTCGGCTCGGGCCAGCCGGAACCCGTCTTCGCCTTCGCCAATCACCGCGTCACGGATGCGCGCGAGGTCGGCAGCAGCGGCCATGTCCGCGTCAGCTTGCGCAGCGGCGACGGCGCCACCATCGGCGGCATCGCCTTCCGCGCCGCCGGCCAGCCGCTCGGCCAGGCCCTGCTCAAGGCGGTCGGCGGCCCGCTGCACGTGGCCGGCACCCTGTGCATCGACCGCTGGGGCGGCGCCGAGCGTGTCGAGCTGCGCATCGTCGACGCCGCCGTCCCGGGATGACGCGCCGCGACTCGATGAAACGCGCCGCGTGCTGCTATCCGCCGCGCGCCTCGCTTCGCCGAACAACACCATGCGATTCAAGGACAATTCATGCCCGGCCGATTGGCCATGGGGTGCGGCCGTTCTTGTGCTTGCCGCCCCGGCGCAAGCGCCCTATATGTGCGCCCGTCCCGGCGCCAGCGCCGGCCAGGCGCCCTTCGTCTAGCGGTCTAGGACGTTGCCCTTTCACGGCAAAAACACGGGTTCGAGTCCCGTAGGGCGCGCCAGACAGTAAAATCAATCACTTAGCAGGGGGCACTGGCATGACTGGCACACATCAGTCGCACAGCGCGACCACGCACTTTTAGCCACAGTTCTGCACTCAAGAAGCGCCAAGAAAGCGGCTCGTCGCCCACCAGATCAGCCACGACAGCAGCGGCAGCATGAGCACACGCAGGCAGAACAGCGCGACGAGGGCGCGGATGCCTCTGTAGCCCGTCGCCGACCCGTGAAAGAGGCCGGGGGCACGGACATCCAATTTGTCGGGCTGGGGCATATCGAAACGGACTCCTCAGCAAGAGCTTTTTTGAGTCGCTTCGACAGAGGTATGGACCCACCGTTTGGTTAGAGCGTCAAGAGGAACACGGGGTTTCCACAAGCCTGTGCTCAGAAAAGAGTCCGGGACGTTCGGTCGCCCTATAATTAAGAGGCCCCCGTCAGCTATCGCCTGACGACGGCCTTTCCATTCCTAGAGGAGAGTGGTGAACGAAACTGGCTGATTCCAACTCGCCGTCTCATTCGATCACCTCATCGGCGCGGGCGAGAAGCGTCGGTGAGACGGGCAGTCCCAGCGCCTTCGCGCTCTTGAGGTTGATTACGAGTTGAAACCTTGTTGGCTGCTCGATCGGGAGGTCGCCGGGCTTTGCGCCTTCGAATATCCTGTCGATGTAACCGGCGGCTCTGCGGAATAGCTCATGGTAGTCGGTGCCATAAGCAATGAGTCCGCCGCCGACCGCCGCTTCCCGATACGCGTAGATTGCGGGCAGCCGATTGTCCGCCATCGCCTGCGCGATCGGATGGTGATGAGCACTGAGGAAGCTGTCACCAACGACGACGATCCCATCCGGCCGACGTTGCGTGAGCACCCCTAGTTTCGTCCCGAGATCGGTTCGGTCGCTTACCGCGACCTCCTCCACGGAGAATCCCATCTTTTTTGCGTCACGGCGCAGCCGCTGCACCGCGTCTATGGCATATGCGCTGGTCGCGTTCGTCAAAACACCAACGCGCGCCAGACCCGGCACAAGCTCCTTCAAAATCTCCAGCCGCTTGCTCTCGAGCTCCGCGTTCAGCGTCGAAAGACCGGTCACGTTGCCGCCCGGCCGCGACAGCGTCTCTACCAGCCCGATTGCTACCGGATCACCTATGGCCGCCATAACAATCGGGATGCGTGAGGTGGCCCGCTTGGCCGCAAGCGTCGCGGGCGTGCCCCACGTAACAATCACATCAGCCCGGCCCTCAACGAGGTCGGCCGCGAGCGCCGGATACCGCTCCTCGCTGCTCTGTGCGAACCGCTCTTCAAAGCTGATGTTCTCGCCCTCGCGGTAGCCCAGACCCTGGAGTGCCTCACGCAACGTTTGCAGCGGAGGCGAAGGGCCGCCCATCAGGATGCCCACCCGCCTCAAATCGCGCTTTTGCGGGTATGCTGGTGTCGACGCTCCGAGAGCGACAGTGAGCCCGACGAAAAATTCGCGCCGTCTCATTCGATCACCTCGTCGACCTGGGCGAGGAGCGTTGGTGGGATTACGATTCCAAGCTCCCTGGCCGCCTTGAGGTTGATAACAAGCTCGAACTTCGTTGGCTGTTCAACCGGAATTTCTGCGGGGCTAACGCCCTTCAGTATCTTATCGACGAAACGTCCGAGAACGCGGAAAGAATCCGGTAGGTTCGGGCCATAGGTCATCAGGCCACCTGATCTGGCGAAGGCAGGCCACCCGGAAACGGCCGGAATGCCGCGCTTTCTGGCGAATTCAATTATTTGCCCACGATGTTGCATCACCAAGGCATCAGGGAGGGCAACTATCGCGGCTGCGTGTTCTTTGGCGATAGTGGCTAACGCACCTTCGAAATCATGCGAGAAACGAACGCGGACATGGAAAAACGTGACGTCTATAGTAGCGGCTGCATTTCGGAACACCTCAAGCTCGCCCTGC
This sequence comes from Beijerinckiaceae bacterium, assembly GCA_036556825.1. Classification (GTDB taxonomy): domain Bacteria; phylum Pseudomonadota; class Alphaproteobacteria; order Rhizobiales; family Beijerinckiaceae; genus JAJKJG01. The sequence goes on from DATBIR010000215.1 coordinate 3,707, forward strand.
TCGCCTGGGTGCTCTGGGTTGCTTAGCAGTGCGAACCGCGAGGCGGTCGGAAGCGCCTCTTTCAAGAGTTGAAGACGCTTGGCATTGACCTCGTATGACATGAAGGTTGCGCCCGTGAAGTTTCGTCCTGGTCGCGCAAGACTCTCGACGAGCCCAGCCTTCTCGGGATCGCCGCTCAGAGCGAATATCACCGGCACAGCACCCGCAACCTGTCGTGCCGCCCGGATTGCTGTGCCCTGGGTAACGATGGCAGCCACGCCGCGCCGCACCAGCTCGGCCGCAAGCTCGACCGCCTTCTCTGCATCACCATTTGCCCATCGCGGCTCGAGGATGATGTTGTGCCCTTCTATGTATCCGACTTCTCGCAGGCCAGCGCGAAAGGCATCAAAGAAGCGCAAAATCTCCGCGTCGTCCGCTGATGCAAGCGAAAGCCAGCCAATACGCGGTATCGAAGGTTGGGCCTGTGCGCCCGGCATGAGCCCCGTCATGCAGAGGGCGATGAACTCCCTCCGTCTCAATCGATCACCTCATCGGCGCGGGCCAGCAGAGTTGGCGGGATCGTGAGACCCAGGGCCTTGGCCGTCTTCGCGTTAATTACGAGTTCGATGGTGGTCGGCACCTCGAACGGCAGGTCTGCCGGGCTGGCCCCACGCAGGATACGATCGACATAGCGTCCGAGAGATTTGTAAAGGCCGCGTACATTCGGACCATACGTCATGAGCAATCCGTTTTTCGCGAAGGGAGCCCAGCCTGACACGGACGGCAACCGCTCCGCGATCGCGAACTGCGCAACGCGATCGCTAATCTCGAACATGGCGGAGTCGGGAAAGACGACCAGCGCGTCGCAACGTGCCTGACGTATCAGTTCAAAGGTTTTTTCGAGGGGGCTAAATTCACGAGCAGGAAGGAACGAGGGCGACACGTAGGGGAAGTAAGAAAGCTCCATTCCAAGCTTGCGCACCACCTCCTCAGACGCCTGCCGCTCAAGAGGATCGCCGGGATGCTGCGGTCGTGCGAGGATAGCAAGCCGCCGCGCCTCGGGAACCAGTTCTTTCAGGAGTTCGATGCGCTTTCCAACGAGCACAAGCGCCAGATAGGTCATCCCAGTAATGTTCCCGCCGGGACGGCGGTGACTTTCCATGAGTTTGACCGGAACAGGGTCACCGCTGAAGCCGATGACGATAGGAACAGTCGAGGTCAGCGCTTTGACCGGAAAGACCATGAATTCCTGCGTAACCACAACATCAGGGTTGGCCGCCAATAGTTCACGCGCGACCCCCTCCATGTCCTCGCGACCTGACGCCCAATAGGCTCGGATGATCAGATTTTCGCCTTCGACCCATCCCCATTCCCGGAGGCCCGCGCGCAAGGATTCCAAGTACGGCGACCAGTGGTCGGCATGTCCGAGACCCAGCCATGCAACGCGGCGTGGCCGCCCCGATTGTGCCTGTGCCTTTGGCGATAAGCTCCCTGCCGCTCCGGCAGCAACCGCAAGGAACGCTCGGCGCCTCATGTCGGTCATCTCAGACCCCTAGTGCACAACATCAAGGAAAGGGGTGTCTGGATCGCTTACATAAAAGATGACAACCCGCATCGCCTCATTCGTGCTCTTGTTGTAGCCGGTCATCTTCACGTGCGGGGGCTCGACGAAGGATTCACCAGCCTTCAAGACCACAGGCGAGCGGCCCTCCAATTCAAGCGTAAAGGTGCCCTCAAGGATGTAAACCGTCACAGGAAAGCGATGGGTGTGAAACGGGGTCATGCCGCCGGGCTGGATTGTGGCCGTGAGGACTCGAACCTCTTGTCGGTCTCCCGTCGGCATTCCTTGGACGACCCCCCTGACAAGGAGGTTCGGTTTAGCGAGCTGCTGCGCCGAGACGGTCGTGGCTGCAAAAAAGGCGATAGCAGCGAGCAACAAGTGGTACACCGTGCCCTCCCTTGGCGCTTTTGCACGAAGACTTAGCCGATGTGCCCGCAAGGCTGTGTGAAGGAGATCACGCTGGGAGCCCCGCCGGTCGATCCGCTCTGACGAGCGGTCGAAGCGACTGACGGGAAGTGCCACAAAAGTTGCTGGCGGAAGTGCCACATTGGGCTATTGAGGCATCGCTGAAGTCGCTGTGCTGACTAGGTTTTCGGCTGCCGCCGCGGCTTCCCGCAGGGGCGCGCCATGGTCAGGCCAAGTGCCTGAACTCCCACAACGCCACGCAAACTGCGCTGACCGGTGCCGGACGAGCTTCGCGCGATCATCGGCAAGCAGTCCCATGCCAAGAGCCCGCGCACCCGAGAAGGCGGCGAGATCGAGCGCTGCGAGGCGCACGACCTCGCCGCCGGACGAAAGAAACTGAGGTGCGCCGAGACCGAGCCCCAGACTCCGTTTCCGCACGCGCCGAGCCAACGTCAGATCATGAGCACCCGGCCGGCCACATCCAGTCAGCCACACACGCGGCGGCGTCTTAGGTTCGCGTTATCGGATCGAGACCGGTCGCAGCGACCGTCTCCGCGGCATCCGCCGACGACAGGAAGCCGACAAGCTGCGCCGCAGCTTCCGGCTGCTGGGCATTGGTCAATATGCCGGCGGAGAACACCGTAACCTGCTGCACCTCTTTGGGCAGGGGGCCGACGAGTTCGGCACCCGGTATGCCGATGATTTCGCTGATCTGTTGGAAGCCGATCTCGGCGTCGCCTCTGGCGATCACCGCAGCAACGCGCTCGCTGAGAATGCGACGGCTCTTCGGCATCACCTCGGCCTCGATCCCCAGTTTCTTGTAAAGCTCGGTCGAGACGTAGACCCCGCTGGCACTCGCCGAATAGGCGATCGAGGACGCAGCCAGGAGAGACCGGCGCAGTCCGTCGACCGTCGCTATGTCAGGCTTCGGAGCGCCCGCGCGCACGGCGACGCCAATGCGGGATTCGGCGAGATCGACGCGGCTGTCGGGCCGAACCGCGCCCTTCGCCGCAAACTCGTCGAGGGCCGAGCGGGCAAGAATGATGATGTCGGTCGGTTCGCCCCGCGCAAGGCGTTGCGGGATGGCGTCGGGCGCATTGCCCATCGACGCGCCATAGGCGCTGACGACTTTTCTTCCGGTGACCTGCTCGAACCGGGGCGCGAGGATGTTGTAAGCCGCGGTGAAACCGCCCGAGCAAATGACCCGGATTTCGACGGTCTGTGCCCACGAGCGCTGAGGAAAAACCGACGCGAGCGCCCCGAGGCTGAAAATGCGGCGAGACAGCATGAGCATGATGACCTCCCTGAGCGGCTGGCCATCCGTCATCTTACTCTGCCCGGAACAGGCGCGCGAGACCCGGCGGCATGATCTTCGGACTGACGTGCCTGTGTCACGCGCGCCTCATGTCTGAGATGCGCTCGCGCCCAAACCGCCAAAACGCGTAGCGGGCGCCCGAGACTCGCGGCAACATGGTGTCACACGAATCGGACATGAGCCGGGTGTGACAGCGAACGACGCCGGTCCTGGGGAGACGCCTCGATCCCCGCACCTTCAGATCGCGGAATGGCGCGAGACGTCCACGCCGTCACGTCTTTCAACCAGAATATGCCATTCCCCGAGCGCTCCTGCGCGGCGCCCGGCGGATCGATCCTGCGCAGATGGGGGTCCACCTTTGAGCAAGCGCGACGAAAAGCAGAGACGCAAAGCCCGCCGCCTCCTCGGAACGGCCGAAGTGATCGAGCTGCACGGATCGAAATTCGACAACGACCGGAACAAGCCGCCCATCAAGCCACTCAACAAGGCTCAGTCACGCTATCTCGACGCGCTCGCCACCGCGCCGCAGGTCGTGGTCCTTGGTCCGGCGGGGACCGGCAAGACCTGGATTGCGGCGACCTATGCAGCCGACCTCTATCGCAAGCGCCAGATCGACAGGATCATCCTGACGCGGCCGAACGTGCCGAGCGGACGCTCCCTCGGTTTCTTTCCGGGAACCCTGCAAGAGAAATTCACGCCGTGGGCCGCACCCGTGATCGAGGCCATCGAGGAGCGCATCGGCAGGGCGGCGTTCAACATCGCGCTCAAGAACGGCGACATCGAGCTGGTGCCGTTCGAGGTCATGCGCGGCAGGTCATGGAAGGATTCGTTCATCCTGCTCGACGAAGCCCAGAACGCGACGCCGAGCGAGATGAAGACGTTCCTGACGCGGACCGGGGAAGGCTGCACGGTGGTCATCAACGGCGACGTGAGCCAGTGCGACCTGCCCGATGCGTCCGGCCTCGGCACCGTCCTGCATCTCATCGACTCGCAGGACCTCCCGGTGCCCGTCGTCGAATTCACGTCTGCCGACATCGTCAGGTCCGGCGTCTGCGCGATGTGGGTGAAAGCCTTCGCGGACGCCAAGATCTGATGGCCTGATCGGCCAGTTGGGCGAGGGGGCCGGGCGGCCTCTGCCCGTCGGGCGGGGGCCGGCCGCTCCTCCGTCCGGGGGGCAATCGCCCGCAGGCGAGCGCGACCGGAGCAATCGTGACCCGCAGCCTCTTTGCAGTGGTTCTCGCGCTCTCGCCGTGGCGGGCCTGGGCGCATAGATGCTTGGCGCGAGCACCTGTGCCGTCAGCGAAGCTGGTATAGCAGCGCGAGCCCTCCCGCGAAGAGGACGATGACCGTCAGCGAGTCCCAGCCCATCTTCATCACGGTCGGGTCGCGCCGCTCGAGCAGGCCGATCAGGAAGACGCCGGTGAGAAGCGCGCCCAATAAGGCTGAGACGGTCTCGAACCGCGACAGCTCGTTGATGACGGCCCCACCCTGGTAGACGCCGTCGGCCAGGAGGATCAGCGACAGGTTGATGAAGTTGGTGCCCAGCACCTGAGCGAAGGCCATCTCGTAGCGGCGGATGCGCACGGCCGTCACGATCGAGCTCAGCTCGGGCATCGACGTCGCCACGCCGATGAGCGCGAACCCGACCAGTCCCGTGCCGATCCCCGTCTGCGTCGCCAGGGCGTCGCCGGTCTGCGACAGGATGTAGCCCGCGACGAAGATCACGGCTGCCGCCGCGGCGCTCCTGAGGACGAGCGAGCGCAGCGGAGTCTCCACCGGCTGCTCCTCCTCGATCTCGTCTTTGCGGTCGGGGTCCTTCACGACCCAGGGGGCGCGCTCGCCGTAGCCGATCGACACGCCGAAGGATCCGATGCTCATCGCACAAAGCGCAATGGACCACAGGCCGATCCCGAACACCTGAACGTCGCTCGCGGTGATCGCCAGCGCCACGACGACAAGAACGAGGATGCACAAGGTTGCCATCATGAGCGTCACAGGTCCGGCCACGGCCGAGGTGACGGCTTCCCGTCCGACGAACGCATCCACGATGGCGAGCAGAAGAATGTTGATCGCCGCGCTTCCCAGGAGGTTATTGACCGCGAGGGCGGGATTGCCGGTCGAGGAGGCGGTGATCACGTTGGCGATCTCGGGCAGGGAGGTGATGCCGCCGAGCAGCAGCATGCCGACAAACGCCTCGCCCAGCCCGGTCTTCGCCGCGACGGCATCGAGATAGTGGGTCAGGCGTGTGCCGGCCCCCCACACGAACAGGGCGGCAACGAGAAACAGCCCGGCGTTGAGAAGCAGGGGATAGTCCTGGGCGTTCGCCAGAGGCACTGCAGGTGTTCCCGTGTAGAGCATTTCCGGCGAATGCCTGCCGCGGACTTGATCCGGGGTGGGTCCGGTTCGCCGAAGAAGATGCGACATGAAAGAAACGCAGAGCCGATCCCACGCAAGTAGAAACGGCTCCAAGGCGAGGCGTCCTGTCAACGCCGGACCGACGGTTTGCGTCAGGGGCCCGGGCTCACGGAGCCGCAGGTTAGCGTCCGTGGATGTCGACCATGACAGCCGCGACGCCGGCTCGCCGAGCGGACCATCGGCGGTTCCATCACGACGTGGTGTACGCAGATCGCAGCAGGAAAATTCACCGCTAAAAGCGCCGGACGCAACGGTAGGCCTGGCCTCGATCGCAGCAGCAGCCGACATGCGCACTCACGATGTGGCATCCGTGAGGCTCTTGCGCTCGCGCTGGCGCCGCCGCATCTCAGGGGCCGCCGGTGGCTCGGGGGGCGCGTCGACGTCAGGCGCGGCGCGACCAATGGCTGGTGAAGGGGCGATCCAATGCTGCCGCTGTCGGTTCTCGATCTGTCCTTCGTGACGACGGCAACGCCGCCGAGCGCCGCGTTGCGGAACACGCTCGACCTGGCCAGGCTCGCGGACCGGCTCGGCTATACGCGCTACTGGCTCGCCGAGCATCACAACCTGGCATCCGTGGCCAGCCCGGCGCCGGAAATCATGATCGGCCAGATTGCGGCGATCACCGAGCGCATCCGTGTCGGGTCGGGCGGCGTGATGCTTCCCAACCATGCGCCGCTGCTGGTGGCGGAGCGCTTCAAGCTGCTGGAGGCGCTGTTTCCCGGGCGGATCGACCTCGCCCTGGGGCGGGCGCCCGGGACGGATCCGCTGACGGCCTATGCCATCCGCCAGCGGAGCGACGCGCAGGAAGGCGACGACTTCCTGGACCGGCTGCAGGAACTCATCTGGTGGGACACCGGCTTCCCGGAGGGCCACCCGTTCCGCAAGGTGCAGGCGATGCCGTCCGACGCGCCGCTGCCCCCGATCTGGATCCTGGGTTCCAGCGACTATGGAGCACGGCTGGCGGCGTCGATCGGCGCCGGCTTCGCCTTTGCGCATCATTTTGCCAGCGTCGACGCGGCGACCGTGATGCGCATGTATCGCGCCGGCTTCAAGGCCGGCCTCAATCAGGCGCCGCACGCGATCCTGGCGGTGGCCGCCGTCTGCGCCGAGAGCGAGACGGAAGCCGAGCGCCTCGCGGCCAGCATGGACCTGAACTGGCTGCGGCGGGAGCAGGGCGAATACCGCCCCTTTGCCAGCCCCGAGGAGGCGGCGGCATACCCTTACAGCGATGCCGACCGCGCCCGCGTCCGCGCCAACCGCCGCAGGCTGTTCGTCGGCAGCCCCGAGATCGTGAGGGATCGGCTGCTCGCCCTGGCCGATGCGACCCAGGCGGACGAGCTGATGGTCACCGGCGCGATCTTCGACCACGCGGCGCGGAAACGGTCCTACGAGCTGCTGGCCGAAACGTTTCGGCTCGCCGTTGCGCCGGCCCCGGCGGAAGCAGGCTGACCAGCGAAAGGCCGCGCCCTCGACGCGCTCAGCTCGTCGCCTCGAGCAACACGGTTCGTCCGCTGGGCCCGTGACTTCGTCGCGCCAAAGTGGCTCCCTCATGACGGGCAGAGCCTGATGCCACGTGGCGCGCCGTGCGCGCGGCTCAGCTTCGCAGCCGGCTCGCGCCGCGCGTCAGGCGGCGCGCTCTGCCGCTTCGCGCGTCGCGAAGGGTTCGGCGTCGAGGGCGTTCGCCACGGCATCGTCGACCCGCTCCAGCCAGACGAACTCGAGCTGGTCGCGCGCGCTCTGGGGGATGTCGTCGTAATCCTTGCGATTGCGCGATGGCAGCATCACGCGCTTGAGACCGGAACGGGCGGCGGCGACCACCTTCTCCTTGATTCCGCCGACTGGCAGGACGAGCCCGCGCAGGCTGATCTCGCCGGTCATCGCCGTGTCGTTGCGGACGGTCCGGGCCGTGAGGAGCGACACGAGGGCGGTGAACATGGCGACGCCGGCGCTCGGCCCGTCCTTGGGCGTCGCGCCGGCCGGCACGTGGATATGAATGTCGTGCTTCTCGAACATTCCCGGGTCGATGCCGAGCGAGGCGGCCCGGTTCTTGACGAGGCTGAGCGCCGCCTGCGCGCTTTCACGCATGACGTCGCCGAGCTGTCCGGTGAGGATCAGGTTGCCCCGGCCCGGCGCGCGCGTCGCCTCGATGAACAGGATGTCGCCGCCGACCGGCGTCCAGGCAAGGCCTGTGGCCACGCCCGGGACGCTGGTCCGCATGCGCACCTCGTTCTCGAATTGCGGCGCGCCGAGGATGGCCGTGAGATCGTCGGGCGTGACGAGCACGCGTTCGGCGCTGCCCTCGGCGATGCGCACGGCGGCGTGGCGCATGGCCCGGCCGATCTCCCGCTCCAGGTTGCGCACGCCCGCCTCGCGCGTGTAGCCGCGGATGATTGCGGTCAGCACCTCGTCGCCGATCTCGACCTGCTCCGGCCTGAGGCCGTTGGCCTCGAGCTGCCGGCGCACCAGATAGCGGCGCGCGATCTGCAGCTTCTCCTCGTCGGTGTAGCCGGCCAGGCTGATGATCTCCATGCGGTCGCGCAGCGGGCCCGGAATGGTCTCGAGCATGTTGGCCGTGGCGATGAACACCACGCGGCTGAGGTCGAACGGCACGCCGAGATAGTTGTCGCGAAACGTGTTGTTCTGCTCGGGGTCGAGCACCTCGAGCATCGCGGCGGAGGGATCGCCCTGGATGCCGCGGCCCATCTTGTCGATCTCGTCGAGCATCATGACGCAGTTGCGCGCGCCCGCCTTGCGGATTCCCTGGATGATGTTGCCGGGCAGGGCCCCGATATAGGTGCGGCGATGCCCGCGGATCTCGGCCTCGTCGTGAACCCCGCCGAGGCTGACGCGCACGAACTTGCGGCCCATCGCCCGCGCGATCGACTGGCCGAGGGACGTCTTGCCGACGCCCGGAGGGCCGACGAAGCACAGGATCGGCGCCTTGCCGTGCGGCGCCAGCTTGCGCACGGCGAGATACTCGATGATCCGCTGCTTGATCTTCTCGAGCCCGAAATGGTCTTCGTCGAGGATGCGGCGGCCCTCGGCGATGTCGATCTGCTTCTCCTCGGGCAGGCCCCAGGGCAGCTCGACCAGCCAGTCGAGATAGGTGCGGATCATGCCGGCTTCCGCCGCCGCCTCCGGCATGCGCTCGTAGCGGCGCAGCTCCTTCAGCGCCTGCTCCTCGACCTCCGGCGGCATATGCGCTTTCGCGATCGCCTCGGTCAGCTCGGCGACTTCCTGAGACCTGCCATCGGATTCGCCGAGCTGGCGCTGAATGGCGGCCATCTGCTCGCGCAGCAGCACCTCGCGCTGGCGTTCGTCGAGGGCCGCCTGCGTCTGCCGCCCGATTTCCTGCGAGATGCGCAGCACCTCGATGCGCCGCGACAGCAGCTGCGACACCTTGTCCATGCGCGCGATCAGATCGACCGTCTCGAGGACCTCCTGCTTCTCGTCGAGCTTGATGTCCATGTAGGCGGCGATGAGGTCGGTCAACGCCGGAGGCGAGTCGGCTGCGCGGATCGCGGCCATCAGTTCCGGCGGCGCCTGCGGCAGGAGCTGCACGGCCTCGACGGCCTGGCTGCGCAGGTTCAGGAAGCGCGCCTCGACCTCGGGCGATGACACCTCCGACTCGGGCAGTTCCACGACGCGTGCGGCGAGAAACGGCGTCCCGCTGAGAAAATCGACGATGCGGAAGCGCTGCACCCCCTGGGTCACGATGTGGTGACCGCCGTCGGGCGCGGTGATGTAGCGCACGATATTGGCGACGGTTCCGACGCAGTAGAGGTCGGCGGGGCCGGGATCGTCGACCTCGGGATCGCGCTGCAACAGGATGCCGACCGGACGCTCCTCCCGAACCGCCTGCTGCGCGGCGGCGATCGACTTCTCCCGTCCGATGTTGACCGGCGCGATGGTGCCGGGAAACAGCACGGTGTTGCGCACCGGCACGATGATCAGCACGTCGGGCGGCAGCGGCACCGAGGGCGAGCCGTCCCTGCGTGGCGAGGGGCCGGAAGCCGGCGGCTCCGCCTGGCCGGCGGACAACAATCCGGAAGTTTCAGAGGTCATGATCTCAGATCGCTTTCTCGAGGCCGAACACCACACAGCCGTTCGCCGGGAAGCGGCGCACGGCGGCGTAGCGGCCGGGCGGAAGTGGAATACGCCGTTCGAAGCGGCCTTGCGGCAGCTCGAGCCGATGAATGACCGCCGTGCGCAATTCCGGCGGCAGGACGCGCCGCCCGCTGACGACGAGATCGCTGGCGCCGAGCTTGGCCTCGACCTCGTCCGGATCGACGCCCGGCAGCGCCACGATGATCAGGACCTCGCGCTCGGTCTCGATGACGTCGACGGGCGGTTCCCAGGCAGGAGCCCGCGTTTCGGTTCGCCGAAGCTGAAAGAAATGCTGGTGCATCCGCTCGGCGCGGGCCAGCGCCTCGATGGCTTCGGCCAGCATCCAGTTGCGCGCGTCCGACATGCCTCACCTTTTGCGTGTTGCGACACATATGGCCCTGCGCCTCGTCATTTGCGATGGGCGCCAGCCGCGTGCATCCCGACAAGCTGCCGTTGCCCGATCGCCGCCCATGGACGGATCGTGCGCGGACAATCCCATGTGCGGCTCGAGCCCAAACGCCGCCTGGCTTCGCCCTGTTTCGGCGTGACCGCAAAAAGCCCGGACGATCGGGTCGGAGCGCGATGCGAGCCGCGTCTCGCCGGCTGCGGGCCCGACGCCGGCTGCCCAGGGCCGGAGCCGCGATGCGCCCGGCAGGCACTCTGTGCGTTAACGGATCCGAGGAGGC
>DATBIR010000216.1:0-5316 GCA_036556825.1 Beijerinckiaceae bacterium
GCCCTTGCGCCGGTCGGGCAGTTTTTCACGCTCGCGCACGCGTTCCACACGCTCGATGATTTTTTCGACGATGCGCTCGGCGACCTGCGCGGTGCGCGCCGCGGTCGGCTGCGCCAGCAGCGCCTCGACCGCATCCTCGACTTCGTCCTCCTCGTCCGTGATCAGGGCAGAGTTGAGGGGCTGCGAGAGCTTCGAACCGTCGCGGTAGAGGGCATTGGCCTTGAGGGCCAGCTTCCACGACAGCATGTAGGCGTTCTTGCAGTCCTCGACGGTGGCGTCGTTGGGCATGTTAATGGTCTTGGAGATGGCGCCCGAGATGAAGGGCTGCGCCGCCGCCATCATGCGGATATGGCTTTCGACCGAGAGGTAGCGCTTGCCGATGCGCCCGCACGGATTGGCGCAGTCGAACACCGCATAGTGTTCCTTCTTCAGGTGCGGCGTGCCCTCGAGCGTCATGGCCCCGCAGACATGCAGGTTGGCGGCCTCGATGTCGGCCTTGGAGAAGCCGAGATGCGCCAGCAGCTCGAAACCCGGATCGTTGAGCTTGTCCGCCGGCACGTCGAGCGTGTTCGTCAGGAACTCCTCGCCGAGGGTCCACTTGTTGAACACGAACTTGATGTCGAAGGCGGCCTTGAGGCCCTTCTCGATCGCGTCGATCTTGTCGTCGGTGAAACCCTTGGCGCGCAGCGCGCCGGGATTGATCGCCGGCGCCTGTTTCAGCGAGGCGTGGCCGACCGCGTAGGCCTCGATCTCGGCGATCTCGGACTCGCGGTAGCCGAGCGCGCGCAGCGCGTCCGGCACCGCCTGGTTGATGATCTTGAAGTAGCCGCCGCCGGCCAGCTTCTTGAACTTCACCAGCGCGAAATCGGGCTCGATGCCGGTGGTGTCGCAGTCCATCACCAGCGCGATCGTGCCGGTCGGCGCGATCACGGTCGTCTGGGCGTTGCGGAAGCCGTGCTTCTCGCCGAGGGCCAGCGCCTTGTCCCACGCCGCCCTGGCGTGCGCGACGAGCGCCTGGTCGGGGCAGGAGCGGTGGTCGAGCGGCACCGGGTTGGTATTGAGGAACTCGTAGCCGAGCACCTCGCCATGCGCCGCACGGCGATGGTTGCGGATGACGCGCAGCATCGACTCGGCGTTCTCGCCGTAGCGCTTGAAGGCGCCGAGCTCCGCCGCCATCTCGGCCGAGGTGGCGTAGGAGATGCCGGTCATGATCGCCGTAAGGGCGCCGCACAGGGCGCGGCCCTCGTCGGAATCGTAGGACAGGCCCATGGTCATGAGCAGGCCGCCGATATTGGCGTAGCCGAGCCCGAGCGTGCGGTAATCATAGGAGAGCTGCGCGATCTCCTTCGACGGGAACTGCGCCATCAGGACGGAGATCTCGAGGACCAGCGTCCACAGGCGCACGAGGTGCTCGTAGCCACCGACGTCGAAGGTCGAAGTCTTGCGGTCGTAGAAGGCGAGCAGGTTGGCCGAGGCGAGATTGCACGCCGTGTCGTCCAGGAACATGTATTCCGAGCACGGATTGGACGAGCGGATGCGCCCGCCCGCCGGGCAGGTGTGCCAGTCGTTCATGGTCGTATTGAAGTGCAGGCCCGGATCGGCCGAGGCCCAGGCGGCGTAGCCGATGTGCTCCCACAGCTCGCGCGCCTTCAGCGTCTTCGACACCTTGCCGTCGATGCGCTTGGTCAGGCTCCAGTCCCCATCCGCTTCCACCGCGCGCAAGAAGTCGTCGGTGATGCTGACGCTGTTGTTGGAGTTCTGGCCGGAGACGGTGAGATAGGCCTCGCTGTCCCAGTCGGTGTCGTAGATGTCGAACTCGATGTCCTTGTAGCCCTGCCGCGCGAACTGGATAACGCGCTTGATGTAGTTGTCCGGCACGCTGGCGCGGCGCGCGAACCTGATCTCGCGCTTCAGGGCCGGGTTCCTGTCCGGGTCGTAGCAGGCGTCGCCCTCGCCCTCGCAGTTGAGGCAGGCCTTCATGATCGCCTTGAGGTGCTTGCTGGCGACCTTGGATCCTGTGACGAGCGCGGCGACCTTCTGCTCCTCCTTGACCTTCCAGTCGATGAAGGACTCGATGTCGGGATGGTCGACGTCGACAACCACCATCTTGGCGGCGCGTCGCGTCGTGCCGCCCGACTTGATGGCGCCGGCGGCGCGGTCGCCGATCTTCAGGAAGGACATCAGGCCGGACGAGCGCCCGCCGCCCGAAAGCCGCTCGCCTTCGCCGCGCAGCCTGGAGAAGTTGGAGCCGGTGCCGGAGCCGTATTTGAACAGGCGCGCCTCGCGCACCCACAGATCCATGATGCCGCCCTCGTTGACGAGGTCGTCCTCGACGCTCTGGATGAAGCAGGGGTGCGGCTGCGGGTGCTCGTAGGCGGTCTTGGACTTGGTCAGCTTGCCGGTGGCGTAATCCACGTAGAAGTGGCCCTGGCTCGGCCCGTCGATGCCGTAGGCCCAGTGCAGCCCGGTGTTGAACCATTGCGGCGAGTTGGGCGCGCACATCTGCATCGCCAGCATGTAGCGCAGCTCGTCGTAGAAGGCCTGCGCGTCCGCCTCGGCGGTGAAGTAGCCGCCCTTCCAGCCCCAATAGGTCCAGCATCCGGCGAGTCGGTCGAAGACCTGCTTGGACGAAATTTCCGAGCCGTAGCGCTCGCCTTCCGGCAGCTTCTTGAGCGCCGCTTCGTCGGCAAGCGAGCGCCACAGCCACGACGGGACGCTGTTCTCCTCGACCTTCTTGAGGAGCGCCGGCACGCCGGCCTTGCGGAAGTATTTTTGCGCGAGCACGTCGGCCGCGACCTGGCTCCAGGCCTCAGGCACCTCGATGTCGGTCTGGCGGAAGACCACCGAGCCGTCCGGATTCTTGATCTCGCTGGTGGCGAGGCGGAACGGAATCGCCGAATAAGGTGATTGCCCTTGCCTGGTGTAGCGCCGCTCGATCCGCATCCTCATCGCTCCATTTGCGCGACCCAGCCCCCGCTGGTCGCTGTTCTGTGGCCTCGTTTCCACCTCCCCGCGGCGCGCAAAGACCCCCTCGGTCCGAAGGCGTGATAAGCCGGACCGTGCCGCCGCGCTGGAGATTTGGAGATGACGCGCAGCCGACTCGGAACGACGGGCAGGCGCGTCATGGAAGCAGACGCTAGTTCGAGTCCTGCGAGCCCGTCAATTGCGGGCCGGCCACGTACCCGTGAACAACTAGTTGTGTGAGCCCGATGAGGCATCCACCAAATATAGTATTCGGGCGGCCCTTTTGAAAGGTGTCGCGCAGGGTTTCCGCAGGCCTTCCAAGAGCTTGCAGGAACCTCCTTACCGGCCGCTTTCGCACCCCCGAAACAGCTCCCAGAAGCCTGTGGATGACTGAGGATCACGGGGATCGAACCGTCTTGCCACGGCGGGGCTCGTCCGGGCCGGCCGCGACTCGCGACGGGGCGCTCCGCGCTGTCCTTCAACCTGCCATCGCCGCGCTGATGTCCCTTCAGTGCCGGACAGCGCCCCGGGGGCGCCGATCGCGGCACGGCCCTATCGCGTGAAGCACCCGCGCCCTTCGCATCGCGGTCACCGGCACAAGAGCGGTGACGACAATGGGCAGGAACTCACCATTGCCAAGTCGCCCGCGAGGCCGCACTCTGGTCAAACGAGCGCGCGCGACGCGCCTTCATCGGCAGGGATGGCGGACGAATCGTCCGGAGTGCACGCAAGGAGAGCTTTGCGATGACATCTGCTGCCCGGATCCTCTTTTTCATGACCCTTGCCGTCGCTGCGGCCGGCGCGCTCGCCGGCCCGGCCGTGACCGCCGCCTATTCCCAAAGCATCTCGCCGGCCGAGATTGCCGCCATGCAGCGCGACTACCGGCGTCCGCCGCCGCGCCCGGTGGAGAACGCCGCGCTCGTCGCCCTCGGGCGCGAGCTGTTCTTCGCGCGCGAGCTGTCGGCCTCGGGCAACACGAGCTGCGCCAGCTGCCATTTCCCCGAGCTCGGCTGGGGCGTCAGGGAGCCGCGCAGCCGCAACGATTCCGGCAAGCTGACAGCGCGCAAGTCGCAGCCGCTGATCGGCACGGGCCATATCGCGGGGCCGGTCGGCTGGGACGGCCGCAACGCCAGCCTCGAGGCGCAGGCGAGGTCGTCCATCGCCACCGGCTCGATGTCGATGCGCGAGACGCCGACGCCGGTGAAGGTCGAGGTGATCGAGGAGCGCGTGCGGTCCAACCCGGCTTTCGTGAAGAAATTCGCCGCCGCCATGCCCGACGCCGCCATCAACATGGACGCCATCGTCAAGGCGATCGCGGAATTCGAGCGGACCATCGAGCCCGGACGGGCGCCGTTCGACCGCTGGGTCGAGGGCGACGCGCAGGCGATCTCCGAATCGGCGCAGCGCGGTTTCGCGCTGTTCAACGGCAAGGCCAACTGCTTCGCCTGCCACAGCGGCTGGCGCTTCACCGACGACAAGTTCCACGACATCGGCACGACGACCACGGATGTCGGCCGCGGCCAGGTCGACAAGGCCGACGAGCTCATGCGCTTCGCCTTCAAGACGCCGACGTTGCGCTCGGTGGCGCTGCGGCCGGCCTATATGCACAACGCTTCGGTCGCGACGCTGCACGACGTCATGAAGCATTACGAGAGGGGCGGCATCGACCGCCCGAGCCGCTCGCCGCTGCTGACGCCGATCGCGCTCACCGACCAGGAGCGCGACGACCTCGTCGCCTTCATGGATGCGCTCACCGGCGCCGAGGAGGCCGCGCAGGCGGTGCGGTGACACCATCGGCCGACGACGCTCGTTAGACGTATCGGCCTGGATCATCGCATTGCGGAACATCGCGCGGAAAGTTGTCGAACGCTGGTCCGCCGCCTGGCGCGACGCACTGGCGTCGGCGGCGGCGGCGGGACTGTCCTGGGGGCTCGCTCACCAGCTCCTTGGCCATCCGCAGCCGGTATTCGCCGCGGTTGCCGCGGTCGTCTGTCTCGCGCCCGGTCTGCCGGGCACCCGCGGGCGCCAGGCCGTCAACATGTTACTGGGCCTCGTCACCGGCATCGTCGTCGGCGAGGTCCTGCTGACCCTTCCGGTATTCAACACCGCATTGCGCGTCGCGTCGATCACCTTCGTCGCCATGATGGCCGCCCTCTCGTTCGGGCTGGCTCCGACCATGAGCCGCCATCCTGGCTGCCCGGCCGCATCGATATGGTGGCGAGCGCCTGTGCGGCCCTCGCGGACGGCGGCGCCATTGTCTTCGAGCCGGCGCGCGACCCTGTGCAAGGGCAGCCGGTTCCCGCAGACTGGCAGGCGTGCGTCGCACATCTCCACGCGATCGAGAACACACTC
>DATBIR010000217.1:0-2051 GCA_036556825.1 Beijerinckiaceae bacterium
GAGCAGCGCTGAGCCAGTGGAGATCCAGGTCTATCCGACGCACGTCACGATCGTCCCGTCGAATCAGGATCCCGTGCAGATCCCGCTGGGCTGCCTCATGTCAATCGAGGATACGGGACTGACCCGGCTGGGCCGCCAGCACGATGCCTTCGTGCGTGCCGTGACCGCTGCCCGCGACCTGCAGGCACGAACATTGGCGGGGTACACGGGGCGCGATGTGTTCACCGATGGCCAAGGCGTGACACGCGCAACGCTCGAGGGGTTCGATTACCTGCTGGAGCGATCCTGCAGCGCCGAGCGACTCGATGGCGCCAAGGCATTGCTCGCGCTGGCCGCCGGCGGCGAGCCGCGGCTGGGCTATGCGCAGTTGCTGGACCCCGATTCGGACCCCGTGCAGGCGCGAGCGCCGCTCCCCGAGAACTGGGCGAGCTTCCTCCTCGTCCCCGCCGGACCGCGAGTCGCCCTCGAGATCCTGGCCGGGCCATCCGCGGCGACCTACGTGTTCGAGGGCGACATCACCGATATCAATCGCGACCTGCAGCAACTGCATTTTCGTCGCGCGCAGTTGGCATTGAGCGACGCGCAGGCGGCGATCACTCCCGACAGTCCGAATCGGCTGGCGTTGCGGAAGCTCGAGCCGCTCAAGCGGCTGCGCGCCGCGACGCGGTCGCGCGTCATCCACAATGGCGATTGGAGCGCGGCGATTCGAGCCGCCCTGGCCGGCGCATGACACGCCGCGCGGGGCTGGTGCTCGGCATGCTCGGCATCGTGTTGATGCAGGCCACGGCATGCAAGGGCCATGACGAGGGCCGCGCGGCGGATACGGGTGGCGCGAAGACTCCAGCCGACGCTGCGACGGCGGCGGCGATTGGGGGGAAGCCCGATGCACCTGCGACCCTGACCGACGTCAACCTCGTCGCGGCCGACATGGGCGGCGCCGTCGAGCAGCTTACCGGCAACACCTACTACGCTGAAAAGCTGCAGGCCAATTACGGACCGGGGCTGACGGGAAGGCGGCTGATCGACGGCTTGACCGAGCCCTCCTGGATAAACCCTGACGAATGGTCGGACGGGCGGGAGGCGCCCTTTCCCGAGGACGCAGTCTTCTCCTTCTACGAACGCATGCCTGCGCTGGTGGGCGGGATAACGGTCGTGGCCCCGGCGGCGAAGTCGGTCCAAGACAATTTTGACGATGACACCTCGACGGCGCCCAAGGATGTCGAAGTCTGGACCTCGATGGACAACGTGCCCGAGCACTTCCTGAAGGCCGCCGCTGCGGCCCTGGAGACGACGCCCGGCGAACACACCATCACTTTCCCGGCGCGTGAAGCACGTTACGTCCGGTTGCGCGTGCTGAACGGCGCCTCGCGACGCATGCTCGAGATCGCCGAGGTCCGCGTGCTCGAGGCGGCGCGCGACGGCTATGTACCCTTGTTCACCCGCGCGCCGGGCGCGCGCCTGTGGAAGGGCAGTCCGCGCGAGGGGGCGCAGCGAGGCCTCGATTGGCTGCAGCAGACGGCCGTGGACTGGCATAGGGAGAGCACATGCGTCGGTTGCCACGTTCAGTCTCAGGCCATCATGGGCCAGCAGGTCGCCTTGGAGAAGGGCTATCGGGTCAGCATGGCGGCACTGGACAAGCTCGAGAAGCGGATCCGCTCGGCGCAGACGCAGACGGGCAGCTGGACTGATTCGGACGAGATCGCCAATACGGTGTACTCGTTGATGGGTCTGGCGCGCGCCGATGAGACCCTGAAGAGGACTACAGACCCGGCACTGTTCCGGGGCGTGGACTTCCTCTTGAAATCACCACTAGCACAAGCGTCGGACGGCTCCTTTGTAGAGCCTGGCGGCGGCGCGGTAGTGCAAGGCAAGATCATAAACACGGCCAATGCACTGATTGCATTCAAATGGGCGGCCGCCCATTCCAAGGATCCCAAGTACGGACAGGCCGCCGAACGGGCGCTGGCCTGGATCGCGTCCGCGGAGCCGGAAACCACGCAGGACGAGGTCATCAAGATTACGGCGCTGATGCGCTATGGCACGCCGGAGCA
>DATBIR010000218.1:0-46918 GCA_036556825.1 Beijerinckiaceae bacterium
CGACCAGGATCTGAGTAGCCATGGATTCGACAAACCACGCCGTGCGGAACACCTCTGGCGGGGCTTCGAATACGGAGAGCAGCAGCGCGAAGGTCGCCATATCGAAGAGCGACGACAGTGGCCCCATGATCAAAGTGAAACGGAGCACCTCGCGCATGTCCCAGGCGTGCGGCTTGCGCATGTCTTCAGGGTCAACGCGGTCGAATGGAATGCCCGTCTCCGAGGTGTCATAGATGAGGCCGTTGAGCAGCACCTGGATGGGCGTGAGCGGCAGGAACGGGATGAACAGCGACGCGAATGCCATCGACAGCATGTTGCCGAAATTCGACGAAGTTCCCATGCGGACATATTTCATGATGTTGGCGTAGGTCCGCCGCCCTTCGCTGACGCCGTCGGCCAGAACGCCGAGATCGGGTGCGAGCAGGATGATGTCCGCCGCGGCGCGCGCCACATCGCTTGCGCCGTCGACCGAAAGCCCCGCATCGGCAGCCTTGATGGCGGGCGCGTCGTTGACGCCGTCGCCGAGGAATGCGACCGTGTGGCCGCGCGCCTGCAGCGCGCGGATGATGCGCGTCTTCTGATCCGGGGAGACGCGCGCGAACAGGTCCGTCTTGTGTGCGCGCCCGGCGAGTTCCGCGTCGCTCATCCGGGCGATCTCGGCCCCGGTCAGCAGGCCCCGGGCCGGGATCTTGAGCGTTTCGACAAGATGCCGTACGACCGGAGCTGCATCGCCCGAGATAATCTTGACCCCGAGACCTGCAGCCTCCAATTGCGCGATGGCGTTCGCGGCCGAAGCTTTGGGCGGATCGGCAAACAGGCAGTAGCCGGCCAAGACGAGGTCCTGTTCATCGTCGGCGGACAGGCGGTCGCGGTTGCGGGGCATTCGCCGCCAGGCGACTCCGAGGGCGCGTAGCCCTTCGCCGGCCTTCTCATCGTGAAGGGCAGCGATCTCGGCCCGAAGCTCGTCGTCGAGAGCGGCTGGAATTTGTGGCGGCGTGCCGACGGATGTCGACCGGGTGAGGATCTCCTCCGGCGCACCCTTCACAATCAGAAGACGCTCGCCAGCCTTCTCGGCCAGAACGGAGACCCGGCGTCGCTCGAAGTCGAACGGCACGTCGGTGATGCGCTGCCAGCCTTGAAGGTGGCTTTCGGCAGAGCGCGCCAGGATGGCATCATCAAGCGCGCTTCTGGCGCCGCTCTCGAACCGGCTGTTCACGGTCGCAAGCTCGAGGACATGCGCGCAGCTCTTGCCGTCGGTCCCGACGTGGTCGACGAGTTCGATGCGCGCTTCCGTCAGGGTTCCCGTCTTGTCGGTGCACAACACATCGGCCGCTCCGAGATCGTGGATCGCGGCGAGCCGCTTCACGATCACCTTTCGGTTCGCCATGCGCACGGCGCCGCGCGACAAGCTCACGGTCATCACCATCGGCAGAAGTTCGGGCGTGAGGCCGATGGCCAGGGCGACAGCGAAGAGGAAGGTCTCGAGCACGGGCCGCCCCATGGCGAGATGCGTCAAGAGGACGAACAGGACGAGAAAGGCCGTCAAGCGCAGGATGAGCAGGCTGAGGGAATGCACACCGCGCTCGAACGCGGTCGGCGGCTCCTCGGCCTCGAGCGCGGCGGCAATGCCCCCGAAGCGCGTGTGTGCGCCGGTTGCCACGACCAGCATGGTCGCCTCACCGCTCACCAGAGTGGTCCCGCCGAACATCGCGTTGAATGCATCGGCCGGCATTGTGGCCTCGCATGCTCCGGGACGCTTCTCGGCCGGGTACGGCTCTCCTGTGAAAAGCGCTTCGTTCGCATGCGCCGCGCGGCTTGCGAGGACCACTCCGTCCGCAGGCACGAAGTCGCCGGCTGCGAGCTCGACAACGTCGCCGGGGACGAGATCTTCGACCGGAATCGTAGCGACGTTGCCGTCGCGACGAGTGCGCGTGCGAACCGCAACCGACCGGCGTAGTGCGTCGGCCGCCCGTTCGGCACGGTGTTCCTGGAAAACGCCGAGGCTGACCGACAGGGCCAGGATGGCGACGATGATGACGAAGCTCGCCCAATCGCCGGCTGCGCCGGAAATTGCAGCCGCCACGATCAGGACGGCGATCAAGGGCTCCAGGAGCCGGCGGCCGATCTTTGCCAGGATGCGTCCGCGCTGCGGCCTGAGCGCGAAGTTGTGACCGAACGAGGCAAGCCGCTGCGCCGCCTGCGATCCGCTCAGGCCGTCCGGCTTGGCGCCCAATCGCGCGAGGAGATCGTCGGTCGGAAGTAGCCAGAAATGGTCAGGAAGGTCCGGGCGCATAGCGCGCGAAGTATTGCGGGATCGATATGCCCACGCCAGCATACTCAGGCCCCGACTCGCTCGAGCAGGCGGTCGAGGAATACGCGTTGGCCCGGCACGATTTTCTCTCGCGCCACGGGAATCGTGAACCATCCGGCGCGGTCGATCTCGGGGAAGGATTGCTTGCGCCCGCTCCGGGGCGGCCATTCCATCTCGAAGACATTGCTCCGGATGCAATCGACATCCAGATCGCCTTCCAGCGCAAAGGCCGTGATGCGCTTGCCGCTCGCCTGCCTCGCCTCCCCGAGCTCGAGGGGCACCCCGCCCGGGCGCAGCCCGGTCTCTTCCTCGAATTCCCGTATTGCAGCGGGCCACGGAGACTCGTCGGAGTCATATTCCCCCTTGGGGATCGACCACGCGGCGAGGTCCTTCTTCACCCAGAACGGCCCGCCGGGATGAACGAGCAGCACCTGCATGGCTCCGGAATGGCGCCGGAACATGAGGATGCCCGCGCTTCGTGCGACCATGCTGCGCTCCACGTGAATTCGGGACGTTGCGCGCCAGCTTCAGCGCTGTGTCGCGTGCCTCGCACAGTCTGCGACAGATCCGCCCCGTGGGTCGCCCCCCAGGGCGGCAGACCATCCTTGAGCCTCGAAAATAACATCACCCCACGTCCGCGCGAGCACGGCAAGCCCGGTAATCGCCGGTTCCGGGTCGGTGATCACGAAGGTCGGTATCCGGCGCATCTGGGTCTCGAACGGCGCCTTGCGCTCGAAGGCAGCGCGGAACTCGCCGGCTTCCAATAGGTCCACGATCCGTGGGGCGATGCCGCCAGCCAGGTAGACACCGCCCGCCGCGCCGAAGGTCAGTGCCAGATCGCCGGCGAAGCGGCCGAGCAGGCGGACAAAAGCGAGCAGGGCTTCGGCTGCCGACGCATCAGTTGCTTTCCTTGCGGCCTCGATCACCTCGGCAGGGGTCGTGCAGGAGGGCATGCCGGAGCGCATGCGGACGAAGGCGTCATAGAGACGGACGAGGCCGGGGCCGGACAGGATGCTTTCGGCCGTGACCCGCCCCCTGACCTTCTCGAGCAACGGCCAGACGGCGAAATCCCGGTCCTCGCAGGCCCCGAAATCGGTGTGTGCGGCCTCGGTCGCCTGAATAGCTCGGCGGGCGCCGGTCTGGACAAGGGCAGCCGCGCCCAGACCGGTCCCCGGACCGATGGCCAGGCGGGTGCCGGCGGCCGCGGACGGAGGCGGCCCGATGCGCGCCAGCCTGGCATCGGCATGTTGGTCAAACGCCGGCAATGCCGCCGCAACCGGCACATAATCGTTGACGAGAACGACGCGTTGCAGATCGAACTCCAGGCCGATGCGTGCGGCGTCGATCACCCACGCCGCATTCGTGAGCGGCACGACAGGCGCATCGACCCTCCCGGCAAGCGCCAGCAGCGCCGATCGCGGTCTTTCGCCCGCCAGTTCGCCGAGGGCGGCCCTGATGGCGGCAGCCGGCGTCGCATGCGCCGCCGTCAGCGACCGCACAAGCCGGGAGCGACTGTGCTCCGCCGCCCCGAGCACGGCAAAGCGCGCGTATGTGCCGCCGATGTCCCCGACCAGGACCGGAAATATCAGCACGGCCGGCGCTCCCCCCGAGGCGGTATGGCGCGAAGCCGGCTCATGGCAGCCGCGCATCGCTTCGCTTTTTCCGATCGGCGTGGCCGAATGCGGCAGCATCTGCCAGCAGGCGAGTCACCTCCTCATCGGACAGCTGGTGGAAATCGTCGTAGAAGGCGCCAATCGAGCCGAACGGCTCGGGCGTGACCAGGCACACGAGGCGATCGACCAGCTGACGCAACGCAGTAATCGTGTCCATGGGCGCAACCGGAACGGCCAGGATCAACTCCGCCGGCCCGCGCCGGGCCAAGGCGGTCAGGGCAGCCCGCATGCTCGCGCCCGTGGCAATGCCGTCGTCGACGACGATCACGCTGCAGCCGCCCACCGCGACGGGAGGGCGCCCGGACAAATAGACGCGCCGGCGCCGTTCGATCTCTTCGAGCTGCTCGACAGAAAGTTGCCTGATCGCCTCCGGGCCGAGGCCGGTCGCGGCGACGACGTCGTCGTTGAGGACGAGGTCCGCCCGTTCTCCATCGACCACGGCCGCCAGAGCCAGTTCGGGGTATCCCGGCACGCCGATCTTGCGCACGAGGACAAGGTCGAGCGGCGCTTCCAGGGCTTGGGCAACTTCGAATGCGACCGGAACCCCCCCGCGCGGCAAGGCCATGACGACAGGGTCTCGCAGAGTGAGGCCGACAACCTGAGCGGCCAGTTGTCGGCCCGCATCGGCCCGGTCGGAAAAGATGCCGAAGGGCGTCATGGATGGGTCTCCCTGGCCTGTATATCCGCGTGGCGGCGCCGCGAACCCCTCGACGCTCACGCGCTGTCCAGCCTGACAATTGACCGCCGGCCCGCATTGATGCGCATCAATGGGCTCCTGGCCAGTCGGGCTTACCCTTGAACATGCTCGCCCAGCACACCGCGCCGCACTCCCCTACGTCTCTCTCCGGAGATGTCTCCCTCGATGAAAAGGTACGCGTCCTGCGCGCCGCGGCGTCGTATTGCGAGAGGCCAAGCGAGGTCGTCGCGGTCGAGACGCACATGTCGTGGGTCTTCATGGCCGGCGAGCGCGTCTACAAGCTCAAGAAGCCGGTGCGCTATCCCTTTCTCGATTTCTCCAGCCTGGCAGCGCGGGAGGCGAACTGCCGGCAGGAGGTCCGGCTGAACCGGCGCCTTGCCCCGGATATCTATCTCGGCGTGGTGCCGCTGACGCGCAGCGCGGACGGAGCGCTGTCGCTCGATGGGCATGGCGAAGTTGTGGACTGGCTCGTGCTCATGCGCCGCCTGCCGGGCGAGCGTATGTTCGATTGCATGCTGCGACAGGGCTTGGTCGGCGATACCGAGCTCGACCAGCTCACGACCGTGCTTGCATCCTTCTACCGTGGCGCCGAGCCGGGGGGCATCTCACCCGCTGCTTACGCGGATCGCTTCAGCCGGCAGCAGACGATCAATCGTGAGGTGCTGACGCGCCGAGATTTCGCCCTCGACCATGGCCGCGCTGCCACCGTGCTCGACCGCCTCGACCAGGCGCTTGCCGATGGGGCTGAACTACTCCAAGAGCGCGTCCGCGCCGGGCGCATTGTCGACGGCCATGGCGACCTCCGGCCCGAACATATCTGCCTCACCGAGCCCGTCGTGATTTTCGACTGCCTCGAGTTCAATCGCGAGCTGCGGCTGGTGGATCCGTTCGACGAGACCGCCTTCCTCGGGATGGAATGCGCGCTGCTTGGCGCGCGCTGGGTGGCGCCCAGGCTCGTCGAAGACTTTGCCGCGAAATTGGGCGAGCGCCCGCCTGCGCCCCTTATGGCGCTGTACACGGCCTTCCGCGCCGTCATGCGTGCCCGTCTCGCGCTGGCGCACCT
The DNA here is from genome assembly GCA_036556825.1 of Beijerinckiaceae bacterium. Classification (GTDB taxonomy): domain Bacteria; phylum Pseudomonadota; class Alphaproteobacteria; order Rhizobiales; family Beijerinckiaceae; genus JAJKJG01. The sequence goes on from DATBIR010000218.1 coordinate 5,745, forward strand.
GCTCGATGCAACCCCGCGGGAGCCTGGCAAATGGGAGCCGCTCGCGACGCGCTACCTGGACCTGGCGGAGCAGGCCCTGTCGTCCGCGGGTCCATAACGTCGTGCGGACGCGGATGCGGCCGCTGGTATGACCTTGATCAAGGCGAGAGTGGAGCCAGCGGCCTATTGATGAGTATGGCACCTGCGTGGCGCCGCACGTCTCACGGGAAAGGAGGGCGGCCATGAAGAAGAACCTCAAGATCGCACACGGTGGATGGGTCGTCGTCGGCGACGGCCGCACGGCGCTCCTCTTGAGCAACCAGGGCGACGAAGTCTATCCCAACCTGCAGGTCGAGCAGGTTCTCGAGGCGTCGCCCAACCCGCCGACGCACGAGCAGGGGACCGACCAGCCGCCGCGCGCGGTGTTCGCGGGGCGGCGAAGCGCGATCGCGCAGACCGACTGGCACGACCTTGCCGAGCAGCGTTTCGCCCGCGACGTTGCCGAGGCTCTCGAGAAGATGCATCACACGAGCCCCATCAAGACACTGATCGTGGTGGCGCCGCCGCGCACGCTTTCGACTTTCAGGCAGGCATTTTCGGAGAGCCTCAAGCGCAGCATCGTCGCCGAGATCAACAAGGATCTCACCAAGCATCCGCTGCCCGAGATCGAGCGCCTTCTCACACGGGCGTGAGCAGCGGAGCGGGCGATGTCCGATGAGGCTCTTTGCCTTTGCCTGGCCCGGATCGCCGTCGCGGCCGGCGAGCCGGTGGCAGAGATCTACGCGAGCGGCTGCAGCGCCCGTTACAAGGGAGATGCGTCGCCGGTCACGGACGCGGACCTCGCCGCGGAGCGCGTGATCCTCGACAGGCTCGCAGCCGCCTTCCCGGGCATCCCTGTGATCGCGGAAGAATGCGTCAGCATGGGGCGCGTTCCGCCGATCGGGCGATGCTTCTTCCTGGTCGACCCACTCGACGGCACGCGCGAATTCATCGCCGCCCGCACCGAGTTCACCGTCAACATCGCGCTCATCGAGGATGGCCGGCCCGTCGCGGGCGCGATCTACGCTCCGTTGCAGCGACGGTTGTGGTTCGCCGATGATTGCGCCTTCACGCTTCCCGTGGCTCCGGGCGCCGACATCGCTGACGTGTCCGCGCGCCAGCGCATCCGGGTGCGCAGCCCACCGCCCACCGGCCTTGTTGCCCTGGTCAGCCGGTCGCATGACGACCGCGAGACTGAGACCTGGCTGGAGCGCTGGCCGGTGACCGAGCGCCGCCCGATGGGATCATCACTGAAATTCTGCCACATCGCCGAAGGATTGGCCGACGTCTATCCGCGCCTCGGCCAGACGCGCGAGTGGGATACGGCCGCGGGCCATGCGATCCTCTCCGCCGCCGGCGGCGACGTCACTGCGCCGGACGGCCGGCCGCTTCACTACGGCGACGCTAAATCCGGCTTTCGCCGCTTCGGCTTTGTGGCCCTCGGCGGGTTGCGGATCGGTGCCGAACTCGCACCTCTCATGCCGCGCGGCGAAGCGATGTCAGGATCACGTCCCGCATCACCGCCGGGTCGGTCTCCGCGCTGAGGCGGCGCCATGTGATGACCCCACAGTCGCGCGCCAGTTGCGTGCGCAGCACATCGGTCGTCGCGTCCGATGGGTCGTTGCGGCGCGCCTCGATGCGCGCCAGCAATGTCGGCGCGGGCGCCTCCAGCCAGATCCCCTGAAACGGCACGCCTGCCCGCGCTGCAACGGCCTCGATCGCGGCCCGATCGGCGGGCCGGTCGAAGACCGCGTCGACGACGACGCTGCAGCCGGCGGCGAGGGCGCGGATCGCCTCGTGCCGCAAGCTGGCGTAGACGGATTCGGACACGTCCGGCCGGTAGGCCGCTTCCGGCAGCCGCGTCTCGGCCGGTACCCCGTGCAGCCGCTTGCGCACCCGGTCGCTGTTCAGGATGCGTGCGCCGGGAGCGATGCCGAGATCGGCACCGACCCGCGCCGCCAGGGTCGACTTGCCCGTTCCGCTCAGTCCGCCGACCGCAACGAGTTCCGGCTTTGCCGGGCGCAACAACGAGAGCGCCAGATCGAAATAGGCGCGGGCTTCAGAAAGCACGGGGCCGGACCTCTGCGGCGGGCTCCCGGCGGCTTGCGCTGCCGTCACATGCGTCCGGACCGCAGCGCGCACGGCCATGAAGAAGGCTACGCTCCCGAGCCCGTCGCTCTCGTCGCACACGTCGAGGTATCGGTTGAACACCAGGTTCGCGAGCTCGCGCTGGCCGCGATGCCACAGGTCCATCAGCAGGAACGCGAGATCATAAAGGACGTCGATGGTGGCGAGCGTCTCGTCGAATTCGATGCAGTCGAACAAGGTTGGTGCGCCGTCCAGGAGACAGATGTTGCGCAGGATGAGATCGCCGTGGCAGCGCCGCACCTTGCCGGCTGCGCGCCGCGCCTCGAGCTGATCGCCGTGCCGCGCCAGGGCACGCTCGAATTCGTGCGCGAATGCATCCGCCGCGTCGGCCGGCACGAGCGCGGTGGCGCGCAGGGCGTGTTCGTTGATGTCGAGGACGCCGGTCATTCCGCCAACCCCGCCATGCTTGAAGCTGACGGCCGCCTGGCGATGGAACGCGGCAATCCGCTGTGCGAGGTCGGTCATCAGCGCCGGCGTGAGCGCGCCCCGTTTCGCCATGTTGTCGAACAGATCGTCTTGCGCGAAGCGGCGCATCTCGACCACGGCATCCACCAGACGGCCCTTCCCATCCAGCGCCAGCCGCCCGTCCCCCTCGCGCGTGATCCGCCGGATGCCAAGGTACAGGGCCGGCGCCGTGCGGCGGTTCAGCTGCAGTTCGGACTCGCACGCGGCGAGGCGCCGTTCGGGCGTCGAGAAGTCGAGATAAGGGAAGCGCACGGCGCGCTTGAGCTTGAGCGCGCGGTCTCCTGCGAGGAAAACAAGCGAAATATGCGTCGATATGCGTTCGACCGGCGTGCCGAGATCTGCGGCGTGCCGATCGAGGAATGTAACCGTGTCGCTCTGGTCTGCAACGAGCATCGCGTCACGATTCAAGCTGCCGGAGCCGCGGCTGGCATCCCGCCGGTGGCGCGCTCCATTCCACCCTGCGCGTCGCATCCGAGGAGTGCGCCGATCGAGCCGCCCTCGTGGCAGCGCCTGATCGCTTCGCCGAACAGGCGGGCGGTGCCGAGGACACGCAGCCGATTGGCGGCGACCGACGGCCCGAGCCAGGCCGATGTGACAGTATCGGTGACGACGACCGACTCCACGGCGGGCTCACGCCAGAGCGCGGGGCTGCCATCGACGAACAGGCCGTGCGTGGCGGCAAGATGGACCCGCGTTGCACCATGCACGCGACAGGCGGCGGCGGCGCGCGCCATGCTGGTGCCGGTGCTGATGAGGTCGTCGATCACGATCGCCACCCGGCCCGCGACGTCGCCCGCAAAAATATCGCCGCTGACCCGGCCGCTGCTGCGCTGCTTGTCGAGGAAGGCTTTGGCGACTGGGCGCCCGAGCAGTTCGGTGAGGCGTTCGCGAAACGCTTCCGCCCGCTTCACGCCGCCGACATCAGGCGACACCACCGCGACAGGCTCGTTCCCGACGGCGTGGCGGAAATGATTCGCGAACAGCCCCATCGCATCCAGAAGTTCGGTGTCGCACCGGAAGGCGTTTTGAAACGCCGCTGGATTATGGGCTTCCATCGTGATCAGGCGATTGGTGCCGACCGCCTCGAACAGTTGTGCCACGTAGCGTGTCGTTACCGGATCGCGCGCCTTCGTCTGCCGATCCTTGCGCGCATAGCACAGGTACGGAACGACGGCTGTGACCCGGGCGGCAGCGGCATCCTTGAGGGCACCGATGAAGAACAGCAGACGGCACAACTTGTCGTTCGGGCTCTGCTCCGTATCGCCATAGAGGCTCTGCACCACATAGACGTCGCGGTTTCGCACGTTGACCAGAGAGCGGCTCTTATGCTCGCCGTCCTCGAAATCGCGTTCCTCGTGCTCAGCCAGAGACACGTTCAAGTGGCGAGCGATACGTGCGCCGGTGCCTTCCGATGCTCCGAGAGCGAAGAGGACAGGCCCGGTTGCCTGCGCCCATGAAGCGGTCGAACTGCGGGTCCAGGCTTGCGGCACGACCGGTCGAAGCGAAATCGCGCCCAGAATGCCGTCAACGGAGCTGCCGTGCTCGGATAGGGGTGCGGCGAGGACTTCAGCGAAGAACCGCTCGTGGCCCTGATGCGGGAGCCTGAATTCCGCCAGCACCGGCTCGCCCGCTTCACGCACGGCATCGAAGAGCCGCCGCAGGCGCACGACGGCACGACGCTGTGCCGCCTCCGCCAAGCGGGCGCCTGCTTCGGTCGGACCAAGCAGCGGCGCGAGGGCGTCGGCCCCGGAGGTGACGATGTAGTCGTGCTCGGGGGCGCGACTGTAAACCACGAAGGCTCGGCCTTGGACGGCGCCCAAATTGGAGACCTGCGCGCTTGTCGGCCATGGTGCGCCCGCACGCTTGCGCTGCGCTTCCCACGAGTCGAGCAGGTGCGCCATGCCCTCATGCTTGGGATGCGGCGCGAAATCGAGCCGGGCGAAAAGCCGTCGAAGAGGCGGAGCGAGTTCGGCGAACATCGTCATGCTGCGCCTCCCGGAGTCGCAGAGCCGCGCGGCTCGCGCGGCGGTAGGGCGCTGTCGTGCGCTTTGGCAGGCTTGGCGCCGCCGCCTCGTTGTTCTGGCGGGATTGACCCCGTGTCCAGCTCGATCGGGCCCGCGCCGTCCCGGATCCTGGGTCGCGGCGGAGCGACGTCGCCTCGCCGCAGACCAAAAAGGCTCGGGAAAATCCTCGCGAGCATGTGGCGTGTTCTCGGCATGTCCTCAAGCATGGACAGGTCCTCTCAAGATCAGGACCAGGAGTACCCGCCGCGGGCCGTCCGGCATTGATCAGCATCAACGCCCTTTGTCGGTGGCGATGCCGCATTGCCCGAACTCGCCGCTTCGCCAGCGATCCGCGCCCGCACCGACTTTTCCTCGGCCGTGAGCCTCGGGCTGACCAAGACTTCATAAGCCGTTTCAAGGGGTTGCAGCGAGACCATGGGCCTGGGCAGCGACGCAATCGCGTCAGCCGCGTATGCCCGGATGTGCCGCAGCGGCGGCGTCTGACCCAGGCGCCGACCGTGTCGCAGCACCGGCTGCAACAGAGGCACGCCCGGCAGGCTTTCCTCATGATTTCCAATGACGTCGCCGGTGGCGACGCCGTCCCGAAACGTTCGGAACACCTGCTTGCGCCCGGGCAGGGTTCGCTTGCCAGGTGAAAGCTTCATGCGGCCGACGCCTGCATATTCCGTCAGCTTGTAGGCGATATCGAGCGCCGGCGCGTCCCCCGAGACGCTCATCTCGGTGCCGATGCCGAATGCGTCGATCGGAGCTCCCGCCCTCACCAGCCGGTCGATCTCGTATTCATCGAGCCCGCCGCTTGCCAAAATCTGCAAGCGGCCCAGCCCGGCGGCATCGAGGATCGCGCGCGCCTCCTTGGCGAGCGCTGCGAGGTCGCCGGAGTCGAGACGCACGCCTCTCAATCTGCAGGCAGGCCCGAGCTCGCCCGCCAGAGCGGCAACCTTGCGCACGCCTTCGAGGGTGTCGTAGGTGTCGACGAGCAGCGTGGTATCAGGGTAGGTCGCTGCGAAGGCCTTGAACGCGTCGCTTTCGCTGACGCAGGCCTCGATGAAGCTGTGCGCCACCGTGCCAGCGACCGGCAGATCATAAAGCCTGCCTGCGTGCAGGTTCGAGGTCGCGGATACTCCCGCGATGAAGAACGCGCGCGCGCCCTTCACCGCGGCGTCGATGCCCTGGGCGCGGCGCCCGCCGAAATCGACCACCGCGCGGCCCTGCGCCGCGTGAACGATCCGTGCCGCCTTGGACGCGAGGATCGTCTGCAGCCCGATCTGATTGAGCACGATCGTCTCGACGACTTGCGCTTCGCCGATGGGGGCGATGATCTCGAGAATAGGCTCGTTCGGGAAGACAGGCGTGCCCTCGGGCATCGCATGGATGTCGCCTGTGAAGCGGAATGCCGAGAGCTGTCTGAGAAATGTCTCGGGGAACCTTTCGAGGCTGGCCAGATAGGCGATGTCGTCATCCGAGAAGCGCAGCGTCTCGAGCGCGTCGACGATGGTCTCGAGACCGCAGGCGAGCAGGTAATTGCGGCCCCGCGGCAGCTTGCGGACGAACAGGCTGAACACGGCCCGCTCTGTCATTCCATGCTCCGCATAAGCGCGCAGCATCGTGAGTTCGTAGAGATCGGTGAAGAGCGCCTGTGCCGGCATTGTCGGATCCGTCGACATCGGTTGTGGCGATGATGGCCGCTCTCGATGGCCTTGGCCGATTGGTTGAGTGCACGTCCAGCCGGGACGGCGAGGTGAGCGTGCAGCGACAGCCCGCCGCCGTGGCCCGCTTCGGATTAATGTGACATGAGCACCGGCAGCGTCATCGCTTCGAGGATGCCTCGGGTCGCCCCTCCGAGGACGACCTCGCGGAAGCGCGAATGGCCGTATCCGCCCATGACGAGAAGGTCGGCCTCCGCATCGGCAGCGTACGAGAGCAGCGCGGCGGCAACGTCGCCGTCCGGCAACACGCGAGTCTGTGCCAGGATGCCGTGGCGGGCGAGATGGCGCGCAGCCTTTGCCGCGGAGTGGCCCCCATCGGCTGCGCCGACCGTTGCCAGCTCGACGCGATTCGCTCTGAGCAGCCACGGCATTGCGTCGCCGAGCGCCCGCGCGGCTTGAGCGCCGCCGTCCCAGGCGACGACGACGTTGCCGAGCCGCATCGGTTCTCGCTGGATGTAGGGCACGATGAGAACTGGCCGCCCGGACCGGAACAGGGCGGTCTCTATGATGCGTGTTGCTCGGTCGGGCTGGTCAGGGTCGCGCTGTCCGACTACGGTCAAATCGAAATCGCGAAGGATCCGCGCGACCGTCCTGTCGGCCTCACCCATGGTCGTCTCGGTCAACTCGCTCTCGACCGCGACCCCGAACTCACGTGCCTGCGCGCCGACCTTGTTCAGCATGCTGTGGACCTCGTCCCTGGCCTTGTCGAGCAGCGACAGCACCAGAGCGGCAGAGGCTCCCGGAATGCCGATCGCGCCGGTCGGCTCGACGACGACGCCGAGAGCCGTGACATGCGCGTCGAAGAGGCGGGCGGCGGACAACGCGTAGCGGGCAGTCGCTTCGGAGCCCGGCTCGAGTACAAGCGCCACGTCCTTGATCATCAAACTACCCTCCCGAAAGTCAGGGCGCCTCACAGCTCCGCGCCGGCGCGTGGCGTCGCAGCATGCCGGGGCAACCGGCAAAGAACAGGTCCCGACGGGGTCCACGACAGCATGCATCCATGCGCCACGGCAAAGTTCTTCATCCGTCCGATCGCCGCATCGTTCTCGCCGAACAGACGGGCGTAATCGTCCGAAGGAATGCCGAGCTGATCGCCCGGCCTGAGTTGGTCGAGATACGCCTGAAGATCCGGAAGGGTCTTGAAAGCATGGAAGTTATGCATGTGAAGGTCCTCCGAGGAGTCGACGTCTCATGAATGCTTCGCGAGGCCGGCAGAGGACCCGCCTGCCTTTCGTCCCTGGAGCATGGTCCGGCGAAGTGACGACACGTCGCAGGATCAGGATTTTGCGGCTCGACGAAGCTTGAGCAGGACCGGTTCAATCTGAAAGGTCCTGCTCTGGCCGGCCGCCTCAGGCCGCCGACTTGATGGCGATCTTGGCCGGCTCCGCGCGGATTTGCGCGGTCTTCGGCAACTTCACCGTGAGAACGCCGTTCTTCATGGTCGCGATGATGTCGTCGGGCTTGATGCCGGCCGGCAGCTCCAGCGAGCGCGAGAAGGCGCCGTAGCTGCGCTCGACGATGCGACGGTTCTGATCCTTCTCTTCCTTCTCGGCTTTCTTCTCGCCACGGATCGTGAGCACGTTGTCGACCAACGTCACTTCGACGTCCTTTTCCTCGAGGCCGGGAAGCTCGGCCGTGAGCTCGATCTCGCCGTCGCGCTCGGTCACGTCCATGCGTGGGGTCAGGTCCGGCACGCCGGGACTCTGCCAACCGCGCGTGAAATCGGCAAACAGCCGGTCAATCTCCCGCTGCAGGGCTCCGAACGGGCTGAGGTCTGCTCGCGCGAGCTCGTTGCGGTTCTCGCCCGTCGAGAAAAGTGAACGCAGGCTCATGGTATCCTCCTTGTCCGATGCGGCGTCGCTGGCGGCATCGGTGCTGCAAATTGACCACCATGAAGGGCGGCCCGCTTTGCGGAAGATCAAAGCCGGCATGCGCGCAACCATCAGGCTCCTGGCGAAAGGAGTGGGCGGGCCCCTTGCGCTAGGTCAAGTCGCGCCCTGCCGCCGTTCGTCACTATGCGACCCGCATTACAGGGAGGATTGCTATGACTTACGCGAGAGTGATGGTGCCGGTCGACCTCGGCCCTTACGCGCCCGAGCGGCTGGCGCTGGCCGGCAGCCTGGCCGATCGCTTCGACAGCCTGTTGATCGGCACCGCCGCGCAACGCCCGATACCGGCTTATGACGAGGAATCGGCGGCCGACGCGGAGTTGGTCGAATCTGAGCAGCGCCGCGTCGACGAGGACCTGACCGAGGTCGAGCGTGTCTTCCGCGCGAATTCCGCCGCTCGCAACCGGGTCGAGTGGCGCGCGTCCTCGGCGCACGACGCCGAGGCGTTCGCCGTCGAACAGGCGCGTGCAGCCGATATCCTCGTTGTGACGCGCCAGGGATCGGACGACGCCCAGGACTGGCGCTTCGGCGTCAACCCGGGCGCGCTGGCGCTGCAGGCCGGCCGTCCGATCTTCGTCGCTCCTCCGGGCATCGCATCCATCTTGGGGAAACGCATCCTGATCGCCTGGAAGGATACCCGGGAAGCACGGCGCGCCATCTGGGATGGGTTGCCGCTGCTGAAGCAGGCGGAGCGGGTCCTCGTCGTAGCGGTCAGCGAGAACGCCCGGGCTGCCGGGGCGCTCGACGTAGCCGACTACCTTGCCTCGCACGGCGTTCACGCCAGGACCTTGCTGCGGGACGCGCGCCACGCCAGCGTCACCGACGAGCTCCTGAAGGTCGCCGCCAAGGAGCAGGTCGATCTCCTGATCGCAGGCGCCTACGCCCGCACGCGCTTGCGCGAATGGGTGTTCGGCGGCGTCAGCTACGACCTGTTCGACCGCACGCCGGTGTGCTGCCTGATGAGCCATTGACCGCGACCTGCGGTGTCGGGCCGGCCTCGCGGCGGGCGCGGCCGCGGGGGTGTTTGATCAGGATCAATTCCGGGTCCGGGCAACGGGTGCATGGTCAAGCCGATCGAGGGAGGATCGCCATGAAAGCCGCCGATATCATGGTCACCGACGTGATCACGCTCAACGTCGATGACACCGTTCAGACAGCTGCCCGGGTGCTGCTCGACCGCCGCATCAGCGGCGCCCCCGTCGTGGACGGGCAAGGACGCCTGGTCGGCATGGTCAGCGAGGGCGATCTCATCCGCCGGGCCGAGATCGGCACCGAAAAACGCCGTTCGTGGTGGCTCGAACTGCTGACCGGGGCCGATGAGTCGGCCCGCAATTTTGTCCGCGCGCATGCCGTCAAGATCGCGGACGTGATGACAAGAGACGTGATCGGCGCGAGCGAAGACACCCCGCTCAACGCGATCGCGACCCTGCTCGAGAAGCACGGCATCAAGCGGGTGCCGATCATGCGCGACGGCAAGGTGGTCGGGATCGTAAGTCGCGCCAACGTCCTCCAGGCGCTGGCGAGTGCGATCGCCATCGCCGACGTGACCGGTGAAATTACCCCCGGCGATCAGATCCTGCGGGAGCGGGTCATCGACCAGATCCGGCAGCTGCCGTGGGGAATGCCCTGGCTTGTGACCGTCACGGTGCAGAACGGCGTCGTCGAATTGTGGGGTCCCGTGCACTCGGAGGGGCAAAGGCAAGCTCTTCGGGTCGCGGCCGAATCAACTCCGGGCGTCAGGGCCGTGAAGGAAAACCTCTATCGTCTGCCCGCCGCAGCGGAGTGAGTTGCTTGCCGCCGCGTGTCGATGAAGCGCGGCCAGGCACGTCACCGATTTCACCCCGCAGCCGTGGCGCAGCGCGGTCAACGATCCGGGAAAGGAGCTCCCCATGGGCGTCAACGAGCTGGTTTCACCATCGCTTGCACAGGCCGGCTCCAGCCGCGTCGATGCCGACCGGTCGCGACCCCGCTATGCCTCGCTGCTGGTCCACGTCGAAGCCCGCAGCACCGCCTCGGACGGCCGCATCGCTTTAGCCGTCGATCTTGCGCGCCGGTTCGGCGCCATGCTTGTCGGCATGGCTGCAGAATCCCCTCAGCCTCCGCCGGTCGACGTGTATGGCGGTGTCGCCTTCGTCGGCGAAATCATGGAGGCCGAAGACGAGCAGATCCGCTCGGACCTGCAAGCCGCGCGCGATCGCTTCGCCACCCTGTGCCCGACAGAACTCCTGTCCGAGTGGCGAAGTGCCGTGGAGACGCCGGTGCAGGCGCTCGCCCGTGAGGCCCGATCGGCTGATCTGATCGTGATCGGACGCGACCTTTCGCGCTTGCGGGAGGGCGTCTACCGCTCGGCGGATCCCGGCGACTTGCTGATGCGGGCGGGGCGGCCGCTCCTCGTCGTGCCACCGGGCGCCGAGGCGCTGCGCGCCGAGCGCATCGTCGTGGCGTGGAAGGACACCCGCGAAGCTCGCCGCGCCGTCTGGGACGCCCTGCCGCTTCTGGTGCGCGCCGCGGCCGTGCACGTCGTCGAGGTTGCCACCGAGGACGACCTTGAGGCCGCGGCGAGCCGGGTCGGCGACGTGGCGGCGCATCTCAGGCGTCACGGAGTGGCGGCGAAGGCCGAGACGCGGACCCGCCGCGAAGCTTCCGATGCCGATGAGCTGATCCTCGTCGCCGAGCAGGACGCGGCTGATCTCGTCGTCGCCGGCGGTTACGGCCATTCCCGCTTGCGCGAATGGGTGTTCGGCGGCGTCACCGCCGATCTCCTGAAGCATTGCCCGAAATGTTGTCTGTTGTCACACTGAGCGTCCAGCAGCATAGTTCCCGACACCCCGCGTCCTCCTGGAGCATGATCCGGGGAAGTCGATACTGCTTCGCCGAAAACGACATGCGGCTCGAACAGAGCGGGATCGATTCAGCCTGAATTGATCCACTCTGGGCGCGGGGTTTCGCGTTTTCCGCAACGGAGCTGCTGATGCCGATCGTCACCCTCACGCCGAACCCGGCTATCGATGGCGCCAGCGAGGCCGAAACCGTCCGCCCAATCCGCAAGATCCGCACGACGAACGAACGCTATGACCCCGGTGGCGGTGGCGTCAACGTCGCGCGCGTCGTCCAGGAGCTCGGCGGCGAAGCACTCGCCATCTACATGGCGGGCGGCGCGACCGGCACCGTGCTTGACGACCTGCTCGATCGCCGTGCGCTGCCGCGCCGCAGTGTGCCGATTGCCGACCACACGCGCATCAGCCATTCGGTGTTCGAGCGCTCGCGCGGGCTCGAATACCGCTTCGTGCCCGACGGCCCGTTGGTCACTGAAAGCGAGTGGCGGAGTTGCCTGGAAGCGCTCGGAGACATCGATGCCGGCTACGTCGTGCTCAGCGGCAGCCTGCCGCGCGGAGTTCCCGATGAATTCTACTGCCTGGCCGCAGATCGTGCGGCGAGAGGGGGCGCCAAGGTCGTGCTCGATACCTCGGGAGAAGCCCTGCGCAAGACGCTCGCGAGAGGTGGGTTGGAACTGGTCAAGCCGAGTCTCGGAGAGTTTCAGAAGCTGGTCGGGCGCAAGCTCGAGAGCGCTGCGGACCAGGACAACGCGGCGATCGACATCGTGCGCTCCGGCGCCGTACGTCTCCTTGCCGTCACGATGGGAGGTGAGGGCGCGCTCCTCGCCACCAACGGCGGCGTGTTGCGGCTCAGGCCACCGCACGTCGTCGTCAGGAGTACCGTGGGCTCCGGCGATAGTTTCGTCGGAGCAATGACTTTTGCGCTGGATCAAGGAGCCGCGCCCGAAGACGCGTTTGCATATGGCGTGGCGGCCGGGACCGCGGCGACGCTGAGGCCGGGCACGCAATTATGCAGCAAGGCAGACGTGGAGCAGCTCTATGCTCAAACCCGGCAACACGACCACGCCCCCGACGACCCCGCCTGAGGCATCCGTCAAACCCGTGGCTGCGGCGACGACCGCGGTCCAGGCGGCGGCATGGCCGCAGGGTGCGTTGTACGCCGACACGCCAGCTATCCCTGCGCATTCGATAGCTTATGTGGTCCCGCTTGCGGCGGTCGGCGTGGCCGATGTCGGACGGGTTGGCGGCAAGAATGCCTCGCTCGGCGAGATGATGCGTCATCTCGACAGTGAAGGCGTCCGTGTCCCGGCCGGCTTCGCCACGACAGCTGACGCGTACCGCAACTACATCTCGGCCAACGGCATTGCGACGAAGCTCGCCGACAAGCTGGCCGCCCTCAAGCAGGGCAAGACCTCCCTGGCCGAAGCCGGGGCTGCCATTCGCCAGCTTTTCCTCGATGGCGAGTTTCCCGACGAGGTCGCTGCTGAAATTCGCGCCGCTTACCGCGAGCTGTCGCGCAAGGCGGACATGCGGGATGTGGCGGTTGCCGTGCGCAGCAGCGCCACCGCCGAGGATCTGCCGGATGCCAGCTTCGCCGGCCAGCAGGAGACCTTCCTGAACGTGCGCGGTGAGCGGGCCCTGCTCGAGAGCTGCCGCCGCTGTTACGCGTCACTGTTCACCGACCGCGCCATCAGCTATCGCGACGCGAAGGGGTTCGATCACGCCCAGGTGGCGTTGTCCATCGGGGTGCAGCGAATGGTGCGCGCCGACAAGGCGGGCTCGGGTGTGATGTTCTCGATCGACACCGAGACGGGCTTTCCCGGCGTGGTCGTGATCAGCGCCGCATGGGGCCTCGGCGAAAACATCGTTCAGGGCACCGTCAATCCGGACAAGTATCTCGTGTTCAAGGCGCCGCTCGCCGATTCGCGCTTTACGCCGATCATCGAAAAGACCCTCGGGGCCAAGGAGCGAAAGCTCGTCTATTCCGAGGGCGGCAGCGCCCGCACTCGCAATGTCAACGCGACGCGCCGCGAGCGTCAGAGCTTCGTATTGTCGGATCGTGAGGTCCTCGAACTGGCCCGCTGGGCCGTGGCGATCGAACGGCACTATGGACGGCCCATGGACATGGAATGGGCCAAGGACGGCGAGGACGGCACGCTCTACGTCGTGCAGGCGCGACCCGAGACGGTCCAGTCGGCGCGGCGCCCAACGTCCTTGATCACCTACCGTCTGAAGAGCAAGGGCCGGCTGCTGGTCAGTGGCGCGGCGATCGGCGAGGCCATCGCCAGCGGACAAGTCTGCCTGATCCGCGACCCGGCGCAGATCGGACGGTTTCGGGAAGGCTCCATTCTCCTGACCGACACGACCGACCCGGACTGGGTGCCGATCATGAAAAAGGCGGTGGGCATCATCACGGACCATGGCGGGACGACAAGCCATGCGGCGATCGTCAGCCGTGAACTCGGTGTTCCCGCCATTGTCGGCGCCCTCGACGCGACCCGCATCCTGCATGACGGCCAGGAGGTCACGCTGTCATGCGCGGAAGGGGAGGAGGGGCACGTCTACGACGGCCTGCTGCCGTTCGAGAAGGCCGAGGTGGATCTTGGTGACCTGCCCGCGACCAGGACGACCATGCTGGTCAACATCGGCACGCCCGCCGCGGCGTTCCAGTGGTGGCGGCTGCCCTCGAAGGGGGTCGGTCTGGCCCGCATGGAGTTCATCATCAGCAACATCATCAAGATTCACCCCATGGCGCTGGTGCATTTCGACGGGCTGCGCGACCAGGCCGCGCGTCGGCGGATCGAAGAGCTGACGCGCGGCTACGCGGACAAGGGCGACTATTTCGCCGACGTTCTCGCACGCGGCATCGCCAAAATTGCCGCCCCGTTTCACCCGCATCCGGTGATCGTGCGTCTCAGCGACTTCAAGAGCAACGAATATGCCCATCTGATCGGCGGCGCGGAATTCGAGCCGCACGAGGAAAACCCGATGCTCGGCCTGCGTGGGGCCTCGCGCTATTACAGCGAGCGCTATCGCGATGGCTTCGCCCTCGAATGCCGGGCGGTCCGCAAGGCGCGCGACGAGATCGGGCTCGACAACGTTGTCGTGATGGTACCGTTCTGCCGCACCCCGGATGAGGCTGACAAGGTTCTCGCGGTCATGGCCGAGAACGGCCTCAGGCGCGGCGAGGCCGGCCTCCAGCTCTACGTCATGTGCGAGATACCGTCGAACGTGATCCTGGCCGAGGAGTTCGCCAAACGCTTTGACGGGTTCTCGATCGGTTCCAACGACCTGACGCAGCTCATTCTCGGTGTCGATCGTGACGCCTCGGAACTTGCGAACCTGTTCGACGAACGCGACGCTGCCGTGAAGTCAATGATCCGCGACGTGATCCACAAGGCGAAGGCATGCGGCACGAAGGTGGGGATTTGCGGGCAGGCTCCAAGCAATTACCCGGACTTCGCCGCCTTCCTCGTGCGCGAGGGCATCGACTCGATCTCACTCAATCCTGACAGCTTCATCGCAACCGTTAAGCGGGTTGCGGAAGTGGAGCGGGCAGGGGAGCGCCCATGAAACTTGTTTTCCGGCGAGCCCCTTGACGCTCGCGCTGCTTACGTGACGGAACCTTTCCGCTTGCTGTGGCTGGCTGCCGCCGGCGTGGGCTGCCAACAGGCCCGGGTTGGAGGCGTGGGCTGCGGGCGCCGGTCACCGCCTCAGAACAGGAAGTCGGGGGCGGTAAGGTCCGCCTTGGCGACGCCGTTGAGCGTGATGTCGTTGCCGGCCGACAGCGTGATGACGGCAAAGCCGCTGCCGTTGTCGTTCGTCGCGACAAGAACGTCGCCGAAGCTTGCGAATCCGAGGCCGCGCAGATCGATGGTATCCGGAGCGTTCGCGCCGCCGAGGCTCGCCGGGTCGAAATCGCGGACCGTGTCGTGGCCGCTGCTCGCCGAGAAGCTGAACAGATCATGGCCGCCGCCGCCGAACAGCGTGTCATCTCCGGTGCCGCCGTTCAGCCGATCGTCGCCGCCTTGCGCGCGCGAGCCGAAGATCGCGGCATCGCCGTAGATAAGATCGTTGCCCGCCCCGCCGGCGAGGCGGTCATTGCCGCCATGCGCGAGGCTCGAGAACTGGCGCGCGTCGCCATACAGGAGGTCGTTGCCGTTGCCGCCGTCGAGGCGGTCGTTCCCGCCGCGGGTGGCGCCGAGCATGGAGATCGCATCGCCATACATTCTGTCGTCGCCGTCGTCGCCGAACAGGCGGTCATTCCCGCCCGCTGCATTGGAACTCATGGCGGCCGCATCGCCCATGAGGAAGTCAAGATCGGCACCGCCGCGCACCAGGTCGTCACCGCCGGCAGCCGCGTTGAAGAGCGCTTCGGCGTCGCCATGGACGCGATCCTTGCCGTCCCCGCCGAGGACGACGTCGTCGCCGCCGGCCGCGCCGTTCTTCAGGACCCGCGAGGCGTCGCCATAGACCAGGTCGTGACTTCCGCCGCCGGAGACGTAATCGTTGCCCCCGTTCGCGTTGTCGGCGAGGGCGTATCCGTCGCCGGAGACGACGTCGGCACCGCTACCGCCGTCGAGCCGGTCGTCGCCGCCGCGGCTCGTCCGCTTGAGCTGCAAGGCGTCGCCATGGAGCACATCGTTGCCGTGCTCTCCTGCCACGAAGTCATTCCCGCCCCGCGCTGCATCGGTCAGCGTGACGGCGTCGCCATAGAGACGATCATCCCCGAGCCCCCCCTGCAGCGTGTCGTGGCCGCCGCGCGCCGTGCCCCCGAGCCGCGCCGCATCGCCTTGGATCACGTCGTCGCCCGCTTCTCCATCCAGGAAGTCGTGGCCGGCAACGCCGCTGAGCAGCGTGAACCTGCTGTCGCCGAACAGCGTGTCCGCCGATGCGGTGCCGCGGAGCCTGTCGTTTAGCCTGGTGCCCACGAGAGTCGCCACGGTGCCCTCCCTCCTGGTAGTACGCGATCATGGCCGTCGCGAAGTCGGCGGCGCCCGCGAGTCAGAGCGGACGCACGCTCGCGACCTTGAATGTGTGCAGGTCGCCGTCCTCGTCCCGAATCGAGACGTATTCACCTTCGACGAAGGTGTGGCTGCCGAGGCGGTAGCCGGCCTCGTCATCCGCATGGGTGGTGCGGTCGTAATCGATCAGCCAGGTGGCGCCTTCGGCTCCGCCGGCGCGATGCACGAGAACGCCGCGGCGGTCGGGCTCCGCGCCCCAGATGCGGCGCACCGTGCAGCGCGTGCGCACGTCCTTCCATGCCTCGGCGTCAAGCCGGCCCGAAGGGGCGAGCGGAGCCACGATCTCGTATCCGTGCGCTTCGCTTCCTTGCGGGAAGCCGTGGCTGCGGGCCAGGTGCAGGACGATGCGCGAGAGCGTGGCGCCGTTCTTGTCATCGGCAGCCTGGCGGTGCGGCTGGCCGCCGAAGCCTGTCGTGGTGGTCACGGCGATCTCCTGTTCAGTGCGAGAGGAAAAGCGGGATGGACGATTGTCCGAGCATGGAGCGGGTGACGCCACCGAACATCAGCTCGCGCAGGCGGGAATGCACGAATGCCCCCATCACGATCATGTCCGCGCCGAACGCGTGCGCTTCCTGCCGCAGGGCTTCGGCCACGTCGCCGTCCTGCGCCACCATGTTCTTGACCACGACCTCGACGCCGTGACGCTCCAGCTGTGGAGCAAGATCGGCTCCCGGAATCGAGCGGGAAAGGTCTTTCTCTCCGGCGACGCTCACGATCTCCACGCCGTCGGCGGCGCGCAGGAATGGCAGCGCGTCGTTGACGGCGCGCGCCGCCTTGGCGCTCCCGTCCCAGGCGACCAGCATTCGTTTGCATGCGAAGCGGTCGGCCGTGCGCGGCACGACGATCACCGGCCGCCCGCTCTCGAACAGCGCCTGATGAAGAACGCCCTCCGTGAGCGAGAGCAGTTCGGAATCCGCGTCGAGCACCGTGAAATCATGGACCCGCGCCCAGGTCGCGAAAGCGAAGGTCAGTTCATCGTAGGGCAGCTGCGGCGCATCCGCGGTGCAGGGCACGCCCAGGGCGAGAGCATCCTGGCGGGCCTTTTCGACAACCGCCTCCGCGGTCGCGTGACGCCTCTTGTTCTCGGCCGCGGCGAGAGTCGAGGCGATATCCCCGATCGGCGAATACGGCGCGTTCACTCGGAGCGACAGCGCCTGGATGGTGACGTGGGCGCGGGCATGCGCGGCGAGTGCCAGTCCGTAGGCCAAAGCCGATGACAGGCGTTGCTCATCCTGGGCAAAACCGATCAGGATGCTCTTCACATTTGCGATCAGCACGGCACGTCTCCCGTTTCCGGCCACATCCGCAGAATGGCTGCCTGCGCCGGCCGTGCTTTGATCGAGGTCAAACAGCCAGCCGGCATATCCTTAAGGGATCAGGACCGCGGCCCCCTGCAGGCGGCCGGCGCGCAGGTCGTCGAGCGCGGCGTTTGCGTCGGCGAGCCCATAGGTTGTCGTCTCGGTCCTCACGCCGGCCTTCGGCGCGATCGCGAGAAAATCGATGGCGTCCTGACGCGTGAGATTGGCGACCGACACGATCTGGCGCTCCTCCCAGAGGATACGATAGGGGAAGCTCGGGATATCGCTCATGTGGATGCCGCCGCACACGACGCGGCCCCCTTTTCTGACGTTGCGCAGGGCGGTCGGCACCAGCGCACCGATGGGAGCGAAGATGATGGCTGCATCGAGCGGCTCGGGCGCAGTCTCGTCCGAGCCGCCGGCCCAGGCGGCCCCTAAGCTGCGCGCAAAATCCTGCGCGGCGTCGTCGCCCGGCCGCGTGAAGGCGTGGACCCGCTGCCCCTGCCAGCGGCAGACCTGCGCCACGATATGCGCCGCCGCGCCGAAGCCGTAGATGCCGATGGCCTGGGCGTCGCCGGCGGCGACCAGGCAACGCCAGCCGATCAGCCCCGCGCACATCAGGGGGGCGGCGGCGACGGCGTCGTCCATACCGGCGAGGGGAAAGACATAAGCTGCGTCGGCGACGGCCTGCGTGGCGAAGCCGCCGTCGCGGGTGTATCCGGTGAAGAGCGGCTCGTCGCAGAGGTTTTCGCGACCGGAAGCGCAATAGGGGCAGCGCCCGCAGGTATGCCCGAGCCACGGTATGCCCACGCGCTCGCCGAGGTCCAGACCGGCCGTGCCCGCGCCGACGGCGGCCACGAGACCGACGATCTCGTGGCCCGGGACCAGCGGCAGCTTGGGGTGCGGCAGGTCGCCATCGACCACATGCAGGTCGGTGCGGCAAACCGCGCAGGCTTCGACCCGCACGCGAATTTGCCCCGGCCCGGGATCGGGCGTGGGCCGCTCTTCCATGCGGAGCGGGGTCGCGACCTGCTCGAGCACCATCGCGCGCATGCGTGTCTCCGGCCGAACCGTGCGCGGGGGAAGGTTCGGCAGTGACGAGGCTACCCGAGATTGACGCTCCTATCGAGCCGCCCATCAGGCGGGATCACTGAACGTGCCGCGGGCGCATCTCTGTCCCGCCGGAGGCCGACGCGTGGTCACGGATGCGCCGGCCGGTCGGCAATCGGCTTGCACCGGCGCCCGCTGCGGCCGGGTCTTGATCCAGCGCAAAGCGCCGGAGAGCGAATGATGCTGGCGTGAGGCTCGGCGGAATATCATCCACGTGTTCGACGGGAGGACGCCATGTACAATCATATCCTGATTCCGACCGACGGGAGCGCCCTCTGCAGCGAGGCAGTCACCTATGGCGTGAGGCTCGCGAAGGCCGTGGGCGCCAAGGTCTCGTTGCTGACCGCAACCGAGCCGTTTCACCTATTCTCGCTGGATGTGGGCCAGCTGGAGGACACGCCCGATGAATACCGGCGCCACACGGGCGAACGCGCCGCCCGCATCCTGGCGTCGGCGGCGGCGATTGCGGCCGGCGAAAGGGTCGTCGCGGACACGATCCACGTGAAGGAGGACCACCCTTACCGGGCCATCATCGCCGCCGCCGAGAACAAGGGCTGTGATCTGATTGTCATGGCGTCGCATGGGCGGCGCGGGATCTCTGCCCTCGTTCTCGGCAGCGAGACGACGAAGGTGCTGACCCACTCCTCAGTTCCGGTGCTGGTCTACCGCTCGCCGACCACAACGGCACGGCATGGACGTGCAACCGCGGCCGCCGCGCCCGAACTGGTGTGATTGCCTGTTGGGTGGCGTTGCAGGTCGGGCGCCGCGCCGATATGCGCTCCGAGCTGGCGGCGGGGTCCCGCACAGGGTCGTGCCAGCCCACGGCGTATCGAGAGCATCGATCCCGCCGGATCACCGTGTTGACGCCTGCGCGCAAGCCCTGGAAGATCGGCCGGCACGCAGACGGAGGCGGATCTCTGCCGCCGGATGGCACGCGCCGCGACGAGGCGCGCTCTTGCCCCGTGCCGACCACGTGCCGCGGTCAGCGAGAGGAGGGCACCATGAACATCACGCGGGAGGACTGCATCGCGCTGTGCGGGCTCGACGAGGCCGAGGTTACGGCGATCGGCGAGCACGAGCATATGAGCGACGTCGCCGCCGCCGCCCTGGCGCAGTACCTGCTGCATCAGGAGGGCGGTGCCACTGTCATCCGGAGCATGATCGTGGACGATCTCCGCGCCGCGCTGAAGCGACATGACCGCCGCCGCGTCAAGGAGCTGTTCATCGCTCTGCGACACTTCGTAAGCGAGCACCGCGATCAGCTCGCATGACGCACCTCCCGAGCCGGCGGCAGGTGGGGGCGAGTGCGCCGTGCTGCGGATGACTAGGAGCAGGATCGCTTCGGATTGAATCGATCCTGCTCTTCTTCTCCTTGAATCGCATGATCTTTTTCGGCGAAGCGGTTATCCACTTCGCCGGATCATGCTCTAGGAGCGCAGCTGCTCCAGCGCGCCCTTGTCGCGCAGTTTGATGGTGCGGCGCTGGGCGGGGAGGGAGATCAGCCCCTTCCGGTCGAGCTCGGTGAGGGAGCGCGATACGGTTTCGATCGTGAGGCCGAGATGGTCGGCGATGTCCGTGCGCGACATCGGCAGCTCGATCGCGAGGTCCCCGGCGCGTTCGGCCATGTCGAGCAGGAAGCTGGCAATCTTCTCGAGAGCCGACTTGCGCCCGAGCAGCAGCATGTGCTCCTGCGCCCGCTCCAGGGACCGCATCATGGCGGCAACGATCTCGCGCGCGAAAGCGCCGTCCTGGGAGGCAAGGTTATCGAGGGCACGGCGCCGGTAGACGACCACGGCCGCGTCGCCGACCGCCTCGGCCGAGAAGCGGTGCTCCTCGCCCGCCTCGATGCCGAAGATGTCGCCCGCAAGATGGAAGGCATCGATCTGCCGGCGGCCGTCGCTGAGCAGCTTGCTGGTGCGCACGGCGCCGGAGACGACCTTGTAGAAATACGCCGCCCGGTCCCCCTCGCCGAAGACTTCCTCGTCCTTGCCGAGGTGGCGGGTGGCTCCCAGGGCTGGATTGGCGGTGTCGCGGGCCGGCCGGGTGATCGGTGCGACCGGAAAACGGATGGCCTCGGCGCGAACCGGAGCGGCGGTGGCTGGCGCGGTCTGCATCGGACCCTCCTGAGCAAGTCGCTGAAGTCGACCCATCAGTACGCCCGCGCGGCGCCGCCGAAAATTCAGATGCATTGCCTAAGGGATTTCCCCTAGGTCGCCTCGGCGCGGCCAGGGCGCGCCGGCTAACGCTTTGTTGATACTGTCGAAAAGGGCGCCGTCCTGGAGCGGCTTCTCGAGCACTTGCCTGATGCCGCTCGAGGCGGCTGCCAGCCGGAGGCGATCGCTCGCTTTTGCGGTGATCAGGATGGCGGGAATTTCTGGGCAGCGTTCGCGAAGCTGGTCGACGAGCTCGATGCCGGTCATCCCGGGCATATATTGGTCGACCACGAGGCAGCCGTGCGAAGCCAGAGCCGCTTCGGCCAGCATCTCGGGGCCGCTTTCATACGTATGCACATCGAAGCCTTCGAGCTCGAGCGCAAACTGCAAGGCATGTCGAACCGCCGCATCGTCGTCGACGACGATCACGGTTCCCGCGGAAGGGGACATAGCAAAAAACCTGGGTCCATAGAAACGTCAGGCTCGGACTCTTATCGTGTCCGCCGCGTCGCCGGCTTGACCTGCCTCAAAGGCCGGCGGCCTGCCGATCAGCAATTGTCCTTGGGTTGCATGATTGCGACGGTGGCACGTCGACGAAAAGATCATGCGAGTTGAGGAGGGAGCAGAGCCGTTCCTAGGGGCCTCCGGTCGCCGCGTCGCCGATTTGCAGGGCCATGCGCACCAGCTCGGACAGGCTGCCCGCCTGCATCTTGCTCATCACATTGGCCCGGTAGATCTCGACGGTGCGTGGACTGATGCCGAGGTCATGGGCCATGACCTTGTTGGGCTTTCCGGCGACCAGCGCCGCGAGCACCTGCCGTTCGCGCTCGGACAGCGAGGCGAAGCGGGCCTGGATGGCGGCGGTCTGTTGATTGCGTTCGGCAGCCCGCCCCTGCACCTCGAGGGCGGACCGGATGGCACCGATCAGCAGGTCGTCGTCGAACGGCTTTTCGATGAAGTCGGTGGCGCCCTGCTTCATGGCCTCCACCGCAAGCGGCACGTCGGCATGCCCGGTCATGACGATCACCGGAAGGGAGAAGCCGCGTTCGCGCAGGCGCCGCAAGAGCTCGATCCCGTCGACGCCTGGCATACGCACGTCGGTCAGGATGCAGCCGGACGGGGGATCCTTGACGGCGTTCAGGAAGGCCGTTGCGGATTCGTGCAGGCGCACGGGCAAACCGGCCGTGGCGAGCAGAAAGGACAGAGAGTGGCGCACATCGACATCGTCGTCGACCACGTGGATGACCGCCTCATTCGCCATGCGCCAATTCCTCCTCCTTCACGGCCCGCAGCGTGAAGCTGAACGTGGTGCCGCGGCCTGGCTCGGAATTCGCCGCGATACGGCCGCCATGCGCCTCGACGATCGTGCGGCAGATCGACAACCCGACGCCCATGCCGTGCTTCTTGGTCGTCACGAACGGCTGGAACAGCTGCCTGGCGACTTCCGGCGCGAGCCCTGTCCCGGTGTCGGACACGCTGACCTCGATCAGCCCATCCTCGCCGCGCGTCGCCGTGGCGATCACGAGCTCCCGCCTCGGCGCATCCTGCATCGCTTCGATGGCGTTGCGGATCAGATTGAGCAGCACCTGCTGGATCTGGATGCGGTCGGCGATGACGAGATCGGCGCCGGGCTCGAAGCGATAGGTGACACGCACGCCCTTCTCCTTGGCGCCGACGAGCGCGAGCGCGCTCGCTTCCTGGATCAGCTTGGGCAGGTTCTCGACGCGCCGCTCGCTTTCGCCGCGCGCCACGAACTCGCGCAGATGGCGGATCACCTGGCCGGCGCGCAGCGCCTGCTCGGCGGCCTGCGTTACGCCCTGACGCAGCAGGCTTGCATTCGGGTCGGCGCTTTGCTCCAGCAGACGGCGGCAGCCCTTGAGGTAATTGCTGATCGCGGTCAGCGGCTGGTTGATCTCGTGCGCCAGCGTCGAGGCCATCTCGCCGAGCGCGGTGAAGCGCGACATATGCACCAGCTCCGACTGCAGCTCCTGGAGCCGGGCCTCCGTGTTCTGCCGTTCCGTCAGGTCGCGGACAAAGCCTGTGAAGTAGCGTCCTGCCTGCGAGCGCATCTCGCCGACCGCGAGTTCCATGGGGAAGGTCGAGCCGTCCTTGCGCAGCCCGACGACCACGCGGCCGATGCCGATGATTCGGCGCTCGCCGGTCGCGAGATAGCGCTGCATGTATCCGTCATGCTGCTCCTGGTAGGGGGACGGCATCAGGATCTTGACATTCTGGCCGATCGCCTCGGCCGACCGATAGCCGAACAGTCGTTCGGCCGCCACGCTGAACGACTGGATGCGGGCCTGCTCGTCGATCACGACCATTGCGTCCGGCACGGTGTCCAGGATCGAGCGGAGATGCGCCTCGCGCGCCTTGAGCGCCTCCTCCGCCGCCATGCGTTCGCTCACGTCGCGGGCGACCTGGGCGAAGCCACGCAGGCGCCCCTCCTCGTCCTGCAACAGCGTGACGCTCACCGAGGCCGCGAAGCGCGCCCCGTCCTTGCGCACACGAATGCCGTCCTCCTGGTAGCGCCCCGTCAGGCGCACCGTCTCGAGAACCCCGTCGGGCTTTGCGGCCGCGACATCCTCGGGGGTGTAGAAGGTGGACATGTGTCGCCCGACGATCTCGCTGGATGACCAGCCGTAAATGCGCTCCGCGCCCGTGTTCCAGGTGGCGACATGGCCTTCGGCGTCGAGCATGAAAATGGCGGCGTCGCTGACTGCCGCGAGCAGCAGGTCGGCGCTGACGTCTTCCAGCCCCGTTCGCTCCCGAGCTGGGGATTTTTCGTTCAATTCTGCCTCCGGCCGGCCATATGGCATGCTTAGCGCGTGCCGCCGCGGATGCACAACCTTGGCGCCGGGTCCATGGCTGGGATCCGTGCGGCTGCCAAGCCCACGGTTGCCGTGACGGCCGTTTGCGCTGGCGCAAAGCCGCAGCCGCAAAGAGGCGGCAAGACAGCCGGGAGGACTCACATCGAGCACCTGACCACGTCCCGGGAGATCACCACCTATGCGTCCCGAAATCCTGGCGCGTTACGCCGGGCAGCGGCTGCCCCGCTACACCAGCTATCCGCCGTCGCCGCATTTCGGCCCGGAGGTGACGGACGCCCGCTACCGGCAATCGCTGGCAGACCTGCCTCATGGGGGTGGCGAGGCCTCGCTCTACCTGCATGTGCCGTTTTGCCGCTCGATGTGCTGGTATTGCGGCTGTCACACGACGGTGGCGCGCCGGGACGACCCCATCATCGGTTATCTGGCCGCGCTGCGTCGCGAGATCACCCTCGTCGCGGACGCCGCGGGCGCCAGGTTGCCGACCGCACACATCCATTTCGGTGGCGGCACGCCGACGATCCTGCATCCGGACGACTTTGTGAGGCTTGCCGGACTGTTGCGCCGGGAATTTGCCGTTGCCACCGACGCCGAGGTCGCCGTCGAGATCGATCCGCGCACCTTGACGGCCGCGATGGTCACGGCGCTTGCCGAGGCGGGCGTCACCCGCGCGAGTCTCGGCGTGCAGAGCTTCGATGGCGTCGTGCAGAAGGCAATCAACCGCGTCCAGAGCTTCGAGCAGACCGCCGCGGCGGTGGAGGGGCTCCGCAGGGCCGGCATCAGGGCGGTCAATTTCGATCTGATCTACGGCCTGCCGCATCAGACGGTCGCATCGTGCCGCGAAACCGTCGAACGCTGCCTCGCGCTGCGGCCCGACCGGCTGTCGGTGTTCGGCTATGCGCACGTGCCGGGCTTCAAGAAGCATCAGCGCAGGATCGATGCGGCGGCGCTGCCCGACGCGCAAGCCCGCCACGAACAGGCCGAGGCGATTGCCGCAATGCTCCAGGGCAGGGGCTATCACCGGATCGGTCTGGATCATTACGCGCTGCCTTCGGACAAGATGGCGGCGGCGCAGGAAAGCGGCGGCTTGCGCCGCAATTTCCAGGGTTACACGACGGACCGGTCCGACGTGCTCATCGGGTTCGGCGCGTCGGCGATCGGCCGGCTGCCGCAAGGCTATGTGCAGAACGAGGTGGTGCTTGGCCGCTACGCCGAGCGCGTGCGGCGTGGCGAACTGCCCGTCGCCCGCGGCTACGCGCTCACGCGCGACGACCGGCTCAGGGCCGACCTGATCGAGCGTCTCATGTGCGACTTCCGCGTCGACCTGGGCAAGGTCTGCGAGGCCCACGCCGTCGCTTCCGACGCCGTCGCGGATGCGCTGCCCGCGCTTCGCGCGTTAACTCGCGACGGGCTGATCCGGTTCGATGGGGCGGTGGTCGAAGTCAATCCCGAAGCACGAAGTCTCGTGCGCAGCGTTGCCGCCGCCTTCGATGCGCACCGAGCGCCTCCTGGTCGCACTCACAGTCCGGCCGTCTGAGCGTCGGACGCGGCGACGGAGAGGCGCTGGCCGTTTGCAGGATGAATCGCCGCCGATGTAAGCGGTTCCACCGATTGCGCTCGATCAAGGTCTTGCGCGGCGGGCCCAGCTATGCACCGGCTAGGTCAGCAGCCCGAGCGCTGCAGTCGCATGTGCACGGCAGGCGTTTATCGTGTCTCCTGATCTAGCTGAGCTGCGCCCCATAGGATTTTTCGCGGGGCTCAACGATGAGGGGCTCCACGAACTCTTGGCCGAGGCGCAGAAACGCCGCGTCGAAAAGGATGCTGTCATATTCCGCGAAGGCGGCGCGGCCAGCGCGGTTCACGTCCTGACCGAAGGATTCGCCAAGCTCGTCCAGACGACGCCGAACGGCACGCGCGTGATCGTGCGCTATGTGGGTCCCGGCGAGCCGTTCGGCACGCCGGCGCTGCTCGGCGCCGGCCGCTATCCCGTCGACGCCCTGGCCGTTACGGATGGAATCGAGCTGCAGTGGCCGGCGCGCGTCATCGGTGCGATGTTGCGCAAATACCCGGAGCTGGCGCTCAACGCCATCGCGGCTTTGCAGGAGCGGCTTCGCGAGGCCGAAAGCCGTCTGAGCGAGCTTTGCAACGAGCCCGTCGAGCAGCGCATCGCGCTCGCCGTCGCCCGGCTTGTGCGCAAGATCGGCCAGCCGGTCGGCCAACTCGTCGAGGTACCGTTCCCGGTGACGCAGCAGGATATCGCCGACATGACCGGCAGCACGTTGCACACCGTGAGCCGTACGCTCGGTGCGTGGCAGAAGCTAGGGTTGATCGAACGGGGCCGGCAGCACCTTGCCGTGGCCGATCTGCCCGGGCTGCTCGCCATCGCCGAGGCGAAGCATGGCGGCGAGGGGCAGCCGAGGCGCACCCACCGGCGCGGTTTCAGGCGACGATGACAGGCGGGCAGCCGAGGAGGGGAGGCGTCGCAGGGGCTTGAGCATGAGCGCGCCGCTCAGGACGCGGCGCTGCGGTCGTCTCCCAGCCTATCCGTCGGCCCGCTCGGGCAGCTTCACTTCGAGCCCGTCCAGCTCATCGCGCCAGAGAATCTGGCAGGCGAGGCGCGTATCGGGCGTGACGAAGGCGAGCTCGTCGAGCTTGCTCTCCTCGTCCTCGGAACGCGGTGGCAGGCGCTCGCGCCATGACGGCGCGACCTCGACGTTGCACATGCCGCAGGAGGCCGCGCCGCCGCACGCGCATCCGATCGGCAGCCCCCAGTCCCGGATGATCTCCATGAGCCGCCAGCCCTCGGCTCCTTCGAGCACGTGGCGGCGGCCCTGCGGATCAAGCACGATGGCACAGCTCATGCGCGGGCACGGATTGTCAGGCAGCCACGCCCTTGAGGCGCAGCGCGTCAAGTTGTGCGGCGTTCGGGCAGAAATCCTGGTAGGTGCTGCGCGACTGGCCGCGTTCGAATGCCTGCTCACATCGGGATCGCGCCCCACATGCCATGCAGGTGCGCTGCATCGCGCGCATCAGCTGCGGTTCGGCCGCCATCACCTTGGTCGGGTCGAGGCTGAGGCTGCGCATCAACCAGTAAAGGAGGCGCACGGCAGGCCGCGCGCGGGCCGGAACCTGCCAGTGCGGGCCATCAATGAGGCCACGTTCCTCGAGGATGCGGCGTGCCGTGTCCGGGTCGGATCGCCCGATCTCGTAGGCGAGTTCCAGGTTCTCGCGTATCCCGGATATGGCCGCCAGCACGCGACTGAGAAAGCCCGGGCCGGTGGTGATCGTCTGAGTGGTCGACATTGTCCTCTCCCCGTCACTGCATCACCGATTTCCGCGCGACAGCCTCACCTCGCGATGAGACCCCGCTCGATGAGGAGGTGGCGAGCGTCTTCCGGGCTACGCCTGCGGAGCTCGCGCGCGAGGTCGAGGCTCTCCTCAAGGCGCGAAAGCACCTCGAGGATGCGGGTCAGGATGCCGGGATGATGATGGCCCCGTCCAGTGGCGATTACTTGCGCTGTCATGGTCTTCTCCTTCCGTGTTGGAGAGGACTATGACGGAAGGCGGCCGATTTTACTTTGACGTGCCGCAAACAGCTTGCAGATTGCGGCCCGCCCCTCCGAAGCGTTAATCAGGCCTTAACGAGCGACTTGCCGGTGGCGTCGAGCAGCAGCACGAGCCCGCCGCCCGCAGCCCGGAGAGCGGCTTTGATCCGGTCTGCAGGCATCAGACTGAAGGCGGTCGACAGGGCATCGGCCGCCGTTGCCGTCGGCATGACCACCGTGACGCTCCGGTAGAGGCTGGCCGACACGCCGGAGCGGGGGTCGAACAGGTGGTTGCAACGGCCCGCCGCATCGAAGCGGAAGCCGCCGGGCGCGGAGGTGGCCACCGCCTGGTCGACGATTTGCAGGGCCTCTGCGGGCCGTTCCGGCGCATCGGAATCGGTTACGGCGACCTGCCAGGGATGGCCGTCGGGCCGTGCCCCGAGCGCCCGCGTCTCCCCCATGTCGACCAGGGTGCGATCGACGCCTTCGGCGCGCAGCATGTCGGCGATGCGGTCGGTGACATAGCCTTGCGCGATGCCGTTCAGGGTCAGGCCCATGCCGCGCCGCCGCAGCAGGATGCGGTCCGCACCGCTCGCAACATGCTGCATGCCGACCTTGGCGAGGGTCTCCGCGAGGGCGCCGCGCGTCGGCCCACCCGGGTCCGCGTCCGGCTTCAAAAAATGCTCGCGGTAGAGGACCCATAGCGCCTGCACGGTGGGATCGAACGCACCCTCCGTCAGCTCCCAGTAACGGCGGCATTCGTCGAGAAGCTGGACGAGCTCCGGCGGCGGCGCGGCGAGCACCCCGTGGCGGTTCAATGCGCTGAGGGCCGAATCGTCGCGGTACAGGCTGAAGACCCGCTCCAGCCGCCGCGCTTCGGCGACGGCGCGGCCGACGAGACGCTCGGCGGCGGCGCGGTCATGATGATGAATCTGCAGCGTCGCGACCGCGCCCAGGGTCGCGCCCCGCCACGTGACGAGCTGCGCCTCGGCCTTGGCAGCGCGGGTCAACGGGACGAGGCTCAACCCGGACGCCGCCGCGCTGATGTGGATGAAGCGGCGGCGCGAAAGCGCACCTGCGGGCACGGCATCACTGGCCATGGTGGTGCTTGCCCGCTGCAGGAGTGTGGCCGCCCGTTTGTGGCGCGGCGGTTTCGAGCGCGCCGGTAGGGGCAGCGCCGCTGCCGAGCACATAGTCGGGCGGCACTTCGGCGAACGTCACGACACGTCCGCCGTTCTCGGCAGCGAACGTCTCTGCGGCGCCGCGGTCGGAGAACGGCACCGTCTCGTCGGCGCCCATGCCGCCTTTCTTTCGGCTGCCGATCACGAACAGCGCCCGCTTGGCGTCGAGCCAGTTCGTCGTGCCGGGCGCCTCCCAGCTGGCAGCCTTGCCCATGTCGGAGACGTAGATGGCGCTGACGTCCTTGGCCTCCTCCGGCAGCAGCGTGAACGAGAAGGCATCGCGCGCCGACGAGAACCACACCGGCTCGCGGCGACTGGCGAGGATAATCTGCGCCTTCGGCCCGGCATGTTCCATCAGGTTCATGCCGCAATAGTGGCCGATCGCCGCCTGCGTCAGCTCGTGTGGCGGGGGCATCGCCGCCGTCTTGCTGTCGTTGCAGCCGGCCAGCGCGAGGACGCCGGCTGCAGCAATGAAGCATGCGATCCGTCTCACAATTCTCTCCTTGAAAAAGCCAGCGCTGCGATCCCGAGAGGAGCGAGCGTCCACGCCGCGAGCGCCGCGAGCAGGGCAGGGGCGCCGAGCGCCGTGTTGCCGGCGACCCCGGCCATGCCGGAGAACGAGCTTACATTCGCCGAGCCCGCGAGATTGAACAGGCGGTAGGCATCCGTCGGGTTGAGCAGGAGCAATGCATTCAGCGTGCCTTCCGAGACCGTCTGGCCCTGATCGACGACGAGCAGCCCGAGAAGGGCCATGTCGTAGATCAGCACGAACAGCAGCCAGATGCCGATGGCGATGCCGGCGGCGGTGCCGCGGTCGCGCACCAGCGCGCTGACCAGGTAGCCGATGGCGATGAAGGCCGCCCCGAGCAGGACGGAAGAGCCCACCATGGCGCCGAACGCGGTCCAGCTCTGCGCGTCGATGTCGACCCCCGTCGCCATGAGCGCTGCCGCCGCCGCGCCATAGCCAAGCAGCGTCGAGAACGCCAGGATGGCACAATGACCGACGAACTTGCCGAGGAGCACCTGCCAGCGCGCGACGGGATAGCTCAGGAGCAGCAGCATCGTGCCGCGTTCCATCTCGCCGACGATCGCATCGTGCGAGATCAGGAGCGCGATCAGAGGCAGGAGGAAGATGGTGAGGCTCGACAGGCTCACGATCACCACGTCGAGCGCGCGCACGCCGACATTGCCGGTCGGCGCGCTGCCGAGGAAGGTCAGCGTGAGGGCGAGCGCCATGAGGAGCAGCGTCGTCGCGAGCACCCAGCGGTTCCTCAGCGCCTCGCGGATTTCCTTCAATGCCACGAAGGCAACGTTTCTCATTGCGCTGCCTCCTGTGTGCGCAGGAAGTGTGCGTAGAGCTCGTCAAGCGTCGGCGGCACGATGTCGAGATCCTCGACCGGCGAGTCGTCACCTGTGAAGCGGCGCAGCAGGGCGATCTTGTTTTCGGATGAAGCTTCGATCTCGACGACATGGCCGTTGACCGGCCGCCACGCGCCGAGGGGCGCGAGCCAGTCCTGCGCGCCCGCCGCCTCGCGGTCCGCGATCTTGAGGCGGATGCGGATGGGCAGGCGTGCGAGACGGCGCAGCTCGTCGAGGCTGCCGTCGGCAACCTTGACGCCGCGGTTCATGATGATCATGCGGCCGGCGCGCTCCTCGAGCTCGGTGAGCGCGTGCGACGAGAGCAGCACCGTCGCGCCGCGCCCGCGCAGCTCCTCGACAAGGTGGTAGAAAGATTGCCGCAGCTCCGGGTCGAGGCCGGTTGTCGGCTCGTCGAGAAGGAGGAGGCGTGGCTCGCCCAGGAGGGCCTGCGCCAGACCGAGCCGCTGGCGCATGCCCTTGGAATAGGTGCCGACGCGCCGGTCCGCGGCTTGCGCCAGCCCGACGCGATCGAGAAGGCGGGCGACGCTCGCCTTCGGCTGGCCCTTCAGCCGGGCATAGAATGTCAGTGTCTCGCGCCCCGTGAGCGCGGCGTTGAATGAGACGTTTTCGGGCAGGTAGCCGATCGCGCGGCGGCCCTCGAACTCGCCGGCCGCCGGATCGTCGCCGAGCACGCGGACCGATCCTTCACTCGGGCGGATCAGCCCGAGCATCAGCTTGATCAGTGTCGTCTTGCCCGCCCCGTTGTGGCCGACGAGCGCCACCGTCTCGCCCGCATGCAACGCAAACGCGGCGTGTCGCACCGCCTCGACCTTGCCGAAGCGTTTGCCGACATCGCGCACCTCGACCGTGGTGGTCATGGGCGGCGCCCTTGCGCAAGCCGCGGGCGAACCGGGGGGGACATCAGCGGCCGGCTGTCAACGACGCCGCCCGGCAGCAGGGCGGGAAACTGTGCCTGCGCCCAGCGGATCACCTGCACGGCGGGGCTGTTGACCAGCACCTTGGCGGCAGGGGCGGTCCATAGCACCTGGTCGACGAGATCGTTCGGGCGATACGCGGTATCGGCGATGCCGTCGCCGTTCAGGTCGAAGGCCGGGTTGTCGCTCCAGTAGTTGCCGCGCCCGTTCTTCGACCAGTCGAGATAACGGCTGCCGACATATTTTACCTGGCTGCGATTGCTCACGAAGGCGTTGCCGACGATCTCGTTGCCTTCCGAGCCGGCGGTGAAGTGAATGCCGATTTCGCATCCTTCGAACCAGTTGTCGCGGAAGCGGTTCTGGTTGGTGTTGTAGATGAACACGCACTTTTCGGGACCGATGCGCGTGCCTGCGGCAGCTCCCGGCGCGGGCTCCGTCGGCGGCAGGCCGTGCTCGCCCGCGTCGCTGCCGCGCATGGTCGATGCCGCCCAGCGCTCGGGCGGCTGCGCCCGGCCGACGACGGTGTTGCCGCTGATCTGCGAGCCGTTGGCGAAGTTGAACAGGAAGCCGCGGTCGCGGTCGCCCTCCGAGACGTTGCCGCGAATCGTCAGCCGGTGCGAGTACATCACGGCATAGCCGACGGTGTTGCCGGTCGAGACGTTGTCGCTGACCTCCCCATCGTTCGTGTACATGTAGTGCACGGCGAAGCGCAGGTCGCGGAAGCGATTGCCGCTGAACACGTTCTTGCGGCTGGCGACGGAGAAGATCCCGTCCCGCCCGAAGCGCACGCTGTTGCCCAGGACCTTGGCGCCGGGCGCATCCCACACCGACACGCCGTTGCCGGCTTCGTTGAGCCGGCCCGCGCGCATGCCGATGATCTCGTTGTCGCGCACCACCGCGTCGTCAGCGCCGTGGACGTAGACGCCGTAAAGATTGTCTTCGATCCTGTTGCGCTCGACCAGCGCTCCCCTCGCGCTCTTGGCGATGAAGACGCCCGAATCCATCTTCTCGAGGTCGCGCCCGGAGCCTCGGATCACCAGGCCGCGCACCACCGCTCCCGGCGCCGAGACGGTGACGACATGGCCAGTGCCGGGCCCGAGCAGCACCGCCCCCGGCTCGCCTTCGAGCGTAAGCCGCCGGGCAAGGGTGACGGGGGCGCGGTACTCGCCTTTCTGCAGGACGACCACATCTCCGTCCGACGCGAGGTCGAGCAGCGCCTGCAAGTCGACCTCGCCCGCCGGAACGGTGATGCGGGCAGCAAGGGCCGGCATGACGAGGCCGGCAGCGAGGATCGCCGCCGTGCCCCAACGCAGCATGGTCGCTTGACCCTGCATGGCTCTCAGACGCTCTGCGGCTCGACCAGCATGCGCCCCTGCATCTCCATATGCATGGCGTGGCAGAACCATGTGCAATAGTACCAGTAGACGCCGGCTTTGCTCGCCTTGAACGTCGCCGATGCGGTTGCTTGCGGCGCGACCTCGAAATTGATGCCGTAATTGACGATGCAGAAGCCATGCGTGAGGTCCTCGACATCGTCCACGTTGGTTACAAAGACCGTGACCTCGTCGTTCTGCTTGACCGTGAAGCTTTCCAGGCCGAAGGCCGGCGCGGCCGAGGTCATGTAGACGCGCACCTTGTTGCCGTCGCGGATGACTTTCGAATCCGCCTCGAGGGTCACCCCGTCCGCGGCGGCTTGCTTGACGGCGTCGGCAAAGAACGGGTCGTCGCGCTTCCACACATGGACCGGGTTGATCTTGGAGCGGTGCACGATGGTGGCGTCGTGCGGCTCGGCGAAGCTCGGCCCGTCATGCACGAGCACCATGCGATCGCCGGAGATGTCGATCAGCTGGTCGTTCTCAGGCTTCAGCGGACCGACATTGAGGAACCGGTCCTTGGAAAACTTGTTGAGCGAGATCAGCCACTTGCCATCCGCCTCCTTGGTCTGTCCCATGGACGTGTGATTGTGGCCCGGCTGGTAATGCACGTCGAGCTTCTGCACGACCGGATTGACCTTCTCGCCCCTGAAAGCGCGCTTGGCCAGCTCGATATTCCATTTGCAGACCTGGCTGTCGAGGAACAGCGTCGTGTAGGCGTTGCCCTTGCCGTCATAGGCGGTGTGCAGCGGGCCAAGCCCGAGTTCCGGCTCTGCGACCACGACGTCGCGCGGCTTGATCTTGTCGTCGAACAGGTCGTCGAGCTTGCGTGCGTCGAACACGGTCACGGTCGGCGACAGCTTGCCGTTGGCGACGAAGTGGATGCCGTCCGGCGCCGTGTTGATGCCATGCGGGCTGTTGCCGACCGGGACGTAGCGGGTGTAGGGCGAGCCGGCGCGACCGTCGAGCACCGGCACTCCGTTGATCATCTGAGCCTTGCCGGCCTTGACAGCCTCCTCGATGCGCTTGAGGTTGAAGATGACGACCCAGTCCTGCTCTTTCGCCATCATCTCGGCGAGCGTGACACCTTCCTCCGAGTTGTAGCA
The DNA here is from genome assembly GCA_036556825.1 of Beijerinckiaceae bacterium. GTDB lineage: Bacteria > Pseudomonadota > Alphaproteobacteria > Rhizobiales > Beijerinckiaceae > JAJKJG01. Next base: position 38,744 of record DATBIR010000218.1, read on the forward strand.
GGTCGACCACGCATATTTGCCCTGATAATCCGCGTCGACGTTGTCGAGATTCCCGTCGACGCGGATCTGCCAGGCGACCTTCATGGTCTCGCCGTCGACGGCCGTGAACATGCTCCAGTATTGCTTGGAGTCGTTGAGTATCTTGCCGTCATTGGGGACCGGCACGCGGTCCTCGCCGTTGCAGAACACGTAGCCCGTCTTGGGATATTTCTGCACGCGCAATCCGTGCACGGTCGACTGGTTCGGCAGCTGAACGATCTTGTCGCATTTCATCACGTCGAGACGGATGCGGCAGACACGCGTGTTCGATTTGTCGTTCGCGAACAGGTAGCGACCGTCATAAGTGCCGTCGGTGAACGAAGGATGCGGGTGGTGGAGGTCGCCGTTCATGTAGATCCCGCCTCTGTCCTTGAGGAACTCGCGGTATTCCGGCGTCAGCCCCTCGGTGAGGACCTTGAGGCTCTCGTTGGTCTGGCCCCATCCGGTGGCGCTGTCGCGGTTGAACACCGGGATGCGCATCAATTCGCGCATTGACGGCAACCCGACAATGCGCACCTCACCGGTCTGGCCGCTCGAAAAGAACACGTAGTATTCGTCGAGTTCACCCGGCTTGACCTCGTATTTGTTGGCCGCGGCGGGTCGCGCTGCGGGCGCTGCGGGTCTCGTCTGCGCCTCGGCCGGCGTCACCGCGCCGTCCTGCATCAGCGTGATGCCGCCGGCGACGCCGCTGGCGCCGACGGCCACGCCGGCCGTCGTGCCGAGCACATCGCGCCGGCTCAATCCTTTGTCGTTCTCTCGCTTGGCCATAAAAGCCTCCTTTGCTCATGAAGCCGTGGTCGGAACATCGGCAGTGGTCGGGTCTTGGCCGGGCTTTCCGACGACCTTGCCCTGATGGGTGATGAGCGGCTTAGCAGGTCCGCCGCCAGCATCTTTGATCGAGCGCATTGACGGCGACGAAAGCGCCTCGCGCTTCTCGCGCTTGAGCCGCACCTGGATCATGTGCGGGCAGCGCTGGTCGTCGTGGTAGAGTTCCTGGCAGTGCATGCAATAGATGCACTCGTTGACGTTGATGAACCCTTCCGGGTGGATCGACTGGACCGGGCATTCCTTGGCGCAGCGCTGGCACGGCGAGCCGCATTCCGGCCAGCGCTTGAGCCATTCGAACATGCGGATCTTGCCGGGAATGGCGAGCGCCGCTCCGAGCGGGCACAGGTAGCGGCAGAAGAATCGCTCGATGAACAGGCCCGCCGCGAGCAGGGTCAGGGCGTAGATCACGAACGGCCATTCGCGTGCGAATTTGAGAATGATGGCCGTCTTGAACGGCTCGATTTCGGCCAGAATCTCGGCCAGCGCCACGGAATAGAGGGAAATTCCGAACAGGCCGAGGAAGACGATGTATTTGATCGGCCACAAGCGCTCGTGCAGTCCCCACGGCACGCTGACCTGCGGCACCTTCACGGCCTGGGCGAGATTATTGAGCAGCTCCTGGAGCGCGCCGAAGGGGCACAGCCAGCCGCAGAACGGCCCGCGGCCCCAGAACAGGAGACCCGCCGCTACGGCCGACCACAGGATGAAGACGAGCGGCGCCGACAGGAAGAACTCCCAGTTGAAGCCGGTCACGAGCGAGTTCGTGAAGGTGACGACGTTGACGACTGAGAGCTGGGCATTCGCATACCAGCCGAGCCAGACGAGCGTGAAGCCGAGATAGGCACGGCGGATCCAGACATAGGCGCGCGGCCGGCGCACGAGCTGATCCTGGAAGAAGAAGATCCCGGTCAGCACCAGAAGCGCGACCGCCGTGATCGCGATCGATACGGCGTTCGCCTTCCAGATCTTGAGCCAGAGCGGCTCTTCGAGCCCTGACGCGCGCAACGCGTCAGCATCGTTGAGGCCGGACGCGGCCGGAGCGGCCGGCCCCGGGCCGGCGGCGGGCTGCGCCGGCGCAGGCGCTGCCGCCTGCTCGATGCGCATATAGCTGTCGGGCAGGGTGTAACCGACATCGAAGGGCAGGAATGCCTTGTCGCGTGCACCAACGCTGCGCTGCACGAGCAGCTGCAGCTGCCACGGCTCGGTCAGGTCGAGCGTGAACTCTTCCGGCACGACGAACAGCGAGATCTCACGCAATTCGGGTGCGCCGGTTGCGGCGAGCGCTCCCAGGCGGGCGTGGTGGCGGTCGCGGAAGCGGGTGCCCTGGCCGTCTTGCAGCAGCTCGATGCGGTCGAAAATGCCGCCGCGCACGTAGCCCGACCCTTTGAAGGAGTAGACGCCGTCGCCCGCGACGACGATCGCCTGCTGCCCCGGCTTGAGGCGCGCCTTGAGGCGCTCGAATCCCTCGTCGCCCAGAAGGCTGCGCCCGATCGTCGGCACGCTCACCGGCGCGACATAGAGATCGATGAAGGTGTCACCAGGATCTCCTGGCTCTGGGTTGTCGGCCGCGCCCTGGTTGCCTGACCGGGCGAACGCCTCGTTCACTTCTCCGATCGTGAGGTGCAGGCGGCGCACGGAGCCGTCGCCGATGAGCGCATCCCAATCGCGCACCTCCGACGCCTGCAAATCGACTGTCTTGGTCGCAGGCGCCGCGGCGGATGCGCCGCCCGCGGTGCCGAGCCGGCCGCTCCGGATCAGCCGCACCGCCGAGCGCACGACGCTGTCGCCCATGACGAGCACGGTGACGGTTGCACCGCTCACGATATCGATGCGAGGCGGGCGCTCTGCGCCGCTCGCCACCGGCGCCATCGCCTTTCCGATCAGCGCGTTCAAGGCGCCGACGACGCGTTTTTCCGGGATGCCGACGAGAACAATCGGCTCCTTGTGGTCGACCAGCTTGATGCCTTGGATCACGCCCTGGCGGTCGATGCCGACCAGCATGTGAATGGGCTTGCCCGAATAGCCGACCGCGTTGGCAAGATCGGAGTTGAGATAAGCGTAGCCGAGCAGCCGGTCGCCCGCATGGACCGGCACGATGGGTGGCTCGCCCTGTGGCGCCCCGAACCTGTCCGCACCCGGAAACAGCTCCGCAGGTTGGACCTTGGGCAGGAACTCGTGCACGCGCCCTGACGCGAGCGCGTTGCCGGCAAGCATCAGAAACAGGACGCAGCCGCTGATGATTGCCGCTCTGCCAATCGCAAGGACGACGATCAGAGCTGGGTTGAGACGCCTTGTGATCAAAGAAAAACGGTCCTGCTGCGAAGCGTTTGGCTGCAGCAGAAGAACGTCAACTCCCAAACACCCCTACGCGTTCCCACATTCGCCTGAAGCGGCAACACTGCGTCGTTCCATGAAGTTGTGCGGTCGCCCTTCTTGTACCGAGGATGGCTGGCTTTCTTTGCGCTGGATCAAGTTGAGCCTTGCGACGACGCGCGACAGAGTGGTTTGGCGGACCATTTCCGCTTGAAGCGTTCGGCCCATAGGGGTCTCATCGTTGGTCGTCGCCATGGAGCCGCGTCATGAGCCTCCTCAAATCGGAACCCGTCGACGCCATCAGGAGCATGGAGGAATTGTTTGCCGTCGCGCATGCCATGGAGCACGAGGCGGCGACCAGGTATGACGAACTGGCGCATCGCCTGCGCGACGAAGGCAATCTGACTCTTGCCGAGCTGTTCGAGCACCTTGCCGCCGAGGAGCGCAAGCACGTCGACAGCGTCACGCGCTGGTCGCGGCGGGAGCGCGGCCACGCGCCGGACCCGGGGCGGGTCCGCTGGCAGTTGCCGGAAACCTTTGACGACGAGGAGGCCACGACGGCTGACCCGCGGCTCCTGACGGCCTACCGCTCCCTCGCGATGGCGGTGCGCAACGAAGAGCGTGCCTTCGCGTTCTGGAGTTACGTGGCGGCGCACGCGGCCACTGCGGAGATCCGCCGCGCCGCGGAGACCATGGCCCATGAGGAGCTTGAGCACGTCGCGATCTTGCGGCGCGAGCGGCGGCGGGCCTATCGCGCCGAACGCTCGGCTCCTCTGGAGCTGGACGCCGGCCACGCTGAGGCGCTGGAACTCCGGCTCGCCGACCAGCTCGACCGGCGCGCCGGCGTGGCGGATGCCGCCCACGCCGCTCGCCTGCGCGGGCTTGCCGAAGATGCGCGGCACAGCGCGCAGCAACTGCGGGCCCAGCCTCGCCTGTTGTCTCGGGGCGTCCCTTTGCCGGGTGGGATTCCCGACGATCCGCTCCTGCTTTCAGAGATGCTTGCCGAGCGCTATCTCGAGGCCGCCGAGCATGAGCGCGACGAGGCCGTGCTTGCGGCTGCGCAGGGTCTCGCGGGCCGCGCGGTGCGCCGCCTTGCCTGGCTCAGGGGGGACGTTGCAGGGATGGTTTAGAGCATGATCAGGCGAAGTGGAAACCGGTTTGCCGTAAGGTCATGTGATAAAACGAAGAAGCTGGAGCGGGATCGATGCAACAGGACGTGATCCTGGCCTAGTCGGCCTCGCCTTCGGCCACCTCGAGCAGCTTGTCCGGCTCGCGCAGCACGATTCTCTGGCGGCCCCCCTCGACCCAGCCGCGGTCCTCCCAGGCGCTCAGGATGCGGCTGACGGTATGCAGCGTCGTGCCGGTCATCTCGGCGACATCCTGCCGGCTGATCGGGAAGTCGATCTGCACGCCCGCCTCCACCTTGCGTCCGGCCTGCTGCGCCAGGCGCAGCAGCGCATGCGCCACCCGCTGCTCGACCTGCTCGGTCGACATCTCGACCACGCGGATATGCGCTTCCTGCAGCCGGCTTCCCACCGTTTCGAGTGCGTGAGCCGCAAGCGAGGGATGCCGCGCCACGAGGCGCGGCCAGGCGGCGGTCGGCCAGGTCAGCACGACGCTGTCGACGACCGCCGACGCGCTGGCCGGGTAGATCTCGCGCCCGATCGCCCCGGCAACGCCGAAAATCTCGCCCGGCAGGACGAAGCGCACGAGCACCTGGTGGCCGTCGGGCGTCAGCTTGGCGACGCGCAGGCGCCCGTGCAGGAGCACGAAGAACGAGCGTGCCTCCTGGCCTTGCTCGAACACGCTCGTGCCCTTCGCGAAACGAACGGACTGGGCCTCGGCAACCACGTCGTCAAGCTGCCCGGGCGCCAGCCCGGCGAAGATGGGCAACCCCGAGATGACGGAGCGGTCCAGGCGAGCCATCGATCATCCTTCCTCTGCCCGCCAGGCGGGCAGGTGCATCAATAGGCGGGGAGGCCGTTCCCAGACAACTGGGCATGCGACGCGGCTCAGCATGTTTTCTTTCCTCCCGGTTTGCGCTCGATCAAATCGGCCCTGGCGCTCCCGGGCTATTCAGGCGCCGACAGCTGACGAGCGATGCCGACGAGGTCACGGTGACGGCAATTCCCCGCCTTCGGAACTACCAGGGCCCCGCACTTCTCTCATACGGGTTCCGTCCATTCTTCCTGTTCGGCGCCCTCTATGCCGGGCTGTCGGTGCTCGCCTGGCTGCCGATATTCTATGGACATCTCGAGCTGGCTACGGCCTTCACGCCGCGCGACTGGCACGTCCACGAGATGCTCTATGGCTACGTCGCGGCGGTCATCACCGGCTTCCTGCTCACGGCTATCCCGAACTGGACCGGTCGTCTGCCGCTGCAGGGGCGCCCGCTGCTCGTCTTGCTTCTGGTCTGGGGGGCGGGCCGAGTCGCCGTGACCGTCTCGGCGGTTATCGGGCCGGTGACCGCCGCGGCCATCGACGTGAGCTTCCTGCTGCTCGTCGCCGGCGCTGCAGCGCGCGAGATATTGGCCGGACGCAACTGGCGTAATCTGAAGGTCCTGGTGGTGCTGGCCGTTCTGGCCGCCGGCAATCTGACATTTCACCTCGAAGCGCTGCACGCCGGCGCCGCCACTTACGGCATCCGCATCGGATTCGGCGCCGTCGTCCTGCTCGTCATGCTCGTCGGAGGGCGCATCGTACCGAGCTTCACGCGCAACTGGCTGGTGCGCATGAATCCCGGTCGCCTGCCGGTTCCGTTCGGACGCTTCGACATCATCGCCATGGCCGTTTCGGCCGTGGCGCTGGCGCTCTGGATCGTCGCGCCTGACGCAGTCCATACCGGAGGCGCGATGGCTGCTGCGGCGGTGCTCCAGGCTGGCCGCCTGGCCCGCTGGGCCGGGCATCGGACGCTACGGGATCCTCTCGTCCTGATTTTGCATGTCGGCTATGTGTTTGTCCCGCTCGGTTTTGCCCTTCTCGGCGCCGCCGCCTACGGATTTGTGCTGCCAAGCGCCGGCCTGCATGCCTGGGCGGCGGGGGCGGTTGGCGTGATGACGCTCGCCGTGATGACACGGGCCAGCCTCGGCCACAGCGGCCGCGCGCTGATCGCCGGCCCGGCGACGCAGGTCATCTACGCCCTGGCCGTCACGTCGGCATTTGCCCGCCTGTGCGCTGCCCTGGAGCCGCAATGGAGCACGCTCCTGTTGCATGTTGCCGCCGGGGCCTGGGCCGCTGCATTCCTGGGCTTTGGCGTCGCCTATTGGCACGTCCTCACGGGAGGCCGGACCGCGGCGCAAGCCGCTTGATCGCCGTCCCGCCGGCCGGCCGGCCCGTTCGGGTTTGTCCCGCATCAAGGACCGGCAGCGCCGGCGATGGCACAAGGGCAACGGTGCATAGGGTCGTATGGGGCTGGACATGGCGCATCGGCATTCGCAGCAGGTGGATTTCACGCCCGCCCTGATGGGGGCGATGCTTGACCGGCTTGGCTGCGAGGACGCGGCTGCCGCGCGCCAAGGGGCCGCCTTCACGAGCGCAGCCCGCCGTTGCCTCGGTTGCACTTCGGCCCAGCTCTGCGGCAGCTGGCTGGAGATCGCCTCGCGACCGCGAGCGGCCCCCGGCTTTTGCCCGAACCGGGCCTTCTTCGCGTCGCTGATTCGATCGGAGCGGGGGCGGCGCGACAGTGAATGAAGCAGGATTCGCGGCCCCTTTCGCTTGACCTCGCGCAAAGCACGCCGCCGCGGAGGATGATAGCCTGGCAGCAACCGTCGGGAGGTTGACATGAGCGATTCCACTGCATTCGATTGGCTGACAAGACCTCTCGGCAGGATCCAGCAATGGTGGTCCGCGTCGGCCAGATGGGATGCGCTCGTGCGCGAGCTCGACAACGCAGGCGAGGATGGAGCCCGCATCCTTCAGGAGCTGCGCCTGAACGGCGGCGACCTCCAGCGCCTGATCGCGGCAAATCCGAACGATGCACTTCTGCTGGGCCGCATGATGAAGGCCCTCGGGCTCGATGTCGCGGAGGTGGCGCGCGAGCTGCCGGCGATCATGCGCGACCTCGAGCGCGCATGCGCGGCGTGCGGCAGCAAGAGCCGGTGCCGCCAGGATCTCGACAGCGGCGTGGCGCCTGCGGCTTGGGCCGAGTACTGCCCCAACAAGGCGACGCTCAGCGCGGTGCAGGCGGTCACGCTGAGCCGGCCGGAGTGACGCCCGGTTTGTATTTCGGTTGTCCCGCCGCCGAGTCGCCGCGCACCCGATGGGCGCAGCCGACATCCAGATGGAGCACAGCATGTTTCAGCGCCTGGCCGTCCTGCTTGCAGTCTGCCTCGTAGGCGGCCCGGCTCTCGCGCAGGATCCGCGCGCGCAACGCGGTCGCGTGTTCGCACAGACCAACTGCGCCAGCTGCCATGCCATCGGCCGGGTGGGCGAAAGTCCCCTGCGCCCCGCGCCGCCGTTCCGGACATTGCACACGCGCTACCCCGTGGAGCAACTGGCCGAAGCCCTCGCCGAGGGAATCGTGACCGGCCATCCATCGATGCCGCAGTTCCAGCTGGACGTCGCCCAGATCGGCGACCTCATCGCTTATCTGAGAACGCTGGAGAACTGAGGCGAGCACCCGCGCGGCCGCTCGCGGGGCCGCCTCGGCCTGATTCGCGCCAACCGGGTTTCCTGACCCCGCAGCGCGTTAACGCCGCCTTCAGCATGCCGCGCATGCGTCAGCGTCGCTCGCGCTGATCAGGCTCGCGTGCGCTTTCTGTTTGACCTGCATCAAGGTCGCCGCGGCGTGATGCCGGCATAGAGAGCCGCGTTCGATGCTTCCTCTTTCCTTCCTCCTTTCTCCTTTCTCTCCCGAGCAATGCGCGTGAGCGACCAATGCCTGCCATGATCCGTACGAAATACATGACCGAAGGCGAGGCCGGGCTTTGCGCCGCCTTCTTCGTCGGCTTTCTCCTTTGCCTGTTCGCCGCCTCGCAGGCGCTCGATCCGGGATTC
>DATBIR010000219.1:0-7270 GCA_036556825.1 Beijerinckiaceae bacterium
CACGCCGAGGACGCGGGCGAGCCAGCCCGAAACCGCCAGTCCATCCTCCGGCGGCGTCACTGGGTGAAGATCGACGTCGATGACGCGGCTGAGATCTGCGTCGGGAACGCGCCCTGTGATGATGATCCGGCGCTCGATGGTGCCGCGCCTGATCCGGACCGGGACCTCCCGGAAGGGCTCGGCGGTCATGACGCCCGGCAGCCGCAGGATCTGGTGGAGGGCATGCTCCGGCCGCGTCTCGGCGAAGCTGATGGTGGCGTCCTGGCGGTCGGACATGGAATACGTGACGTCGATCAGGCTTTCCATGGAGTCGCGCACGAACAACGACACGATAAGGATGCCGGTCGCGAGCGAGATTCCCAGCATGGTGAGCGCCGCGCGCACGGGATGATGGGCGATGCTGCGCAGCATCATCATCGTCGGCTGCGACAGGAGCCTGCCCGCGCGCAGGGTGACGGGCAGGAAGCGCCGGAACACCGGAGGCGCGGGAGGCTGCATGGCCACGGCCGGCGGTAACGCCATGACCTCTCGCAGCGTGCGTGCGGCGCCGATGCCGGCGGCCAGGAGGCTCAATATTCCTGCCGCCACGTAGATCTCGGGGCTTTTCGAGAAAATGAGGAAGGGAAACCGGAAGAATCGGGCGAACATTTCGGTGACGTACCCGCCGAGCAAGGTGCCGGCGATGCTCCCGATCACAATGCCAACCAGCGCGATCACGGCGACGAGCTTGAGGTAATGCGCCGCAATGGCCGCGTTCCTGTAGCCGAGCGCCTTCAGCAGGCCGACCTGCTCGCGTTCCAGCGCGACGATGCGGCTGAGGGTCAGGTTCACGAGGAACGCCGTCACGAGCAGGAAGATCGGCGGCAGCGTGCGCGTCATGTTGCTGAGCATGTCGAGCTCGTGGTCGAGGAAGGCGTGCGAGACCTGGTCCTTCCGGCCGTGCGCCGCGCGGCCGCCGTAGCGATCCAGGATGGCGTCGACCTGCATGGTGACGTCACGCTCGGACGCACCCGGGAGAAGCTGCAGGGCGAGCGAGGAGAAAGCGCCTTCGAGGTCGTAGGCCGCCGCGAGCGCCTTCTCGGCGATCCAGACGACGCCGAAGCGGCGGTCGTCCGGCATGAAATCGCCCGGTCCGATGGCGTAGACGAACTCCGGCGAGAGAGCGGTGCCGACCACGACGAGGCTGCGCTTGCGACCGTTGAGGATGGCCGAGAAGCGCGATCCCGGCACGAAGCCATGTGCCGCGGCGAAGCTCTCGTTGACGACCGCCTCGTTGGCGCTTTGCGGCTCCGGCAATCGCCCGCGGCGCAGGTGCAAACGGTTAAGCACCGGCTCGTTGTCCTCCGGCAGGGACATGAGCTGCGCCGTCACCGGCGGTTCGAAATCCGGTATGTCGAGAAGCGCAAGCTTGGCGATGCGGGCCTCGACCGCGGCGACGCCGGCGATCTGCCGTATGTCGGCGAGCACGCTCTTAGGTGCGCGCCGCACCAGCGCGAACACGTCGGCGAAGCGATTGCGCTCGTAGTACGCGGTTCGCGTGTCGTCGAGCGAGCGGTACGATCCGACCGCCATCACGAGCGTGGCGACGCCGCCGGCGACGACCAGCGAGATAGCGAGGGCCTGCGCCCAGAGCCGCCTCAGGTCGCGCAGGAGCTTGCGGTCGAGCGCGCCCATCGCCTCACCGTGTGAGCTCGGCCGTTGCGCGCGGCGTCTCGTTCACGTGCTCGCCGGCGATCCGGGCGTTGGCGAACGAGCTGTCGCGGTGTCCAGACAATCGTCGCGGCATTCCTCCCCCACTCGCGTCATGCGCAGGAGCGAACAACAATTCGTCGACCGCGGGAAGCTGCGGTCGTCGAGCGTGACCTCGCAGTCAAAAACCAGGCAGCGGCGGCTTGCCGCCGCGCTCTTGCGCCAGCATGTTGTCGCCGCGCTGGCGGAGCACATGCCGCAAGAGCACCGTCCGCTCCCCTACATCCCCCGCCCAAGCCGCGAGAGCCTGCCACTGGACTGAGGCAGGCAGCTCACCGTCCCCTCCCGCACACTCCGGCAGGGTCAGCATATCGACAGGGGCGACACGACCCGGAGCCGTGGCCGGTTCGCGTCGAGCCTCGCCTGTGGCTTTCGCACGCGCTTGCATACTCTCTCCTTTGCCCTCGTATCCGCCGGCGGCGCGGAAAACGCCACTCCGGAGCAACGCGGGGCAAGCGGCGTGCTCAGAGCCTCACGGACCTGAGCCGGAGCGCGTTGCCCACGACGCTGACCGAGGACAGCGCCATGGCGGCCGCGGCGATGATCGGCGACAGCAGAATGCCGGCGATCGGGTAGAGCACGCCGGCCGCGACCGGCACGCCGAGCGCGTTGTAGATGAAGGCGAAGAACAGGTTCTGGCGGATGTTGCGCATGGTCGCCTGCGACAGCCGGCGCGCGCGCACGATGCCCCTGAGGTCGCCCTTGAGGAGCGTGACGCCGGCGCTCTCCATCGCCACGTCCGTCCCTGTGCCCATGGCGATGCCGACATCCGCGGCAGCCAGCGCCGGCGCGTCGTTGACGCCGTCGCCGGCCATCGCCACCACGCGGCCTTGCGCCTTGTAGCGCTGCACCACCGCGCTCTTCTGGTCCGGCAGGACCTCCGCCTCGACGTCGTCGATGCCGAGACGCCGCGCCACGGCCCGCGCCGTGGTCCAGTTGTCGCCGGTCAGCATGACGACCCGGATGCCCTCCGCCTTGAGGCCGGCGAGCGCCTCGGGGGTGGAGGCCTTGACCGGATCGGCGATGGCGATGGCACCGGCAACCTTGCCGTCCACGCCGGCAAAGATCGCCGTGGCGCCGTCCTCGCGCAGCTTGTCCGCTTGCGCGGCCAGGGCGGACACGTCGGCGCCATGCTCCTTCAGGAAGGCCGCATTGCCGAGCACGACCTTGCGCCCCTCGACGGTTCCGAACGCGCCCTTGCCGGTCGGCGAGTCGAACGCGCTGACAGGCGCGGTTGCGATGCCCTGCTTCTCGGCCGCGGCGACGATGGCGACCGCGAGCGGATGCTCGCTGGCGCGCTCGACGCTGGCCGCGAGGCGCAGGACCTCGGCCTCCGAGAAGCCGGACGCGGGAATGAGCGCGGTGACGGCCGGCTTGCCCTCCGTCAGCGTTCCGGTCTTGTCGACCACGAGGGTGTCGATCTTCTCCATGTGCTCGAGCGCCTCGGCGTTCTTGATGAGCACGCCTGCCTGGGCGCCGCGTCCCACCCCGACCATGATCGACATGGGCGTGGCGAGGCCGAGGGCGCAGGGGCAGGCAATGATCAGCACGGCGACCGCCGCCACGAGGCCGTAGGAGAATCGCGGCTCCGGCCCCCAGATGCTCCAGGCGGCGAAGGCGAGCAGCGCGATGGCGATGACTGTCGGCACGAAGTAGCCGGACACCTGGTCGGCGAGGCGCTGGATCGGCGCACGGCTGCGCTGGGCTTCGGCGACCATCTGCACGATCTGGGCGAGCATGGTGTCGCGCCCGACCTTGCGCGCCTCGACGACGAGCGCGCCCGACTGGTTGATCGTGCCGCCGATGACGCCGGCGCCGACTTCCTTGGTGACCGGCATCGACTCGCCCGTCACCATCGACTCGTCGACGGCGCTGCGGCCTTCGAGCACCGCGGCATCGACCGGCACCTTCTCGCCGGGCCGCACGCGCAGCCGGTCGCCCACATGCACGGCGTCGAGCTGCACCTCCTCCTCGCTGCCGTCGGGCCTGATGCGGCGCGCCGTCTTGGGAGCGAGGTCGAGGAGGGCGCGGATGGCGCCGCTGGTGCTCTCGCGGGCGCGCAGCTCCAGGATCTGCCCGAGCAGAACGAGTACGGTGATCACGGCCGCCGCCTCGAAATAGACCGCCACGGCTCCGTCGGCCCCGCGGAAAGCGGGCGGGAAAATGCCGGGCGCAACCGTGGCGACGACGCTGTAAATCCAGGCGACGCCGGTGCCCATCGCGATGAGCGTGAACATGTTGAGGCTGCGGTTCACGACCGACTGCCAGCCCCGCTCGAGCAACGGCCACCCTGCCCACAGCACCACCGGGGTGCCGAACAACAGCTGCAGCCAGTTTGCGTTCTGCGCGCCGAGCACCTCGTGGAGGCCGGTCATGTGACCGCCCATCTCCAGTGCGAGCACCGGCAACGTAAGCAGCGTGCCGAGGCGGAAACGGTGCATGAAATCGGCAAGTTCGGGATTGGGGCCGGTCTCCGCCGTGACGAGGAGCGGTTCGAGGGCCATGCCGCAGATCGGGCACGAGCCGGGGCCCACCTGCCGGATCTCCGGATGCATCGGGCACGTGTAGATGGTGCCTTCGGGCACCGGCTGGGCCTTGGCCGCGGCAACCGCCGGATCGAGGTATCGGGCCGGATCGGTGAGGAACTTCTCGCGGCACCCCGCCGAGCAGAAATAAAACGGCTGGCCGTTGTGCTCCGCCCGGTGTTTGGCCGTGTGCGGGTCCACCCACATTCCGCACACCGGGTCCTTGACCCGGTGCCCGCCGGCCGCCTCCGTGCCGGACCCGTGATCGTGACCGTGATGATGGTCGTGAACGGCGTGACCTTGCCCGGCGTGGTCTTGCCCGCCGCCGCAGCACGAGTCGCCGGCCCGAGGTTTCCCGGTCGGAGGAGCGGAATGTGGCTCACCATGGCCGCTGTGCTCGCCCCCGCCGCAGCACGAGCCGCCGCCGGCGGGCTTGTCCGTCATGGGCACGGGATGATGGTTGTGGTGGTCGGCCATCGCGGCCTCCTGTGATGCATTCGTGTCTATCGCGATTGCCCTACACCTTCCAACGATTGTAAGGTCAACCGATTCTTTTCGGGAGCAGTCATGAACATCGGACAGGCCTCCAGGGTTTCGGGCGTGTCGGCCAAAATGATCCGCTATTACGAGAGCATCGACCTGATCCCGCGCTCGGCGCGGCGCGACAGCGGCTACCGCGACTATGCCCCGGCGGATGTGCACCGGCTCGCCTTCATCCGCCGGGCCCGCGATCTCGGCTTCTCCGTCGAGCAGATCCGGGATCTGCTTCGCCTTTGGAGCGACCGCGGCCGCAACAGCTCGGAGGTCAAGGCGCTCGCCCTGGAGCATGTGGCGGAGCTCAGGCAGCGCGCGCGCGAGCTCAACGAGATGGCCGACGCGCTGAAGCATCTCGCGTCGGCCTGCGAGGGCGACGAGCGGCCGGACTGCCCCATCATCAAGGGCCTGGAGGGCCTGATTCCGCTCGACTTCCATTGCGACAATAGTGCGTCCGGGCAGCGAGGCGGCGACGCGCGGGCCGCGCGTCCCGTTGCGGCGCGGCCGCCCTCGCGGCGTCCGACGCCACGCGCCGCGCGCGGCTGACGCCGATGCGCTGACGGCGCGCCCATGCCGCGTCAGCCGGAATGCATGACCGTGACCATGGCGGACATGGTGAGCAGGCTGTTGCGCCTCGGCGCTGTGTTCTTCGCCCTGAACCTCGCCTGGGAGAGCCTGCAGATTCCGCTCTACACCACATGGTCGGAGCGTTGGCCGCACGTTGTGTCCGCCGTGCTCCATTGCACCGTCGGTGATCTTCTGATCGGAGCAGTCGTGCTCGCATTCGCGCTGGCCATCGCCGGGCGCCGATGGCCGGCGGAGCGACCGGCGCGGAGGCGCATCGCCGTCCTGACGACGCTGGCCGGCGTCGCCTACACCGTCTTCAGCGAATGGTTGAACGTCGACATCCGGCAGAGCTGGGCCTATTCCGGCCTCATGCCCCGGCTGCCGCCGCTCGGGACCGGCCTGACCCCTGTCCTGCAATGGCTTGTTCTGCCGCCGCTCGCACTGCACGTCGTTCTGCGCGATCGGGGACCGGGCCCGCGGCCAGCCGTCGCGGAGCCGCCGCGACCGGAAAGTCGCCGGCACGTCCCATAGAGTGCAGCGGGCCACAAGGGCGTTCCGCGCGCGCCGCGTCATGTCTTCATGCGCGCCCTAGCTGTTGTGGTGCTTGTGGCGGGCATGCCCGTGGCCGCCATGGCCAAGCAGATGCATGAGCGGGCAGAGCAGCAAGAGCAGGTAGGGGAGCGCGCTCAAGACATGACCCGTATGCGTCGCGAACAGATACACGCCGAGCGCGGCGAGCGCGAGCGTGAGGGTCCATCCGATCGGCGTGCCGACGAGCCTCGTCCGCCATTCGGCGCGTTGCTCACCAAGATTCTCGGGCATGACCGCTCTCCTCATGCTCGTGGCGAAGCCTATCCGGGCCAGCGACAGGGGCCTTGAGGCAGATCAATGGCTTCGGCCGCCCGCATCCGTGCTCACGACACATCTCTTTGAGCTGGCGCAAGGCGGTCCGGGTCCTGGCGTGCATCCTGTTCATGCAAGGAGCACAGCAATGCGCAAGATCGGCTATATCCTCGCTGTTCTGCTTACCGGGGCTTCCGCCCCCGCTGCGGACGCCTCCACCGTCGTCGTAGCGGACGAAAAGGGCAGCAGCGTCACCGTCATCGATACCCAGTCGGGTCGTTCGCGGCGTATCGAACTTCCGATCTCGCCCCATAACGTCGACCTGACGCCGGACGGCAAGCGGTTGCTCGCGACCGGAATAGGATCGGGACAGGGCGGACATGGGGCGCACGGCGCACCGGGACAACTGATCGTCATCGACTTACCCGAAGACGCACCTCCGATGAGGATCATCGAGGTGGGTGGACATCCCGCGCACGTCGTCACGGACGCCGAGGGGCGGTTCGCATTTGTGACCGATGCGGAAACGAATTCGGTGGTGGTCGCCGACCTTCGCGAGATGAGCGTCGCCGCGCGCATCCCGGTCGGGTCATATCCGCACGGGTTGCGGCTCTCGCCGGACGGGCGGACGCTGGCCGTCGCCAATATCAGGAGCGGCACCGTGTCCCTGGTTGACGCGGTCGGGCGCAAGCGCCTCGCCGACATTCAGGCGGGCCGGCGTCCCGTGCAGGTCGGTTTCGACCCCAGCGGAACTACCTTGGTCGTCTCGTTGAACGGTGAGAACAAGGTGGGCGCGATCGATATCGCGTCGCGCAAGCTTGCATGGAAAGCCGAGGTCGGGCGAGGTCCCGTGCAGGTCTTCGTCACGCCCGATGGCAAGAATGCCCTTGTGGCCAACCAGGGATCCGCCGAAAAGCCGGACGACCGGCTCTCCGTGGTCTCCTTGTCCGCAAGGAAGCAGGTCGCGACCGTCAGGGTCGGCAAGGGCGCCCATGGCGTCGCGGTGGCCGCGGACGGCACGACCGCATACGTCACAAACACCTATGCGGACA
>DATBIR010000220.1:0-10120 GCA_036556825.1 Beijerinckiaceae bacterium
GGGGAAGGGTATGGCATCGAGCAGGGGCAGGGTGTGGTGCATGCAAAGCCTTTGCTCGGCTTTTACGGCCTGAGGGGGGCAGAGGAATTCACGTTCCCGTCACTACCGCGCGAACCGGCCAAGTGCATATGGCTCCCGGAAATAGATCAGCCATCAGATCGCCTGCGACGACAGCCACACCTGATCGTAGACGGCAATGGCGCTATCGTCCGGCCGCCGCTCCTGCGTAAGCCAGATCGAGCGCGTCTCCATCACGTCCCTGGCGCTGGCGGGGGCGCCAGAGGTCGGGTCCGACATGGCGCCCACGCATGGGATGAACGCGACCTCCATAATTGCGGCAGCGCGGTAGCCGGCCGCAATGCGCGTCACCTGCAGGGCGACACCGCCGCGCTGCCCGACTGCCTGCCACGGGAATATTAGGCGCCCACCGGGCTTGAGGGCTTCGAGCCAGGCCATGTCCGGCGCCGAGGCGCTGGCGTTGACATAGATGACGTCGGCGGCCGGCAAGGTGATGCCGACGGCGGACACGGCGTGGACGGTGACCCAATCCAAGGCTGCGAGATTGCCGCGCGCAATCCCGGCCAGATCCGCTTCGATCTCGTAGGCATGCACGCGCCCGCCGCGCACAAGTTGCGCGAGAATGGCCGTGTAGTAGCCCGTGCCGGCGCCGATATGGAGCACGGTCTCGCCCGGCTGCGGGTCAAGGGCGGCCATCCAGGCGGCATGCAGGCTGGGCTGGCCGTTGTTGATGCCACGCGCGCGATCAACCACGACCAGCACGTCCTGATAGAGCTCGGCGGGATCGTTCGTTTCGTCCTTGAACAGGCCGCCGGGCGCGAAGATGACCCAGGGCGGCGGCGTCAGGAAATTTTCGCGAGGCGTGACGGCGAAGGCTGCCTCGACCCGCTCGTGATCAATGCCGCAGCGACGCGTGATCTCGGCGGCGTAGCGGCGCCGCCGCGCCTCCAGCGTCACGCCCGACATCGAGTCCTGCCACTTGCGAATTGGCCACCAAGGCATCGCGAACCCCAAAGGTCCGGTCACACGCCGCGTAGAGCCGCCCGCTTGCTCGAAGAGATGCGGCGCTCTCTTTGAATCGCATGATCTTTCGGCGAAACGGCATCTACCTCGGATCAGCTCCGGGGCAGGCCTTCGCCGGATCATGCTCAATCCCGGCGCAGCACCACGATGCGGTTGGTGTTCGTGCCACGCCGGTTGTTGCTCACGCCCCAGCAATTCGCCGTCTTCGTGAACGCCTGATCGTTGACCATCACGCCGAGCAGCGTCAACGGCAAACCCTGCGCTGCGGCAACCACGTGGCGTTCGAGGAGGACCTTGCCGCCCCTCACCTCGCCGACCTCGAAGGCGACATGCCCGCCGGGGCGGACAATGCGAGCGAATTCGTCGAGGCAGCGGCGCACGAATCGTTCCCATTCGGGGACCGTCCTGTGCTGATCGATCGCCACCGCGTCCGGATCGATGCCGGCGAACCAGCAGCGCAGCCAGTTGTCCTGGCGATAGTCGACGACGTCGAGGAATGGCGGCGAGGTCACGACCAGCGCAATGGACGCGTCGCGGATCTCCGGCGTATGCCAGGCCGGGCCGGTGCAGAGCATTGGGCCCGTCATCGGGAGGCGCGGTACAGGCCCACCGTCGCGCAGCAGGCTCTTCGATTTCCGCAGGATCAGGGCGGGCACGTCGCGGCGCGGCGGGGCCTGGTTGCGCTCGGCATTGATCTTTCTTTGCGCCTCGATCGACACCGCCTGGTTGGGCGGCAGCGTGTAGACCGAGAAGAAACCCGGCGAGTGGCCGGTCAGGCGGCCAATCGCCACCATCCTGATCCAGCCATCGATGTCATCGAGCCGGCCCGCGGCCTCGCGCTCGGCAAGCCAGCGTTTCAAGGCGACGATCTCGGCGAGCGTCTCAGGTTGGAAGAACACGGTCAGCTCGCAATCGGCATCGCCGGCGACGCCGCGCCAGTCGATCTCGCGCAGGCGCTGCGCGATGGCGGCCAGCGTAGGCGGTGCGAGCCGCGGCCCGATCAGGAGCCGGCTCAACGGATTAATGTCGTTGCCGGCGACGCGCCGCTGCATCAGCGCCGCCTCCAGCAGCGTCGTGCCGCGGCCCATGAACGGGTCGTAGACGAGCTCGCCTGGCAGCGTCAGCCGCTCGATGAAGAAGCGCGGCAGCTCCGCCTTGAAGCAGGCGCGATAGCTGACCTCGTGCAGCGCATGCGACTGGCGCTGCCGCGCCGTCCAGTATTCGTTGACGAAATACGGGACGCCATGATCGACGAACGCCTGCGTCGGGCGGCCGAACCCGCGAAAGGCGCGCAGGCTGTCGACGAACGCCTCGCTCGCGGTCTCGACCAGAGCGGCGCGCCTGTGCTGGAGGGCGGGCATCGGCCGACCGTATTACGCACGATCGGCGGGTCAATTGCCGGTTCGATGCCATCCACTTCATTGTCATGCCGGGTTTCACGTTAAGCTCCCGCCATGACCTGAAGAAACGGAGGGCCTCACATCCGGAATACGCCGAAGCGCGTCTGCGGCACGGGCGCGTTGAGCGTCGTTGCGAGGGCCAGGGCCAGCACGCGGCGCGTCTCGCCGGGGAGGATGATGCCGTCATCCCACAGGCGGGCGGTGGCGTAGTAGGGCGAGCCCTCCTGCTCGTAGCGGGCGCGGATCGGCGCCTTGAAGCGCTCCTCGTCGTCGGCGCTCCAGGTGCCGCCATCGCTCTCGATATTCTCGCGGCGCACGGTGGCGAGCACGCTTGCCGCCTGCTCGCCGCCCATCACCGAGATGCGCGCGTTCGGCCAGGTGAACAGGAAGCGCGGCGAGTAGGCGCGCCCGCACATGCCGTAATTGCCGGCCCCGAACGAGCCGCCGAGCATCAGCGTGATCTTCGGCACCTCGGCGCAGGCGACGGCGGTGACGAGCTTGGCGCCATCCTTGGCGATGCCGCGCGCCTCGTATTCGCGGCCGACCATGAAGCCGGTGATGTTCTGCAGGAAGAGCAGCGGCACGCGCCGCTGGCAGCACAGCTCGATGAAATGCGCGCCCTTGAGTGCGCTCTCGGAATAGAGGATGCCGTTGTTGGCGATGATGCCGACGGGCATGCCGTGCAGCCGCGCAAAGCCCGTCACCAGCGTGGTGGCGTAGAGGCGCTTGAACTCGTCGAACTCCGATCCATCGACGAGCCGCGCGATCACCTCGCGCACGTCGTACTGGCGCCGGAGATCGGTCGGCACGATCGCCTCGAGCTCGAGCGGGTCGTGCTTCGGCTCGACCGGCTCTGTGATGTCGATGTCGCTGCGGCCGCGGACGTTGAGCGTGCCGACGATGCGGCGCACGATGGCCAGGGCGTGCACGTCGTCGGCGGCGTAATGGTCGGCGACGCCGGATCGGCGCGTGTGCACGTCGGCACCGCCCAGGTCCTCGGCCGAGACCTCCTCGCCGGTCGCCGCCTTAACCAGCGGCGGGCCGCCGAGAAAGATGGTGCCCTGCTTGCCGACGATCACGGTCTCGTCGCACATCGCCGGCACATAGGCCCCGCCGGCGGTGCACGAGCCCATCACGCAGGCGATCTGGGCGATGCCGTGCGCGGACAGGGTCGCCTGGTTGTAGAAGATGCGGCCGAAATGGTCGCGGTCGGGAAACACTTCGGTCTGGTGCGGCAGGTTGGCGCCGCCGGAATCGACCAGATAGATGCACGGCAGCCGGTTCTCGCGCGCCACCTCCTGCGCACGCAGGTGCTTCTTGACGGTGATCGGGTAGTAGGTGCCGCCTTTGATGGTGGAGTCGTTGCACACGATCATCACCTCGCGGCCCATCACGCGGCCGATGCCGGTGATGAGACCGGCGGCGTGGATGTCGTCGTCGTACATGCCATAGGCGGCAAGCGGCGACAGTTCCAGGAACGGGGCGCCGGGATCGACCAGGCGCATCACGCGATCGCGCGGCAGCAGCTTGCCGCGCCCGAGATGGCGCTCGCGCGCGCGTTGCGGCCCACCCTGGGCGACGGCGGTGCGGCGCTCCGTGAGCTCGGTCTTGAGCTGCGCCCAGGCTTCGCGGTTGCTGCGGGCGGCGTCGGAGTTCACGTCGGCGGTGGTCTGGATGGCCGGCACCTCGTCTCCCCTCCCCTCGCGACTCGAGCGCCAGTTATCGCGCGAAGCCCCGCGTCGGGGCAACGCGCAGCTTTCCCGCCGCTGTTCGCGGGAAGGGCGCGGGTGGCCTCTATGGAGCGCGGATGCGGCCCGTCAGCCGGCGGCGCGCACGACCGTCGAGATGATGCGTTCGCGGCGCTCGAAGGGGCAGCGATAGGCGATGCCGCGCACGTAGGACCAGTCGCGCGACTGCCGCTGCAGGTAGAGATCGGTGCCGCCGAGGGCGACCGTGCCGGCCAGCATGGCGTCGAGATGAGGCTTGAAGCCGGGGCTGGTCGCGACCGGACCGCCGACCTCGCCAAGACGGGCGCAGGCGCGGATGTCGACGGGCGAGTCGACGATATGGATGCGCTCGGTGGCGGTCGGCTCATATGCGCAGGCGGACAGGCTCAGGCACGCAGCCGCCAACAGAAAGACCTTGCGCATCTTGCTCCACCACCCGGACCGATTGGTGGCGAAGCTTACGCCGGGGCGACAGCGGCTGGATATGGCGCCAGGGCAACACCCACCATCATCCCTCCCGGCGAGAACCCTTCGCGGGAGAGATCAATCCGCCACCGCCACGGTCTCGCCGAAGACCCTCTCGAAGGTGGGGCGGAGCACGCCGTCGACCTCGTACATCGAGGCCGGAATGCCGAGATCGGCCAGGCTGGTGACGCCGTGGCCCTGCACCCCGCACGGCACGATGCCGGAAAAATGCGCAAGGTCCGGCTCGACGTTGAGGCTGACGCCGTGGAAGGTGACCCACCGGCGCACCCGGATGCCGATGGCGGCGATCTTGTCCTCGGCAAGCGCGCCCTTGTCGGGACGGCGCACCCACACGCCGATGCGGTCCTCGCGGCGCTCGCCGCGCAGGTTGAAGGCGGCGAGCGCGCCGATCAGCCATGCCTCGAGGGCGGCGACGTAGCAGCGCACGTCCGGCCGGCGGCGTTGCAGGTCAAGCATGACGTAGGCGACCCGCTGTCCCGGACCGTGATAGGTGAACTGGCCACCGCGCCCGGAGCGGAACACGGGCAAGCGGCCGGGCTCGATCAGGTCATCGTCGCGCGCCGAGGTGCCGGCCGTGTAAAGCGGCGGATGCTCGAGCAGCCACACCCGCTCGCGCGCACTCCCCTCGGCGATGGCGGCGACCCGCGCCTCCATCTCGGCGATGGCGTCGTCGTAGCCGACGAGCCCGTCCGTGACCGCCCATTCCACCGGCGGGCTGCCGGGCGCCGGCAGCAGGGTGAACGCGAGATCGTCGCGGATGTTTACCAACGGTTCACCGTGTTTCGCTGAAGGTGAAAACGAGGCGCCGGAGCCTCTAGATGGAGCACCTAATTGTCGAACCTCGACACATTGATGGTGGACGTGACAGTCGTCCTCGGCCACAACCGCATGCCGGTGCACATGCTGCTGCGCATGGGCCGCGGCGCGGTCGTCGAGCTTGCCTCGAGCGAGACTGATATGGTCGAGATCCTGGCCAATGGCCACCCCATAGCCCGCGGCCAGGTGGTGGTGACCGGCACCCGCATCGCCGTCGAGATCACCGAGATCATCAAGAAGCCGTCGGTCCTGCGCACCCCGGGCGTCTGCATCGACGACGGCGCCATCGCGGCGCAGGCCGCGGCCGCCGAGCCTGCCGCGGCTGGTGAGCCCGAAGTGGCCTGAGCATGGTCCGGCGAAGTGCCCGCCGCTTCGCCGATAAGACCCTTCGATCAAAAGAAAATCGGGGTGGTACGGCTTGAACCCGCAGCCATTCCGCGATGAGCCGGCGGCAAAGGCTTGTGGCCGAAAGATCGATCTGTTAAACGCTGCCCCGCTCCGGATTTTCAGGTTCGGCGCATCCCTCGCGGCCATGGCGGAATTGGTAGACGCGCTAGCTTGAGGTGCTAGTGGGGAGACCCGTGGAGGTTCGAGTCCTCTTGGCCGCACCATCGCTCCAGGCGATGGTGAGCAAAGCTCCAGCACGAGCAAGCCTCTGGAGCATTTTCGCTTGGCCCGCAACGCGCGGCTGGCGCGCACCCTTCGTCGGTCCGGCCGATGGCCTCCCATCGCTTCGGCCTGCTTGCTCCAGCCGCGTCAACCCCACCGGCGAGTGATCCTCGCAGCGATGTTCCACCTGACGTTCGGGCCGTTTCCGATCGCGGCGGGTGTTCGCCTTGTCGTCGTGCCGCTTCCAAGACGCCGTGGCTGGTCTCGTGAAAGCGAGTTGCGGGGAGGCTGCCAAAATCTGCCGGAACTCGGTCACAAATCGGATCGCCCGTTGCCCCGATCTGGGCACAAACGGCCAAGCTTATGCGCGCAACGACGACTCAAAAAGCGCGGAGGCGGACCGATGAATCTCGACCAGAAGCTGCTCGTTTGCGAAGCCATGCTGGCGCGCCTCGACGCGGCTTGCGCGAGCGCCGAGGCCGAAGTGCAGCAAGCCGACGCGCTCGAACGGCATATCCGCAGCCTCTTGGCCAATCTCGAGGCCGAGCAGGGGCGCCTCGACAGAAGGATCAGGGAGGTGGCGTCCGAAAAGAACGGTCTTGCGTCGCCGCAGCAGGCCGAGCCGCTGACCGACATGGAATATCTGATGAGCCGGCTCAGGGGCGTCCAGGCGCGGTTGACGCGCCTGGTGCAGCCGCGGGACGCGGCGCTGTACGCCCTCCCCGATCAGGGCGCCTGGGGTGATGAGGGATCAACTTTCGGCACGAGGCTGTAGCAGCCTCTCCATGATGATGGCCTGGATATCGGAGCGGTCGCCGCAGCAACCCGAAAGCCGCGCCTGCACAAAACCGTTGCGCTCGTAGAACCGGATCGCCGGCGCGTTGCTGCGCTCGACCTCGAGCGTGAAGCACCGAGCCACCGGGAAGCGGTCGATCGTCCGGCCGAGAAGCGCAGCGCCGACGCCGCGCCGCTGCTGCGCCGGCAGGACGTAGAGCCGCCGCAACAGAACCGCGTCGCCGTCGGCGACGGCGTAGGAGGTGGCGATCACCTCTCCACCGCGCTCGGCGAGAAGAAACGCCGTGTTCGGCACGCCGATTTGGCGGCCGAGAGTGCCCGACGCATGCCAGCTGTCGGTGAGCTCGGCGACCTTCTCCGGGCCGAGGCTCGAATCATAGGTGGCGTGCCAGGTCGCGACGAGAAGGCGGCGCACCGCCGGGATGTCACAAGACTCGACATCGCGGATCGTCAGCACCGCTTAGCCGATGCCGAGCTTGGCCTTCAGGAGCTCGTTCACGGCCTGCGGGTTGGCCTTGCCGCCGGTTGCCTTCATCACCTGGCCGACGAACCAGCCGAGCAAGGTCGGCTTGGCCTTGGCCTGCTCGACCTTGTCCGGATTGGCGGCGATGATCTCGTCGATCGCCCTCTCGATGGCACCGGTGTCGGTGACCTGCTTCATGCCGCGCGTCTCGACGATGGCGCGCGGATCGCCGCCTTCGCGCCACACAATCTCGAACAGGTCCTTGGCGATCTTGCCCGAGATCACCTTCTCGCCGATCAGGTCGATGATGGCGCCGAGCTGCCCGGCGGAGATCGGCGAATCCTCGATGCCGTGGCCTTCGCGGTTGAGGCGCCCGGCGAGCTCGTTGATCACCCAGTTCGCTGCGATCTTGCCGTCGCGGCCCTTGGCGACGGCCTCGAAGAAATCGGCCGAGGCGCGCTCCGCCACGAGCACGCCGGCGTCGTACGGCGACAGGCCGTACTGGCTGATGAAGCGCGCCTTCTTGGCGTCCGGCAATTCCGGCAGATGCCGGCCGAGATCATCGACATACGCCTGGTCGAACTCGAGCGGCAGCAGGTCGGGGTCGGGGAAATAGCGGTAGTCGTGCGCCTCCTCCTTGGAGCGCATCGAGCGGGTCTCGCCCTTGCCCGGATCGAACAGGCGCGTCTCCTGGTCGATGCTGCCGCCGTCCTCGAGGATGCCGATCTGGCGCCGCGCCTCGTATTCAATGGCCTGGCCGATGAAGCGGATCGAATTGACATTCTTGATCTCGCAGCGCGTGCCGAGGGGCTCGCCGGGGCGGCGCACCGACACGTTGACGTCGGCGCGCAGGTTGCCCTTCTCCATGTCACCGTCGCAGGTGCCAAGATAGCGCAGGATGGTGCGCAGCTTGCCTACATAGGCCTTGGCCTGATCGGCCGAGCGCATGTCCGGCTTCGAGACGATCTCCATCAGAGCGACGCCGGAGCGGTTGAGATCGACGAAGCTCGCCGTCGGGTGCAGGTCGTGGATCGACTTGCCGGCATCCTGCTCCAGATGCAGGCGCTCGATGCGGACCGTGATGGTCTCCTCGGGAGTGACGTCGACCGTGACCTCGCCTTCGCCGACGATCGGGCTCTTGTATTGGCTGATCTGGTAGCCCTGCGGGAGGTCCGGATAAAAATAGTTCTTCCGGTCGAAGACGGACCTCAGGTTGATCTCCGCCTTGAGGCCGAGGCCGGTGCGGATCGCCTGGCGCACGCATTCCTCGTTGATCACCGGCAGCATGCCCGGCATCGCCGCATCGACGAACGAGACGTGAGCATTGGGCTCCCCGCCGAACGCGGTCGAGGCGCCGGAGAAAAGCTTGGCCTCGCTGGTCACCTGGGCGTGGATCTCCATGCCGATGATCACCTCCCAGTCATGGAGCGCGCCCTTGATCAGCTTTTTCGGATCGACGGGGACGTTCATGCGCTAAGACCTCTTTGCGAGCGGCCCGGTGCCGGCCCGCGTCGCAGTACGGGCGCTGCCGGTGGCGGTCAAGTCATCGACGATCGGCAACGGGCAATTGATCCCCACAAGCCCGGCCGCGCCGACGGCCGCTCGGTGGAACATGCCCCCGCTCCGGGCATTGTGCCCTGATGCTGAACATCGAAACCCTGGTCGGCCTCGTCGCCGCAGCGTGCACGACGCTTTCATATATCCCGCAGGTCAGGAAGGCTTGGCAGACGGGCTCGACCGGCGACCTGTCGCTCAAGATGCTCTCGATCCTGGCCACCGGGATCGCCCTCTGGGTGGTCTACGGGCTTCTGAAGGCGGACATCGTGATCATCATCGCCAACACGGTGAGCCTGCTGCTTCTGGCAAGCCTGCTCGTGTTCAAGTTGCGCGAAGACGGGCGCGCCCGGGCGCACGCCTGAGCAATTCAGCTAGTCAAGGTTGGCGATTGCCAAGCTTGCTATGGCATCGGACCGTGAAACTCCCCTGCTCCTGAGGCGTTATCCGATCAGTTCGACAGTATAGGAGAGCAGACGATGGCGATTAATCATGACCCCGACCTCGTGGGTCGCGACTCGACCTCTATGAACCCACCCGGTTCTTCGATGATGGACCGCGATACGACCACCTATGATCGTGAGCGCGCTGTTCATGACCGCGATACGGGCGGCTCGAACTTCCTCGCGTTTCTGATCGGCGGACTGGTCATCGCGATCGGCCTTCTGGCCTTCCTGTTCTACGACGGCGGCAGCACCAACCGCGACGTCAGCACGACCAGCAGCACGACGCCGCGCATCGAGAGCCCGGCATCGCCGAACCCGTCGGCGGCGCGTCCGTCGACGACCGCACCTTCGGCGCCGTCCAGCGCCCCGAGCGCGCCCTCAAATCCGCAGTGAGGCATCCCCCGACGCAGCAAGGCCGGACCTCGCGTCCGGCCTTGCTGTTTACGCAGATAGGCGTTCCGGTCACGCCCACCAGGGTTCCGGCAGCTTGAGGCGCCCCGCCGCGTCCTCGATGACCTGCGCGGCCGCGAACAGCGTCTCCTCGTCGAAGGCGCGGCCGATCAGTTGCAGGCCGAGCGGCAGGCCCTGCTCGTCGAGCCCGGCGGGCACGGCGATGCCCGGCAGCCCGGCCATGTTCACCGTCACCGTGAAGATGTCGTTGAGATACATCTCGACCGGATCGTCCGAGCCCTTCTCGCCAACCGCAAAGGCCGGCGACGGCGTCGCGGGCGTGAGGATCGCGTCGACGCCGCGTGCGTAAGCCTCCTCGAAGTCGCGCTTGAT
>DATBIR010000221.1:0-61680 GCA_036556825.1 Beijerinckiaceae bacterium
GGCGAAGGCCGCCGGCAAGCTCGCAGCATAGCCGCAAGGCCTCCGAAGCGCGTGCACGACGAGGGCCACCGGCGCGGTGGCCCAGCGCAACGCGAGGGGCATGAGCCGTGCCCCTCGCGTGTTCTTGCACGCCCGCAACTCGAGAGCCTATCCAGCACGACGAAGCCGGCTGCCTGGAACGGGAGTCGAATTTCCCGGTCGGGCCGAGGTCGCACGAGGATAAGGTCTGGGCGCGTCGGCTCTTCCCGGCGGGTGCAGTTAAAGGATGATCAAGAATGCTTAGGCAGAGCGGGATTCTTGCCATTGCCCTCGCGGCTGCCCTTGCGGCACCCTGGCCCGCTCAGGCCCAGGAAGCGGCGGAGCAATTCTATCGCGGCAAGACCATCAGGCTCGTCGTCGGCTATCCCCCGGCGAGCACCTTCGACACCTATGCCCGCGCCGTCGCCCGGCACATGCCGCAGCATATCCCGGGCGCTCCCGCGATGATCGTGCAGAACATGCCGGGCGCGGGCAGCCTGACGGCCACGGCCTACATGGCCAACGTGGCGCCGAAAGACGGCAGCGTCATCGCCATGATCAATCCGGTGAACACGACCGAGCCGCTGCTCGACCCGGAACGCGCCAAATTCGACCCGCGCAAGTTCGGCTGGATCGGCAGCGTCAACCGGGAGATCAGCACCTGCGCCTTCTGGACGGACAAGATCACCAGCCTCGACGACCTGCGCACGAAGGAAGCGGTGCTCGGAGCGACGGGCCCGTCCTCCGGCTCGACGCTGGACGCCAAGACGCTCGAGCGCGTCTTCGGCCTGAAGATGAAGCTGGTGACCGGCTATCCGGGGCTGACCGAGGTGCGGCTGGCGGCGGAGCGGGGCGAGGTCGACGGCCATTGCGGCCTCCTCGTTTCGGCCCTCAAGACGGATGTCTGGGACGAGTTCAAGAAGGGCAGGATCAAGGTGCCCCTGCAGATGGCCGTCGAGAAGCACCCGGAGCTTCAGAACATCCCCAACGTCTTCGACCTCGCAAAATCAGAGGAGCACCGGAACCTGCTCAAGCTCGTGTTCGGGCCGTGGAGCTTCGGGCGGCCGCTGCTGGCGCCTCCCGGCGTTGCGGACGACAAGTTGAAGGCGCTGCGCGCCGCCTTCGCGGCGACGATGCGCGACGCCAGGTTCCTGGAGGAAGCGAAGAAGATCAATCTCGAGGTGCAGCCGGTCTCGGCCGACGGCATCGACGTGCTGGTCGGGGAGCTTTACAAGACGCCGCAGCCGGTGATCGAACAGGCCCGGCAGGTTTTCGGCATCGGCAGCCGTTAGAGCGGGATGACGTCTCGTCGAGTCGTCATCCCGCTCTAAGCTCTTTGCTGGCGCATGATCCTTTCCGAAAAGTGGTATCCACCCCGGATCGGGTCCGGGGCAGGCATTTTCGGGATCATGCTTTAGACAGAGGTTCTCTGATGAAAGACTGGTTGCAGATCATCCCGGAGGAAGAGCGCAGGACCTACCAGAGCGCCGGGTTCGTCTCGAGCCTGGAGATGGGGCAAAGACCCTGCCTGATCGTGGTCGACGTGACCTACGGATTCACCGGCTCGGAGGGGCTCACGCTCGAACAGGCCGTGGCCGAGTTCCCTCCGGCCTGCGGACCGGCAGCCTGGGAAGCGATGCCGCGCATCGCGCGCCTGATCGAGCTGTTCCGGAGCCAGGGCGGTCCGATCGTGTTCACACGCAGCGACCTCGACGCGGCCACCTTCACGGGCAAGGCGACGCATTCGAAGCGCTCCGGAAGACCGCCGGCCAGGTTCAACGAATTTCCCCCGGGCATCGCGCCGCGCGAGGGCGAATGGGTGCTGGAAAAGACCAAGGCGAGCGGATTCTTCCAGACGCCGCTGAGCATCTACCTGACCAAGCAGGGCGTGGACACGGCCGTGGTGTGCGGCGTCTCCACCTCCGGATGTGTGCGCGCCACGGCGGTCGATGCCTTCTCGCATGGCTTCAAGACGGTCGTGATCGACGATTGCTGCTTCGACCGCTCGCACTTCGCCCATTGCGCGAACCTGTTCGACCTGCAGGCGAAATATGCGGCCGTCCTGTCGCTGCATGAGCTGGAGGGCGTCCTGGCGCCCGCCGCCGCGTCCGCGCGTCGGGCGGCCGGCCAGGCGCGCGGCTGAGCGCGACCGAACTGCGCGCGCCGAAGTCGGCATTCAGGCTTTCGCCAGCAACCGCACCGGCTTGCCGGCGCGCCACGCCCGGATGTTCTCGACCATGTCGGGGAAGAACTCGCGGTAGGCGCCTTCGGTGACATAGCCGAGATGCGGCGTGAGCACCGCATTGGAGATCTGCCGCAAGGGATGACCGGCGGGCAGGGGCTCGCGATCGTAGACGTCGAGGCCGGCGCCGCCGATCTGGCCGCGGCGCAGGGCGTCGATCAGCGCCGCCTCGTCGACGATCGGTCCGCGCGAGGTGTTGATCAGCACTGCTGACGATTTCATCAGCGCGAGCTCGGGCGCGCCGACCAGCTCGCGCGTGCGGTCGCTGAGCACGAGGTGGATCGTGACCACGTCCGCCTGCCGGAACAGCTCCTCTTTCGACACGAGCTTTGCGCCGGCCGCCGTGGCGCGCTCGGCCGTGAGGTTCTGGCTCCAGGCGATCACCTCCATGCCGAAGGCCTTGGCGACCGCCGCCATGCGCGAGCCGAGCTTGCCGAGGCCGAGGATGCCGAGCGTCTTGCCGTGCAGGGTCGTGCCGATCGTCTCCTGCCAGCCGCCGGCGCGCATGCGCCGGTGCTCCTCGGGGATGTGCCGCATGCACGACAGGATCAGGCCCCAGGCCAGCTCCGAGGTGGCATGCTGCGACTCGCCGGGATGCGTGTGGCACACGGTGATGCCGCGCTCCGCCGTCGCGTCGAAATCGATGGTGTGCGTGCGCGCTCCGGTGACGATGACCAGCCTGAGCTTCGGCAGCTTGTCGATCAGCGCGCGCGGCATCGGCATGCGCTCGCGCATCAGGCAGATCACGTCGTATGGCTCGAGCGCATCGGCGGCCGCGTCGACCGTGGCGAGGTTCTCGTGGAAGACGTCCACCTTGGCGTCCGGGCCGAGTTGGCTCCAGTCGGCCAGCTTCAGCGCGACGCGCTGGTAATCGTCGAGAACGGCAACGCGGATCATCGCTCCTCCACTTTCACGTCTGATCATCAGTTGATCGGCCACGGCAGCGGCACGGCCTGCTGCAGCAGCCCGCTCGGGAATTCGAGGTTGAACACCCAGGACATGGCCGACAGGACGCCGATGGTGGCGGCGGTCATCAACGCGATGCTCGGCCAGCGCGCGTCCGATTTGATGCGCAGAAACACGACGAAGAAGGCGGCCACGGCGAGGATCAGGCCGACGAGATAAATTCCGGCGACGAGCCCCGCGATCCAGAACAGGTAGTGGAGCAGGTTGACGAGGTAACCTTCCTCGCGCCGATGCCAGCCGAGTTCGGAATCGAAGAAGAAGGGATGGCTGAACTTGCCCTTGAGCAGGACGGCAAGACCGAGAAACGCGCAACCCAGCGTGATCACGGCGACCGCCATCGGCGTCACCTGGCCGAGGAAGTTCAGCGCCCACACGTCATAGACGCTGTACAGGACGAGGGCGACGGCGGTCAGCAGGAAGACGATCTGCGGAACCACCTCGCTGCGCGCCGTCGCGGCGTGGGTGGTGCCTTCCGTCTCCAGGGTGGGCCGATATTTGAGCCCGGCCCAGAGCGAGACGAGATTGATCGCCAGCAGCAGCCAGAACAGCGGACGGGCCACGAGCGTGCCCCAGGTGTAGAACTGCACCGTCTGGTAGAGCAGCGTCTCGATGTTGTCCTGCAGCACGAAGCCGATCAGGAAGGCCGGGCGCGAATAGCCGAAGCGGCGCAGGAAGGTGGCGAACACGCCGACCGCGAACAGCGCCAGCATGTCGCCCCATTGCCGGGTCGACTGGAACGCACCGAAGAACACGACGGTCAGGATATAGGGCGCGAGATACACGAAGGGGATCGTGGTGAGCTTCGCCATCTGCCCGGAGATCAGGAAGCAAAGCCCGGCGCCCATGACGTTGGCGAGCGCGAGCGACCAGATGATCGTGTAGGTGAGGTCGAGATTGCGATCGATCATCGCCGGCCCCGGCTGCACCCCGATCAGGATCAGGCCGCCGAGAAACACCGCCGTCGATCCCGAGCCGGGAATGCCGAAGATGAGCGCCGGAACGAGGGCGCCGCCGGCATTGGCGTTGTTGGCGGCCTCCGGCGCGATCACGCCGCGCACGTCGCCCTTGCCGAAGGTGTCGCGCTGCTTCGAGGTCTGTACCGCGTGCCCGTAGGCGATCCAGTCGGAGCCGCCGATCGGCAGCGCGCCGACGATGCAGCCGACGATCGAGCAGCGCAGCACGAGCCATTTGTTGCGCCAGGTGTCGAGGATGCCGGTGAGCCAGCCGCGGCCCATGGGGGCCCGGTCGGCAATCGCCTCGCCGCGCCGCAACAGGTCGATCACTTCGGGAATGGCGAACACCGCCAGCGCCACGACGCCGAGCGGCAGGCCGTCCATCAGATAGCCGTTGTCGAAGGTGAAGCGATATTCGCCGGTCGCCGGCGCCGGACCCAGCGCGCCGAGCAGCATGCCGAGCCCGAGCGAGATGAAGCCCTTGAGCAGGCTGGCGCCCGACAGAAGGCTCACCATGGTCACGCCGAGCAGCACCAGCATCAGCATCTCGGGCGTGCCGAAGGCCAGGATGATCGGGCGGGCGGCGACGATCGCGCCCGTCAGCACGATCGCCCCGAACACGCCGCCGATCATCGACGAGAAATAGGCGGCGCTGAGCGCCCGTGCCGCCTCGCCGCGCTTGGCCATCGGAAATCCGTCGACCACCGTCGCCTGCGACGAGGACGCGCCGGGAATGCCGAGCAGGATCGAGGTGACGGTGTCGCCTGTTGCAACGACCGCGAGCAGCCCGGTCATCATGGCCAGGGCCGCGGTCTTGTCCATGCCGAACACGAACGGCACGAGCAGCGCCATGCCGGCCGTGGTGCCGAGCGCCGGCAGGATGCCGACGACGAGGCCGACCAGGACACCGAGCAGCAGATAAAAGGGCGTCCATCCGGCGAACAGGTTCACGAGAGCCGAATAGATCGTGTCCGCCATGTGCTGCCGCCCCCCGGATCTATCGTTCAGGGTCCGGCCCGCGGCCGCCCTCCGGAGGGCAGGTTAGCCGTCGAATGGCCGCCGTCAAAGCCTTGTCGCTCGGGCCGGCTTCGGTATAGGCAGCTATCCTGATTTCAAAACGAACCTTGCGGGGAGCTGCTGTCGATGGCTGTCAAAGATCCGAGTTATGACGTGGTCGTCGTCGGCGCCGGCAACGCCGCCTTGTGCGCCGCCCTGTCGGCGCAGGAGAACGGGGCGCGGGTGCTCGTGCTGGAATGCGCGCCCGAGGAGGAATCGGGCGGCAACAGCCGGTTCACCGCCGGCGCCATGCGGGTCGTCTATGACGGCGTCGAGGACCTCAAGAAGCTGATGCCCGACCTGACCGAGGAGGAGATCGCCAACACCGATTTCGGCTCCTACACGGAGGAACAGTTCTTCGACGACATGGCGCGGGTGACGCAATACCGCGGCGACCCCGATCTGATCTCGATCCTGGTCGGGCAGAGCCGCGACACGCTGCTGTGGATGCGCGAGAAAGGCGTGCGCTTCGTGCCGATCTACGGCAGGCAGGCGTTCAAGGTCGAGGGCAAGTTCAAGTTCTGGGGCGGGCTCACGGTCGAGGCCTGGGGCGGCGGTCCCGGCCTCGTCGAGGCGCTCACGGCGTCGGCCAAGCGGCACGGCATCGACGTGTGGTTCGAAAGCCGCGCCCTGTCGCTCCTGCACGACGACGACGGCGTGCACGGCGTGCGCGTCAAGCGCCAGGGCAAGACGGTGGACGTGGCGGCAAAGGCGGTCGTGCTCGCCGCCGGCGGCTTCCAGGCGAACCCGGAATGGCGCACGCGTTATCTCGGACCAGGCTGGGATCTCGCCAAGGTGCGCGGCACGCGTTTCAACGTCGGCGACGGCATCCGCATGGCCCTCGGCATCGGCGCTTCGGCGCGCGGCAACTGGTCCGGCTGCCATGCGGTCGGCTGGGAGCGCAACGCGCCGGAATTCGGCGACCTTGCGGTCGGCGACGCGTTCCAGAAGCACTCGTATCCGTGGGGCATCATGATCAACGCCCAGGGCAAACGCTTCGTCGACGAGGGCGCCGATTTCCGCAACTACACCTACGCCAAATACGGCCGCGTGATCCTCGAGCAGCCGGGCCAGTTCGCGTGGCAGGTCTTCGACAACAAGGTGCTGCACCTGCTGCGCGACGAGTACCGCATCAAGCAGGTCACCAAGGTCGTCGCCAATTCGCTCGAGGAGCTCGTGCAGAAGCTCGACGACGTGAATCCGCAGGGCGCGCTCGCGGAGATCAACGCCTACAACGCCGCCGTCCGCAAGGACATCGCCTTCAATCCCAACGTCAAGGACGGCCGCCGCACCGAGGGCCTGCCGGTCAACAAGACCAACTGGGCCAATACCATCGACGAGCCGCCGTTCCACGGCTACGCGGTCACCTGCGGCGTGACCTTCACGTTCGGCGGGTTGCGCATCGACACCGACGCGCATGTGATGGACGTGCTCGGCAGCGCGATCCCCGGCCTCTATGCGGCCGGCGAGCTGGTCGGCGGCATCTTCTATTTCAATTATCCGGGCGGCACCGGCCTCACCAACGGCGCCGTGTTCGGCAAGATCGCCGGCGCCAACGCGGCCCGCTACGTGAAGAGCGCGTCCCGCGCGCGGGCGGGAGCGGCCTAGCGCATGCCGTTGACCTCTCCCGCCTCGGGAGAGGTCGCGGCCACGGCGCAAGCCGGATGTTTCGACTTGCGCATGGAAGAAGCGAAGTCGGGCAAGCCCAGTTCGGCGCCCCGGGCGAGGGCCGGCTCCCCATAGATCTGGGCCGCTTGCCCTCGCGCTAACCCTTTTCCGCAAGCGGGAAGGGCGGGCGGGACGCAGCGATTGCGCCACGCGCGGCGGTCCTCTAGGTTCGCCGCAAACCTGATCATAACGGAGAGGAAACGAATGAAACGCCTGCTGCCCCTGGCCCTCGCGGCCGCTGCCGCTACCCTGTCCGGCCCTGCCATGGCGGCCGATTTCTCCGGAAAGCGCATTGAGTGGATCATCCCCTTCCAGGAAGGCGGCGGCACCGACGTCTGGGCGCGCTTCATCCAGCCGCCGCTGGCCCGCGAATTGCCGGGCAAGCCGACCATCATCATCCGCAACGTTCCGGGCGGCGGCTCGACCACGGGCGCCAACCAGTTCGCGCAGCGCGCCAAGCCTGACGGACTGACCCTGCTCGGCACCTCCGGTTCGACGCAGTTCCCGTATCTGCTCGACGACCCGCGCGTGAAATACGACTACAAGGACTGGACGCCCCTGTGGGCCTCGCCGACGGGCGGCGTGGTCTATGTGCGGCCCGAGCTCGGCATCAAGAATGCCAGCGAGATCAAGAAAATCCTTAACGAGCCGATGAAATACGGCAGCCAGGGCGCGACGTCCCTCGACCTCGTGCCGCTGCTCGCCTTCGAACTGCTCGGCATGAAGGTCGATCCGGTGTTCGGCATGGAAGGCCGCGGCGCCGGCCGGCTGGCCTTCGAGCGCGGCGAGGCCAAGATCGATTACCAGACCAGCTCGGCCTATCTGAAACAGGTCGTGCCGCTGGTGGAGCAGGGCAAGGCGGTGCCGCTGTTCTCCTGGGGCATGCTCGACGACGCCGGCAACCTGCAGCGCGACCCGACCTTCCCCAACCTGCCGCATTTCGGCGAGGTCTACGAGATCGTGCACGGCAAGAAGCCGTCAGGTCCGGGCTTCGACGCCTATAAGGCCTTCGTCACGGCCGGCTTCGGCGCGCAGAAGGCGATGTTCGTGCCCAAGACCACGCCGAAAGACGTCGTCGACACGTACACCCAGGCGATCGGGCGCGTGCTCAACGACGCCGAGTTCCGCAAGGCCGCCGAGGAGGATCTCGGCCAATATCCGCAATATACCGGCGAACGGGCGCAGGCCCTCGTCACCCAGGCGGTGACGATCGCGCCCGAGGCCAAGCAGTGGGTCAAGGACTGGCTGACCCGCAAATACCATGTGAAGTTCTGATCTCGATCAGAGAGACCAAGAGAGAGAGACGAGCGGCGGCCGCTCAGCGCGGCGCCGCTCCGACCAATGGAGACCTGGATGCAACAGACGGCGATCCCTTGCATTTACATGCGCGGCGGCACCTCGAAGGGACCCTTCTTCCATGCCCCTGACCTGCCGAGCGACCCGGCCCTGCGCGACCAGGTGCTGCTCGCGGTCATGGGATCGCCGGACGTGCGCCAGATCGACGGCCTCGGCGGCGCCGACTCGCTCACCAGCAAGGTGGCGATCGTCAGCAAGTCGAGCCGTCCCGACGCCGATGTCGACTACCTCTTCGCCCAGGTGAAGATCGACCGGGCCTTCGTCGATACGGCTCCGAATTGCGGCAACATGATTTCAGGTGTCGGGCCCTTCGCCATCGAGACCGGCCTGGTGCCGGCCCAGGACGGCGAGACCATGGTGCGCATTTTCAACGTCAATACCGAGGCCGTGGTGCACGCGGCCGTGCGCACGCCCGGCCGGCAGGTGCAATATGACGGCGAGGTGGCCATCGACGGCGTGCCCGGGACGGGGGCACCGATCGCGCTCAACTTCCTCGACGCGGTCGGCGCGGTGACCGGCAAGCTGCTGCCGACGGGCCGGGTGCGCGACGAGATCGACGGCGTCGCGGTGTCCTGCGTCGACCTCGCCATGCCCATGGTGATCGCGCGCGCCAGCGACTTCGGCGTGACCGGCTACGAGAGCAAGGCCCAGCTCGATGCCAATGCGGCCCTGCTGGCCCGGCTCGAGGAGGTCCGCCTCAAGGCCGGCCGGCTCATGGGAATGGGCGACGTCACCGGCCAGGTCGTGCCGAAATTCTGCCTGGTGGCGCCGCCGCGCCAGGGCGGCGCCGTCACCTCCCGCTACTTCGTGCCCGAGAACTGCCACGCGACCCATGCGGTCACCGGCGGCCTCTGCCTGGCGGCCGCCTGCGTGCTGCCGGGCTCGATCACGGAAGGCATCGCCCAGCTGCCGCCGGGCCCGCGGCGCATGATCGTGATCGAACATCCGTCCGGCACGCTCGCCACCGAGTTCGAACTCGAGGGAACGGCCGAGGCGCCGGTGATCCGGCGCGCCGCCTTCGTGCGCACGGCGCGCAAGCTGATGGCCGGCTCGGTATTCGTGCCGGGCAGCGTGTGGAGCGGCCACGACGCCCTCAGGCCCGCCAAGGCGGCGTGAGGCTCTCCCCCCCTTTGCGGGGAGGGCGCGCGCAGCATCCGGGGCCGCCGGGGCGGGCTTCGTCGCCTCAACTTAACGGGGCATGAGCATACATGTTCATCTTGTGGTTGGGTGCGGCGAGCCATCAAATTTCAGCAAAATAGTGAGACCCGCCGCCCTCACGCTCGCGTGACGTCAGCACTCTTGTCCGCTTCACCGCCGCACACGGCTTCGCCGCCATAGCGTGCTCCCCGCAACGGCAGGGATGAGCTTCGCAAAAGCGCCGCTTTGTAAAGTTCCTATTCATCCGGTCGGGCGCCATATGGGGCGCGCCGAAGCTTTGTCCTCCGGCGCGGGCCCGTATGAGCATTCTTGTCAAGATTCTTGCGACCGCATTGACGCTGGGCCAGGTCACGACCCGGCCCGACGCGATCAAGACGCAATTCGATCCGGTCCGGGACCGCACCGAGGTGGCGCAGGTCCTCAAGGACGGCTGCACGCATATGCGGCGCGCCTTCGATATCGAGGACATCAACCTCGACGAGCTGATCGCCACCGCCATGGAGGATCCGCAGGCGGTCACCGCCGACGTCAAGGTGCTGCAGGGCGTCAACCTGAGCGAGCTCTTGTCGGTCTACCGGCAGTTCTGCAAGAACGAGACGGTGGCCGACTCGCCGGTCGATCTCGGCGCCGTGATCGACTACTACAACACGGCCGTCGCCGAGCTTCCGGATCACGCCAGGCTCAAGGGCCTCAAGCTGCCCGGCGCCAGCGTCATCCTCGACGGCCAGGGCGAGCGCTTCACCGAGGTGTTCGAGCCCGACCAGCGGCGCGTCTGGGTGGCGCTGCGCGATATCCCCGAGTCCGTGCAGAAGGCGTTCGTTGCCGCGGAGGACAAGCGCTTCTTCCAGCACCGGGGCGTCGACGAACGCGGCGTCATCCGCGCCTTCATCGGCAACCTCGCCCAGCCGGGCCGGCCGCAGGGCGGCTCGACCATCACGCAGCAGGTGGCGAAGAACCTGCTCGTCGGCGACGACGTCACCTACGAGCGCAAGATGCGCGAGATGATCGTCGCCTCGCGCCTCGAGCGCACGCTGTCCAAGCCCGAGATCCTCGAGATCTATCTCAACCTCGTCTATCTCGGCCGCTCGTCGTGGGGCGTCGAGATGGCGGCGCGCAGCTATTTCGGCAAATCCGCCAAGGACCTGACCCTGCAAGAGGGAGCGCTCCTGGCTGGCCTGACGAAAGGACCGAACTACTACAACCCCGACCGCCAGCCGGAGCGGGCCCGGGAGCGCTTCGCCTACGTGCTGAGCCGTCTGAAGGAGGACGGCGTGATCTCCGCCGAGGCCGCGGCCCGCGCCGTCGCCGAACAGCCGCGCCTCGTCGCCTTCGAGCGGCCGCGGCGGGACGGCGGCTTCCATTTCGTCGATCATCTCGACCGGGAAACGAAAGCGCTGGGCGGCGTCGACAGCCTGACGGCAAGCTCCTACACCATCCGCTCGACCATCAACCCGGCGCTGCAGCGCGCCACCGAGACGGCGCTGCAGGAGGGCCTCGCGCGCTACGAGCTCAACACCGGCCGCTTCCAGTTCCAGGGCGCCGAAGCCAACCTGGCGGAGGCGGTGCGGCGCATCGAGGAGGCGCGCAAGGGACAGGCGGCAACGCCGTCCGTGCCGAGCTGGCAACAGGCGCTCGAAGGCGCCCGGCTGCCGCTCTACGACGTGCATTGGCCGGCGGCGGTGATCCTCCAGAAAGCCAGGACCAAGGACGGCGAACTCATCCGCGTCGGGCTCAAGGATGGGCGCGTCCTGCCGCTCAGCACCTGGAACGCCGCCATGCGGCGCAGCCTCAAGCTGCATGACGTCGTCTACGTCACCGTCACCGAGACGAAGAAGGGCGGCGCGCGGGCGGCCGTGCGCGTGCGGCCATCGGTGCAGGGCGCGGCGCTGGTCCTCGAGAACAAGACGGGACGCATCCTGGCGATGGCCGGGGGCTTCTCGTATCCGCTGAGCCAGCTCAACCGGACGACCCAGGCGCACCGCCAGCCGGGCTCGGCATTCAAGCCGCTCACCTATCTGGCGGCGCTCGGCCGCGGGCTGCAGCCCAACACGCTCGTCAAGGACACGCCGGTGACGCTGCCGCCGGTCGGCGGCTTCAGCTCGCGCGCCCAGGACTATTGGACGCCCAAGAATTACGACGGCGCCAGCGCCGGATTGACGACCTTGCGGCGGGCGCTCGAGAACTCGAAGAACCTGGTCACGGCGCAGCTGCTTGACGGGGCCGTCGCGAGGGAGCCGGAGCAGAGTCTGAAGCGGGTGTGCGAGCTTGCGCTCGAGGCCCAGCTCTATCTCGAATGCGTGCCCCACTACCCGTTCGTGCTCGGCGCGCAGCCGCTGCGGCTGATCGACCTCGCCGCCTTCTATGCGGCGGTCGCCAATGAAGGGGCGCGGCCCACCCCATACGCCTTGGAGTCGATCGAGCAGGGCGGCGAGGCGGTCTACCGGCGCGGACCGAAGGCGCTGGTGTCGCTCGGCTCCGCCGACCGGGTCGCGTTCCATCAGCTCAAGACCATCCTGCAAGGCGTTGTGGAACGCGGCACGGCGCGGGCGATCCGCCATCTGGCGCCCTACGTCGCCGGCAAGACCGGCACCACCGACAACGAGAACGACGCCTGGTTCGTCGGCTTCACCAACGACGTCACGGTCGCCGTATGGGTGGGGCACGACAACGCCGACGGCAAGCGCCGCACGCTCGGCCGCGGCCAGACCGGCGCCAAGATCGCCATTCCCATCTTCGAGCCGATCATCCAGGCGGCCTGGCAGCATCATGCCGCCAAGTCGCCGCTCAGCGGACCCTCGCCGGACACCGAGCGCCAGCTCATCGCGCTGCCCATCGACCTACGCTCGGGCGACCGCGTCGCCGAAGGGACGCCCGGCGCTTTCACCGAGCAGTTCCGGCTCGAGCGCTCCGGCCGCTTCGTCGAGACGCAATACCGCCTCGTGCCGCGCGAGGAAGCCTATGCCTTCCGGCATCCCGACCCGTGGCGCGACGGCGAGGAGGCCGGCGGCTGGCCGGATGACGCATATCGGGGCCCGTTCGCGCAGGCGCCGGTGCGGCCGCGCGCAGACGTTCCCTCATGGCGCAGGCCTTACGGCGTGTGGCCGTGGTGGGAAGACGAGGACAGGCCGATACGCCGCCCGCGCCGCATCGATCCCGATTATCCGTGGTCCAACCGGCAGATCTACTGATGAAGCCAATTCTGCCGAGCCGCGCGGCGCTGGCCCTTCTGGCCGCGTGCCTCGCCGTCCCCATGAACGCCACCGCCGAGGAGTTCCGCATCGAGGAGGTGCCCGCCACCGCCAATGTGGCGGCGCTGAAGCCGAAGACGATCGCCTTCACCGATTCGAGGAACGACGAACTCGCCGATGCCGGCACCGGTCTCGTGCGCTTCGAGGACTGGGCGAAGACGCGGCCGGTCCAGAAACAGCTGCTGAGCCTGTTTCCGGCCTACGTGGAGCCGACCATCAGCGTCGCCGTGCACGGCGTCAGCAAGCCCTACAAAGAGAAGCTCCACATGTACGTGGCCGAGGCACGCTTCGTGATCGCCCGGCCGCCGCGCTCGATCGATCTCGCGCGCTACGTGTCGGCGTCGTTTCTGGAACGGGTCGACGGCACCATCAAGCATCGCCTGATCACGCCCGCGGAGGCGATGCCCTACACGGATGCCGAAAGCGCCCACAATCGTCATCCGCAGCGACGATGGTGCGAAGCCGGCGGGCCTGTGATCTGCATCGATTCGCGCTACCAGCTCGAAGGTAAGCTGCCGCTCGGCATCCGCCTCGCCAACAAGCTCGAGGATAGCGGCAAGAAGATCGCCGACTACATCGAGTTCCAGAGCGAGCTGCGCCTCGTGCCGCCGCCGGAGATCGAGCAGGACAGCCTCGCCAGGCTGACCGGCGTGGCCAGTCCCGTGACCGGCGTGCTCGAGCAGACCATCTTTTACGTCAATCAGATGATGCAGTTCGGCAAGTTCGTGGGCGTCTTCCAGCAGCACCCGAGCGATCCGAACCGCACGCTCGTGAGCGCATTCATGGTGCTCGGCATCGAGACCGACGTGCTCGAGAAGAAAAAGGAATACGAAAAGGTCCCGATCCTGCGGAACCTCGTGCCCGCCCAGGTGCTGGTCGGCAAGAGTTCGTTCAACACCGGACAGTCGATCAGCGCCGGCCTGCCCGAATACGCGCGCAACCGCATCAAGGCCATCGCCGCCATCCTCGAACGCGAGTGACGCGCCTCCTGCATGGCCGGGCTTTTTCCGGCCGGCCCGATCGGCGTGGCTCCATTCAATCGAGATCACCCGGCACGAGGCCGGTGATGGCACGGGGAGTTTCACGCTGTCTCGAGCAGCCGCGCCAGCACCTTCGTGTAGCGGTCCGCGGCGGCGCGGGTGCGGCTCGCCTCGGCGGGATCGCCGGCGAGGGCGCAGGCGGCCAGAGACCAGTAGCCGAGCTGGAAAGCGGCATAGCATGGCTGCGAGAAGGCGAGCAGGCGCCGGTCGACACGGGCCGGGGCGATGCGCGCAATGCCGGCGCAGAGATGGGCCTGCTCGGCGTCGGACAGCTCGAATTCGATGCTGGCGCCGGCGATGTCCCACGTGACGTCCTGGCAGCCGATGAGATCGTGCGCGGCATGGTGGTCGAGCGCATCGGTCTTGATCACGCGGCCGTCTGCAGTCCGCAGCCATTCCCAGGCGTGCAGGCGGTTATCGCCGAGGATGCGGCGCACGCGTGGTTCGAGAGCCGGCATCTCGGCCTCCCAGATGTCCAGCTGTCGCGCATGCGCCGGGCCCAGCCCAAGCTCGGTGTTGCGGCGCGCCATCTGCAACAGCCGCCGCAGCGACGCGCCCTGATCACCGGTCGTCGGGAAGGCGCGCGCGCGAAAGCCGATATAAGCGGCGAGCCGCGCGATCAGCTCCTCGCGATCGGCAGCGCGCGGCTGCAACGGCGTCGCCTGCGCGATCCAGCGCTCGACGAGGAAGCCGTGCCGGTATCCGGCCGGCTCGGGGCCGAAGCCGGCCGCATGCAATTGGCGCGCGAGCTCGAGCTTGCGCGCGCCCTCCCGTCCGAGGCCGACGAATTTCAACAGCCAGGTCGCGCCGGCGCCGTGCAGCAGGAATTTGCGGCGCTCCTGCTGGACGTGGCTCGGCGGCCAACTGGCCTCGCCGGCAAAGTGACGTTCTCGCCAGGCGCCGCCGGAAATGTCCTGGAACGGCGCGCACGCGGCGCCGGTCAGGTCGGCCACCCAGTTTTCGAGGCGGTGCGCCGGATCGGCGGCGCGCAGAACGAGCGCGTCGAAGTCGACCACACGGCGCGAGGCGCGCGCCCAGCGCTGGCGGTGGCGCACGCTGGCCATCGGTCCGAGAGAGCTCATGTGACCCGGAAAGAAGTGGATGTGGGCGGCCGGAATGCCGGCGTCCTCGAGCAGGTCCGCCACGGCTCCGAAGGAACTGCCGGACAGTCCCGGGCCCTCGTCGACGATGGCAAAGCGGGCACCTGCATCGCGCGCAATTGCGGCGGCGCGCTGCGGGCAAAGACGGATCTCGCGCTTGTATGGGTCGCCCACGGGGCGCACCGTGATCGGATTGCGCACGCCGCTCGCCACGGCCACG
This sequence comes from Beijerinckiaceae bacterium, assembly GCA_036556825.1. GTDB lineage: Bacteria > Pseudomonadota > Alphaproteobacteria > Rhizobiales > Beijerinckiaceae > JAJKJG01. Next base: position 15,026 of record DATBIR010000221.1, read on the forward strand.
AGCGCGGCAAGCCCGGTGCCGATGCTGCGGATGCCGATCACGCGCAAAGGTGGAGTGCCGGGCGCGGCGTTGCCCAAGTCCCGCGCGGCTTCGAGATAAGCTTCCGGAAACAACGCATAAAAGGCGTAGCCCTCCGGGCGGCTGACGCGGACTGATTCCGGCAGGTGCGTTGTGTGGAGAGGCGTAAAAACGTCAGGCGTCACGGGCGCGATGTGCGCGAAGGTGCTATTCCAGGAGCGGCGGATGGCGTCGGCAAGGGCGGTCAGCAATCCCATGGCGGCGTCTTGCGCCGGCGAGCCGCCGTCGCAGCCGCGCCCCTCGAACTCGGCATCGGCGATCCCCTGAAGGAGCTGGGCCGCTTCGATGAATGCGTCGACCAGCACGCCATGACGCTGGATTCCGGGCGGCATGACGGCAACCCGGGAGCTGCGGCGCACGATGCCGGCGAGCATTGCGCTCGTGCTCACGCGGCAGGTCCGGTCGCCGTAGACCAGCATCAGATGCTTTCGGTTGGCAGATGACGGTAGGCGATCGCCTTGAACGCGTCGAACGACGGAATCTCCCAGGCGAGACGTCTGCGCGTCTTGTATGAGCGCAGCCATCGCACCCAGGCTTCATATTGGGCAGGGCTCGGCGAGACGAGCGAGCGCCGTGACTTGGCCAGCTCGAGCGCATGCAGCGGCTCCATGCCGCGGCTGACGAGCACGCAAAGCGCAAGCGTTGCCGAGCGTCCGATGCCGTGTTCGCAGTGCACCAGCACACGCCCGTCGCGGTCGATATGGCCGTTGACGAACACAAGGCCGTCCCGCAGCATCGCCTCGCTCACGGCGCAATGGTCCTGCGTCGGAAGATGCAGGAAGTTCAGGCCGTGACGCGCCAGGACCGCCCGATTGTCGCAAGCCTCGACGCGCAGGTCGACAACGGCGCGAATGCCGAGCGCCCCGGCGAGGTGATGGACGCCCTCAAGAGGAAAGCTCCCGCCGATCGCCAGATGCGCTGTCAGCCAGCTCAGGTTCGGTTGCCAAGGTTGCATGACGGCGGTTGGGACCAGCCAACTCTCCGGGCGCGCAGCTTTGCGTGGCTGTGTCAGGCGGACAGGGCGCGGCTCACACGCAGCTCGTTCGGCGGCCGCGCGCGGTCACGCTGCAATTCGTCCGCAAACCACACAATCGTCGGCTTGAGGCCCGCTTCCAGCTGCGTCTGCGGCGACCAGTCGAGCCATTGCTGAGCGCGAGTGATATCGGGCCGACGTCGGCGCGGATCGTCGACAGGCAGCGGCCGGCGCACGACGGTCGAGCGTGATCCGGTGAGGTCGAGGACCGTTGCGACAAGATCGCTGATCGGCAACTCGTTGGGATTGCCGAGATTGACTGCGCCTGGCAGGACGCCGTCACAGGCCATCAGCCTTGTCAGCCCGTCGATCAGATCGGTCACATAGCAGAACGAACGGGTCTGGCGGCCGTCGCCATAGACCGTGATGTCGTCGCCCCCCAGCGCCTGGCACACGACATTGGATACGACGCGCCCATCGTCGGCGCGCATGCGCGGCCCGTAGGTGTTGAAAATGCGGGCTACCCGCGCCTCGACGCGGCCTGCACGCTCGAAATCGAAGGTGAGGGTCTCGGCGGCACGCTTGCCCTCGTCATAACAGGCGCGCGGGCCGGTTGGGTTGACGTGGCCCCAATAGGTCTCGCTTTGCGGATGCGCTTCGGGATCGCCGTAGATTTCGCTCGTCGACGCCTGGAGGAAGCGCGCGCCGGTCTTCTCCGCCAGGGTCAGGAGATGGTGCGTGCCGACGACGCTGGTCAGCAATGTGTGCTCGGGATCGGCCTGGTAATGCGGCGGAGAGGCGGCGCAGGCCAGGTTGAAGATGCGGTCGATCCTGGTGCGGCCGTTGCGCAAGCGGGACGGAAGAAGGTCGGTGATGTCGGCATCGATCACATCGAAGCGGGGCTCGCGGTCGAGGTGACGCAGGTTCTGCTTGCGACCGGTCTGGAAGTTGTCGATGCAGATCACGTGCATCCCGTCGGCGAGCAGCGCGTCACACAGATGCGAGCCGAGGAAGCCCGCCCCTCCGGCGACAAGAGCCAGCCTGCTTGTCCCATTCTTCATCACTTCTTTCCTCCAGTTACGCTGGGCGGATGAGGACCAGACGGCAGCAGGTATGTTCCTCAACGTGCACAGCTCGCCGTCAGTTCGCCGAGAGCCCGGTGTTATTTGCTGTTCGAGAGATCCTCGCGTCTGCTCCGCGAGACGGGCGTCAGTCCTCCTAGCCTGCGGGAACGATGGATCGCTTGACCGGGGCTGCTTGCGCAGCTGGTTGCGCTGTCTGCCGTGTTGAAGCCGCATCGATGGCTTCGAGAAGGAACGTCTCAAGCTGGCGCGCTCGGTGCGCAGCGGTGTGCGCCCCCAGCACGCGTTCGCGTGACGCGGCCGCGAGCGCGCCGGCGCGCTCCTTCGGCCATTTCGTGAGCACGTCGATTACATCGGCGGCATCGCGAGCCAGCGCGATTTCCCGGCCAGGCGAAAAAAACGTCCCGATACCGTCCCAGACGTCGGAAATGATGGGAATGCCGCAAGCGGCGGCTTCGAACAGGCGCACGCTCGGACTGTAGCCCGCCCGGATCATGTCGCTGCGCGTGACATTCAGGGTGAAGCGGCTGGCGGCGTAGAATGCCGGGTGCTCGGCCGGCGCCACATGATCGATGCGCTCGACATTCGGCGGCCAGTCGAGGCCGGCGGGGTAGAGTGGCCCGGCAACGACGAATTTCAGGTGCGGCGCGCGCCGCGCGGGCTCGAGCAGCAGGCGCTCGAGCGTTGGCTGTCGGTCCGGACTATAGGTTCCGAGATAACTCAGGTCCCAGCGTTTCGGACGCTCCAGCGGTGCGTATGCCTCCGGATCGACCGAGCAGTACAACGCGTGCGCGGCCGGAGCGCCGTAACGCTCCATGATCCATTGCAGCGTCTGCCCCCCGGTGAAAGACAGGTAGAGGTCGTAGCCCGATATCAGGTCCGGCGAGAGGTATTCGAAATCGTTTCGCTCGAGCTTGGCGAGCGTCACCGGCGTGTCGATGTCGTAGAAGGCGGTCACGCCGCGCGCGACGCTCTGGACGAGCTGCCCCACCGCGACGCCGTCAGGCACGTACGACCCGACGATCACCGCGTCGGCCCGCGCCATGGCGGCGCCGTGGCCCGCAAGCTCAGTCAGATCGGCGTAGAGCTCAAGCCTGCAGAAGGCGGGATCGACGAGGTCGCGATGCTTCGCGTACCAGGGCACGTCGCGCTCAAGGAAGAGGATGTGGTGACCACGCGCGGCGAGGGCCTTGAGAAGGGCGCGATAGGTGGTGGCATGGCCATTTCCCCACGACGAGGACAGGCTGAGTCCGAGCACGACGATGCTGAGTGGCCCGGTCTTCACGCCACGCTCCTTCGGTGCTTCTGCGAGACCATTTGGCGCAGGATGCGGTCGACCTGCGCGCCGCGCCGCGCATAGGTGTGCTCCGCCAGGATACGCGCCCGCGCAGCTTGTCCGATCGCGCGTGCACGCTCCGGGGTGAGCGTCTTGAGATGCGCCGCCACATCGGAGCCGTCGCGTGCGACGAGAACTTCCTCGCCTTCCTTCAGAAAGAGCTCGAGCCCGACCCAGGCATCGGTGATCAGGCAGGCCCCGGCGCCGGCCGCCTCGAAGACGCGCGTGGCTGGCGAGAAGCCGGTCGTCGCCATGCTGTCCCGCGCAACGTTGAGGACCGCCAGCGGGGATGTGTTGAAGGCGTTGTGCTCGCGCGTGTAGACGTGGCCGATGTGGCGCACATTGGCGGGCATATCCTTCGTTTCCCAGCCATTGCCTCCAATCAGAAACTGGTACTGCGGCAGCTTCTCCGCCGGGCCGAGGAAGAACTGCTCGACCCGCGCTTCGCGATCGGGAAGGCGGTTGCCGAGGAAAGACAGATCGGCCGTGAAGCGCGGCTCGGCCGCGACGGGAAAATGCGTGTCGGGATCGAGGGCGTTGTAGATCGGCGTGCACTGGCGTGCGCCAAAGGCCTCGTAGGCGTCGACTACGGGTGGACCGCCGCCATACGTGAACACGATATCGAGCGACCGCATTGCGCCGTGCAGCGGATGGCCCGGGTGGTTGCTCAGTTCGGCCAGCGTCGCAGGAGCGTCGACGTCCCAGAAGATGCGGATCGCTTCCGGACGAGAGGCCGCGATCACCCCATGCAGGAGCACATCGTCGAACACGCCGACGCCACTTGCCTTCACGACGATATCCGCCCGCGCCGCCTCGGCGATGACGCGGCGCACCGCTTCCTCGGTTGCAGCATAGACGCGCACGTCGGCCCAGTCCGGCGGCTCGATATCGCGATGCTTCTGCCGGTCAAAGGCATCCGGCTCGTAGAAGGTGATGTCGTATCCACGCCCGCACAGGTCGCGCAACAGCCCCCGGTAATAAGTCGCGGCGCCGTTCCAGTAGGATGACAACAGGCTCGAGCCGTAGAAGGCGATCTTCATGCGCTCATCTCCAGGGGCGCAGTGGCGCCAAGCGATGCGGCGATGGCAAGGAGTTCGTCGATGCGGTGCATGCAGCTGTGGCGGGCACGAATGGTTGCGAGGCCGCTCTTAACGAGGGCGTGGCGCAAGTCCGGATCGTTACGCAGGGCGGTGAGGTGCCGCTCCATCGCCAGCTCATCCTGCGCCACGAGATAGTCCTGTCCCGGTCGGAACAGGCCCTCGCTGTCGCGCCACGGCGCCGAGACAAGCGGGATCCCGCAGGCGAGCGCCTCGAACATGCGGATCGTCGGAATGCCGGGGAGCATATCGACATAGAAGCGGCGTGGCACGTGCACCGTTGCGAGGTGCCGGGCGAAGACCTCCGGCGCCCTGGCGTTGGCTAGCCAGCCGCGATAATTGGCGCCGTATGCCGCGAGCGCTTTGAGAGCCTCGTCCGGATAGCGAACGCCGTATATGTCCAGAGGCAGGCCAACGGTCCTGGCCGGTCGCAGCAGAAACGTCTCCAGCTCGGCGCTGCGTTCGCCGTCCCCCCAGTTGCCGATCCACGCGAGCCCGTCGCGTGCCGTCTCCTTGTCCGGGGGACGGAACAGGCGCGTGTCGGCTGCCTCGTGCCAAATGAAAGCCCGCCGCCCCCAACCCCAGCGGCGATAAACCTCGGCCAATGCCTCACCAAAGGCGAGCACGCCGTCATATCCGTCGAGATCGAAGCGCCGGATGGCTTGCGGATCGCTGATGGCCCGGTGATGCGTATCGTGAAACAGCAATGTGAACCGGGCGCCGCGCCGCCGCTTGCGGCCGAGCGCCGCCACCAGCCATGGCTCGTTCCATTCGTGCACGATCACCACGTCGGCGTTGGACAGCGGCAAGTCGAGTTCGAGGAAATCCTCGTAGGCGCGCGAGCTCAGCTCGGGGTAGGCGGTCTCGAACGCGGCAAGGCCCGCCTGCCCGTGATCATCGAGAAGATTCTGCAGGCTCCAGGATGAAGCGGGCTCATAGGAAACGACCTCGTGGCCCCGACGCACGAGTTCGCGCAGAACGCCGCGCAGGAAATGCGCGTTGCCGTGGTTCCAGCATGAGACCAGCGAGTGCGTGAAGTAGACGAACTTCATGCGATGGCCTTCTGACAGGATGCTGGTGCGGCTGCGTCGGAGGGAGGCCAGCGGTAGATCGCGGCCATTCCGGCCGCCATCGCCTCGACCGAGTAGCGCCGCGAGCGCTCCTGCGCAGCAACTCCGAGCTCTGCACGCAATGCTTTGTCAGCGACGAGCTGCTCGATCGCGGCGGCAATGGCGGCGTCATCCTCGGGCTGCACGAACAGGGCCGCGCCGTCCCACAACTCGCGGAAAGTCGGTATGTCCGACAACACGAGCGCGCAGCATGCCTGGGCCGCTTCCAGAACGGCGAGCCCGAACGGCTCGTAAAGGGCGGCCGACACGAAGACCGGCGCCGGTTTGAGCCACCGGGCAATCTCGTCGTCTCGCAATCGGCCGAGCGCTCTGACATGTTGCAAGCTGATCTCTGCGCCGTTCGGCCCTGCGACAGGCCCTGCCGCGAGGACCGGCATGGCGAGCCGCCCCGCGGCACGGTCGATGGCGGCAAGATTCTTCCCCTCGTCCCAGAGCCGGCCGGCCGTAAAGGCGAAGGAGGACGAGAAGGTCGGCCGGCACGGCCGGTCGACGACGAGGCGACGGCCGTTATGGATGACACCGGGCGCAGTCTTCAGCCCATAGGTGCGCGCGGTAAGCCGTGCAAAGGCCGCCGTTGGCGCCACCAGGACATCGGCAGCCACATAGCCCTGCTGCACGAGTTTGGCGCGCCCGATGAAGTCTTCCGGCAGCGGCTCGTCGTGCACGGTGTTCCACCAGGTGGCGACGCAGGAGTGGCAGGCGATCACGAGCGGGGCGGGGAAATGCACGCCCGCGCCGAGGGCGGCACTGTTGAGTTGCACGATGTCAGGCGCCGCATCGGCAGCGAGGGCGGCGACCGCGACGGCCGAAGCCGCGACTTCGTCCGGCGCCGCCGCTGTCCAGTCCAACGGCAGCCCCGTTGACAGCAACCGCAGCCCGGGAACCGATGCCGCCGCGGCGATCTGATCCTGGTCGGGCGCCGGCCCGAGGACAGCGAGCGTGATCTCGACGTCGAGATCGGCGAGGCCACGCGCGAGATCGAGCGCGTATTGCCAGACGCCTCCAACCGCGTCCGCAGTCATGAACAGGCGGAGCTTTCGTCGCGACGCTACCAACACCGACACGCATCCTCCGATCGGTTGCAGCCGCGGCAATGGTCCTGCTGCATGGCGCTGAGACGCGCGACACGGCGGAAAGGTGCCCGCGGCGGCGCTCGGCCCGGTCTCATGACAAGGCCTCGGCGGCCTTGCGCCTGGGGTCGCTCAGGAGGTTGAGACCGCGTTCATCGGCGAGCCAACGGGCCAAGGCGGCCACGCCCGTTCGCCAGGGAATCGGCTGGCGCATCCCGAGCTCCCGCGCCGCGCGCTTCGTATCCGACACGTAGTAGCGCTGGTCGCCGGCACGCCAGTCCGAGAATGTCAGCTCGACGGGCTGGCCGAGCAGGCCCTCGATGTGGCGCAACAGCTGGCGGAGGCTGACCGCGTTGGCAGGGCCGCCTCCGAGGTTGAAGGCGCGACCTTGAACGGCGTCGATGCGCCGCCACGCCGCAATATAAGCGTCGAGCGCGTCGCTCACGTCGAGGATGTCGCGCACCTGCCGGCCATCGCCGTAGATGCTGATCGGCTCGCCTTGCAGCGCACGGATGACGAAATGCGCCACCCATCCCTGGTCCTCCGTCCCCATCTGGCGAGGCCCGTAGATGCAGCTCATGCGCATGACGCAAGTCGGCACGCCGAAGCTGCGGGCGTAGTCGAGGACGTATTGGTCGGCCGCGCCCTTCGAGCAGCCGTAGGGTGTGTGGAAGTCGAGCGACCGATCCTCGCCGATGCCGCTGGCGCGGAGCCCGGCATCGCGTGGCACGTAGGCGTCGTTGGTGGCCTCAAGAGCCACATCGGCGAGATCGCCGTAGACCTTGTTTGTGCTCGCGAACAACAAAGGCACCGGCGCGTCCCGCCGGCGCAGGGCCTCGAGCAGATTGAGGGTGCCGCGCACGTTGACGTCGAAGTCGGCCCGCGGCTCGACGAGACTCGTCGTCACGGCGACCTGGGCCGCGAAATGAAACACCGCTGTCGCCTCGGCGCTCGCATCGGCAATGGCGACTTCGTCGCGGACGTCGCCGAGGGCCACGGAAAGACGTTGCGGGTGACGCTTCTTAAGCCACGCCAGGTTGGCGTCGACGCCGCAGCGGGCGAGCGCGTCATAGACGAGCACGTCGTAGCCTTCGCGGGCGAGTCTGTCGGCCAGATTCGAACCGATGAATCCGGCGCCGCCGGTGATGAGGACCGGGCGCCTGCCGATGACCGCAGGCGTGCGCATCACGTCTCGGACCGTCATGCCACGAGACCTCGCATCTCGAGCTCCCTGCGCGCCTCCTGGACGCGATCCTCGGCCTGCTGCTCCGCCACCCACTCGGCAAGCTCCGCAAGACCTTTCGAGAAATCCCGTTGCGGCGCGAATCCCAGCTCAGAGCGCGCCTTGCCGATATCGGCGATGCAATGACGGATGTCGCCGATGCGCGCCTTGCCCGTGATCTCCGGCTCCAGGTCGCCCCGGTTCATCGCTGCGGCGAGGAGCTTGGCGACCTCATGCACGGAGCGGTCCTGGCCGCTGCCGATATTGTAGACCTCGCCAGGAGCATTCGGGTGTTCCAGCGCGAGCACGAAAGCCTGCGCCACATCTTCCACATGCACGAAGTCGCGGCGCTGCCGGCCATCCTCGAAGATCACCGGCGGCTGGTTGTTGTGAATGCGCGACGAAAAGATCGCCAGGACGCCGGTATACGGGTTCGAGAGCGCCTGGCCTGGTCCATAGACATTCCACAGCCGCAGGGCGACACCTTCCATGCCGTAGGCCGGCGCAAGCGTTAGCGTGAGCCTCTCCTGGACAAATTTGGTGAGCGCGTAAACCGAGGCGAGCGTGGGCCGCTTCCACTCAGGCGTCGGGACGGGGATCAACGGCCGCTCATGCTTGTCGAGCGGATCCCACGAGGCCTCGCTGTTGATGCGCGGTGCGCGAACCACATCCTCCACGACCTCACCGTCGGCGGCGCGGTAGAGGCCTTCGCCGTAGATGCTCATCGACGAGGCGACGACGACCCGTTTCACGGGATTATCGATCAACTGCTGGAACAGTACGGCGGTGCCGTAATCGTTGACGGAGACGTAGCGGTCCACGGCATACATGCTCTGGCCGACGCCCACCTCCGCAGCGAGATGGACAACTTTGTCGACGCCGTTCAATGCCTTGAGGAGCGCCGTCTCATCGCGGATGTCGCCGACGACGACCTCGACATCCTCAGCAAGCCCGTTGGGCCGATCGATATTGCCGTGAACCTGCTCGATCAGGCTGTCCAGGACGCGAACGCGATGGTCCTTGTCGAGGAGCGCCTGCGCAACGTGGCGGCCAATGAATCCGGCGCCACCTGTTATGAGGATCGTGTCTGCCAAGGCTAATCTCCAGACTGGGTCCTGTTGCGTGCGACGAACGCGAGACTGGCGGCTCTCGTTATTGATAAGTCTTGCGTTGCTCGCTCGGCTCGCCTCCGCGCAATCCAAAATCTGATGCCTGTGCTGCTGCTCTACGTTCTTGCGCTCCCTTGTCGCTTGTGGTTGCGCGTGCCTCAGCGCCTCCCGTCAGCTTGGCCGATCCTCCAATCGTGAAACCTTCATCTTTGTTCCATAGTCTCACGTCGAGGGTCTTCGATTCACATACGTTAAACCAGCGCGTGATTTACGATTCGGTAGCGGTGCGCGGCGCGCGCGATTTCGCTGCCGTGCGTTTCGATATGTGCGCTTGCTTCTGACGGATTTGCGCAGTGAGCTGCGGAGCCGCGCTTTCGGCGACCCGTTCACTTATGTTAATCACGCGTGTTAATCACGCGCGCGTTGGCAGATTGATCGGCGCATTCGCCTTTTGCGCTTTGCTTCGTGTCATTCTCGGCATTTGGGAGATCACTGACATCCTGCGCGCATGCGGATGCAGGATTCACATACGTTAATTCGTGCCCGCGGAATATGATGTCGGATAGGCGCGCGTAAACGCCTTCTTCTGATGCGTGCATGCTTTCATATGCGGCGGTGATGCTCCACGTTTGCGATTGACCGAGAGAGCGCACACGAGCCTGCGCCGACGAGCTGACGCGCGCATGTCACGCGGACGGACGAAGTCATGTGTTTTGGAACTCGCCTCAAAGCGTAGGCGTTAGCGCCAATCGAGCTACATACGTTCGCATGGAGCCTGAGGCTGCTCCGAGCGCCCGGCCCCTCAACGACTGGAAGGTGTTGCCGTGAGCCCAAGAACCATCCGTGTCGGTGTCGTCGGCGTTGGTAATTGTGCCTCCTCCTTCGTGCAGGGGCTGTCGTATTACCGGGACGCCAGAGTCAACGAGCCAGTGGCGGGCCTGATGCATGTCGAGCTCGGCGGCTACCACGTCAGCAACGTAGAGATTGCATCGGCCTTCGACGTCAGCGCTGCCAAAGTGGGGCGCGATGTGGCGGAGGCGGTCTTCGCGCCGCCCAATAACACGCATCGCTTCGCGGACGTGCCTCGTACCGGTGTTGTCGTCAAACGCGGCAGGACGCTCGATGGTCTCGGCAAGTACCTGCGGGAGGAGATCAGCGAGTCCGATAAGCCGGAGGATGATGTGGCGCACGTCCTGCAGGCATCCCGGACCGACGTCGTGGTGTCGTACCTGCCGGTCGGCTCGCAACGGGCGACTGAATGGTATGCGGAACGAGCGCTCGAGGCCGGGTGCGCGTTCGTGAACTGCATTCCGGTGTTCATCGCCTCCAATCCGGAGTGGCGCAAGCGGTTCGAGGCAAAGGGGCTGCCGCTGATCGGGGACGACATCAAGAGTCAGGTGGGAGCGACGATCGTGCATCGCGTGCTCGCCAACCTGTTCCGCGAACGCGGCGTGCGTCTCGATCGCACCTACCAGCTCAATTTCGGCGGCAATTCCGACTTCCAGAACATGCTCGAACGGGAGCGCCTGGAGTCGAAGAAAATCTCCAAGACGCAGGCGGTGGCCAGCCAGCTCGACATGCCGCTGGCCGCAGAGGACATCCACGTCGGGCCGAGCGATTACGTGCCGTGGCTCAGCGACCGCAAATGGGCCTATATCCGCATGGAGGGCACAACCTTCGGCGGCGTGCCGCTGAACGTGGAGCTCAAGCTCGAAGTATGGGATTCCCCGAACTCCGCCGGGATCGTGATCGACGCCGTGCGGTGCGCCAAGCTGGCGCGCGACCGCGGCATCGGCGGGGCGCTGATCGGCCCGTCAAGCTACTTCATGAAATCGCCGCCGCAGCAATTCACCGACGGCGAAGCGCGCAAGCGTACGCTCTGTTTCATCAATGGCGAGGACGGGACAAGCGACTGAGCCTGACCGTGACGACGATCTGTTTCCTTGTGCGCCACGCCGCTCATGAGCTGGTGGACCGGGTGCTGTGCGGCCGCATGCCGGGGGTAAGGCTCGGAGAGCAGGGGTGGGACCAGGCGCGGCGGGTCGCTGACCGTCTGACCCGGGAGCAAATCGCGGCGATCCATACGAGCCCGCTCGAGCGTGCGCGCGAGACCGCGGAAAGCATCGCGGAACGTCTGCGCCTGAGCCCCGAAGTCTGCGAGGCAATCAACGAAATAGATCTCGGCGAGTGGTCCGGCCGCAGCTTCGACGAGTTGCGCGCGGATCGGCGCTGGGCATCCTGGAACGCTGCGCGGAGCGTAACGCGGCCGCCGCAAGGCGAAAGCATGCTCGAGGTCCAGGCGCGGGTCGTCCGCCATCTTGAAAGCGTGCTCGAGCGCTATCCGGAGCAGAACGTCGTGCTCGTGAGCCACGCCGACGTGATCAAGGCCGCGCTGCTCTACAGTCTTGGCATGCCGCTGGAGGGCTACAGGTCGCTCGAGATCAGCCCGGCGTCGGTGAGCGTCCTCGCCATGGGCGATTGGGGAATTAAGGTCCTGTCGATCAACGAGGTTGCGGCATGAAAATCATCGTGTTCGGCCTGACGATCAGCTCGTCGTGGGGCAACGGGCACGCGACCTTGTGGCGGGGGTTGTGCCGCGCGCTGGCGCGAGACGGCCACAGGGTCACCTTCTACGAGCGGGACGTGCCGTATTACGCCAGCAACCGCGACCTCGACGAGGTGCCGGGGGGCGAACTCGTTCTCTATGGGGAGTGGCAGGATGTGCGAAGGCGCGCCCTGGAGGACGTCCGCGATTCCGACGTGGCGATGGTTACCTCCTATTGCCCCGACGGGATCGCTGCTACCGGGCTGGTCGCGGATCGCGCGCAAGGCCTGCGCGTCTTCTACGATCTCGATACGCCTGTAACCTTGTCGCGTTTGAGCCGCGGCGAGACGACGACCTATATCGGTGCGCGCGGGCTCGGCGACTTCGATCTCGTGCTCAGCTATACCGGCGGCGCGGCGATCGAGCAGCTCAAGCGCGATCTCGGCGCGAAGCAGGTGGCGGCGCTTTATGGTCACGCCGACCCGGAGGTGCACAGGCCGGTGGAGCCGGTGGCGCGCTACGTCTCGGACTTCTCCTATCTTGGCACCTATGCCGCAGACCGGCAGGCCGCCGTGAAGACGCTTTTCCTCGAGCCGGCGCAGCGGCGCCCAGGACAGCGATTCCTGATCGGCGGCGCACAATATCCGCAGGATTTTCCCTGGACGCCGAACATCTTCTTCGTGCGTCACCTGCCGCCATCGGAGCATCCGGCCTTCTTCGCATCCTCACGCCTGACCCTGAACGTCACCCGGCAGGCCATGGCGAAGATGGGCTGGTGCCCGTCCGGACGCCTGTTCGAGGCTGCGGCCTGCGGCACGCCGATCCTGTCGGACGCGTGGGAAGGTCTCGAGGGCTTTTTCGAGCCGGGCCGCGAAATTCTCGTGGCGCGAACCGCCGAAGACGCGGTCGCAGCACTCGAGCTGTCCGATGCAGAGCTCAGGCGCCTCGCCGGGCATGCGCGCCAGCGCGTGCTCGACGAACACACGTCGGCCCATCGTGCCAGAGAGCTGGTTGCAGCGATCGAAGGGGCGCGGGCGGGCGCAACACCTCGCGCCGAGGAAGTCATGGAGGTCTGAACATGTGGGGCATCATCCCTGCGGCGGGCCGCGGCAGCCGGATCCAGCCGCTCGCCTTTTCCAAGGAATTGCTGCCGGTGGGAAGCCGCCTCGACGCCGGCACCGAGCGGCCCTGCGCGGTCAGCGAATACCTGATCGAGCGCATGATCCGCGGCGGCGCCGACAAGATCTGCTTCGTCATCTCGCCGGGCAAGTCGGACATCATGGAATATTATGGCGGTGCCTATGGTCAGGCGACCATCGCCTATGTGGTGCAGCCGCGGCCAAGCGGCTTGTGCGACGCAATCTTCCGGGCAGCTCCTTTGATTGCGGCCCATGAAGCGGCGATCATCGGCCTGCCGGACACCGTCTGGTTCCCCGAGACGGCGCTGGCCGAGTTGCCGGATGATGCCCTGTCGTTTCTCCTGTTTCCCGTCGAGCACCCGGAATTCTTTGACGCCGTGGTGCAGGACGGCGACGAGCGGGTGCTCGAGATCCAGGTGAAGCAGCAGGGAGCCGCCTCGCACTGGATCTGGGGCGCGTTCAAGATGCCAGGGCGCGTGCTCGAGGAGCTGCGCGCGCTTTGGCTCGAGCGCCAATGTCAGGACGAATACATCGGCACCCTCGTCAATGCCTACCTCGCGGCCGGCGGTGAGGCCTTCGGCGTGAAGGCCGGGCATGCTTACGTCGATGTCGGCACCCTGCACGGCTACCGCGAGGCGATCGCGCTGCTCAGCGAGGCCGCCGAGAGGAGCGGCGGCAACGCGGCGGGTGCGCGCGTGGCGCTCGGATGGCCCGGCGGCCGCGCGTTCCATGATGCGAGCAGACAATAGGTCAACCATGAACGCAGTCGATCCTGTTGCGGAAGACGACATCCGCCGGCGCGCCGAGGCGTTGGGACCGTGGTTCCACAACATCGACCTCAAGGGTGTCTCGACGGCGCCCAACCACTTCCTCGGCGATTACCCGGCCGTGAAATGGCGGAGCTTCGCGGATGCGATCCCACAGGACCTGACCGGCAAGAGCGTGCTCGATATCGGTTGCAACGGAGGCTTCTATTCGATCGAAATGAAAAAGCGCGGTGCCGAGCGCGTGCTCGGAATCGATTCCGACGACGAGTATCTGGCGCAGGCGAAGTTCGCTGCCGAGGTGACGGGGCTCGACATCGCCTTCCGCAAGCTGTCCGTCTACGACGTCGGCGCTCTCGGCGAGCGCTTCGATCTCGTGCTTTTCATGGGCGTCCTCTATCACCTGCGCCATCCGCTCCTGGCGCTCGACCTGATTCACGAGCACGTGGCCAAGGACCTGCTGGTCTTCCAATCCATGCAGCGCGGCTCGCGCGAGATCGAGCGGGTCGAGGAAAATCCAACCTTCTGGAACACGGAGCAGTTCGACAAGCCCGGATACCCGAAGCTGCATTTCATCGAAAAACGTTACGCCGACGATCCGACTAACTGGTGGGTGCCGAACCGCGCCTGCGCCGAGGCAATGTTGCGCAGCGCCGGCTTTACCATCCTCGAGCATCCCGAAGATGAAGTCTATGTGTGCCGGCGCGTGGCGCCGGAGGGGGCGGGGGCCGTCTACCCGGCCAGGAACCCGTCGCAGCGGAGAAGCGCATGATCGAAGCGGCAATGATCTGGAATGAGCCCAACAACAAGTCGCATTGGGATCCGGAAATCGATCCCGGCTGGGGCCTGTTCGCCGGGACGGCAATCTGCGCGGCCCAGGCCATTGGCGCCGAGAACGCCAATCTGCCGCGCGTGCTCGGCGGCATCTCTCCGATCGACCCGGCGTTCATCCGCAACATGGCCGATCGTGGCGTGCTCCAGCACATCGACGTCGTCGCCGTGCACGGCTTCCCGCTCGACTGGAATCTCTGGCAGATCCACGAATGGCCGGCCAAGATCGATGAGATCCGCACCGTCACCGACCTGCCGATCTGGGTCACCGAGGTTGGCATCTCGACCTTCGGCGCCGAGGAGGTCCAGGCGTGGGGGCTCAAACGCACGGCGGAGCTGCTCATCGGCAAGACGCCGCGCATCCATTGGTACAGCCTTTACGACCTGCCGCGCGCCTGGGGGGCGACGACCCGCCACAGGGAAGCGGAGGGCTCGTCCTATTACCGGCACTTCTACATGGGGCTGTTGCGCGAGGACGGCACGCCGAAGCCGGCGCTCGAGCAGTTTGGCGATTACACGCCCGAGATGGGCATCTGCCAGTGGTTCCATTTCGAGGATCACCGGCTCGACGAGGCGGTCAAATGGATGAAGCGCCTCGGCGTCAGACACTTGCGTACCGGATTGTCGTGGGCCGACAGCTTCCGGCCAAATGCGCTCGACTGGTTCGACCGTCAGATGGAGTCGCTCGCGGATTTCGACGTGACGGTGACCTTCTGCTTTACGCCCGAGCACCGCGGGATCGCGCCGCACCATACCAGTCCGCCGAAGGTCAAGGAGGAGTTCGGCGAGTTCTGCGCCGCCATGGTCAGGCGTTACGCAAGCGGCTCGGATTCCAATGCCCGCAGTCTGCTGCTTGCGGCAGGGTGAAATGGCGGGCTCGCGCGATGCTACGGACCGAAGCGGCAGCAGCGCTTGACGCCACGGCCCAGCACTTCCTGCAGGCCTTGGCCCGCATGAGCGTCGAGCGCATTCCGGCGGGCAAGGTCGCCATCGTGGCGGCGCATCCGGATGATGAGACGATCGGCCTCGGTGGCCAGATCTTACGTCTGCAGGGCGTCACCGTGATGCATGTGACCGACGGCGCGCCTCATCACGCCCAGGCGCATGGCTTCCCGACGAGGGAAGCCTATGCCCTGGCCCGCCGCCAGGAACTGTGCGCCGCCATGGCACTTGGGGATGTGCCGGAGGACGCGTTGGTCAGCCTCGACATTGCCGACCAGGAGGCCTCGCTTTTCCTGCCGGACACCGCGCGGCGGCTTGCGGCTCTGTTTCGCGAGCGGAGCTTCGACGTCGTGATCACCCACGCCTTCGAGGGCGGTCATCCCGATCACGACGCGACGGCACTTGCGGTGCACGCGGCGGCGGCGCTGCTCAAGGAGGGCGGACTGGCGCCGGCCCTGGTCGAAATGCCGCTCTATCATCTCGGCCTGACCGGCTGGACGGTGCAGCGCTTCGTCGCCGCTCCGGGCCCACCGGAGCCCGCGATCGAGTTGAGCGATGATCAGCGGCGCCGCAAGCAGGCGATGATCAACGCCCATCACACGCAGCGTCAGGTCCTGTCGATGGTCGCCGCCGATATCGAGCGCGTCCGGCCTGCAGCGACCTATGACTTCAGCGTGCTGCCGAACGAGGGGCGGCTGCTTTATGATCTGTACGGCTGGGGCATGACCGGCGTGCGTTGGCGGGCTTTGGCGGCGGCAGCCCTGGACGAGCTTGGACTGGACACGGTCTTGTGAGCCTGACGATCCTCAACGTCGCCTATCCGCTTGCACCGGTCGGACCGGACGCGGTGGGCGGCGCCGAGCAGATCCTTACGCAAATCGATCACGGCCTCGTGGCATGCGGCCACCATTCCATTGTGATCGCCCAGGCCGGGTCCCAGACCGCCGGCACCTTCGTTCCGGTTCCGGTCGAGAAGGGGGTTCTCGATGAGTTGGCCAGGCGACGGGCCCAATGCCGCCATCGTGACGCGATCATCGCCGCCCTGCAGCGCTGGCCGGTGCACATCGTCCATCTGCATGGAATAGATTTCGACCGATACCTGCCGCCGCCGGGTGTGCCCGTGCTGGTGACGCTGCATTTGCCGGCGTCCTGGTACCCGCAGGACGCGTTGGCGCCCTCCCGCCCGGCAACGTGGCTGCACTGCGTCGGCAGCGCGCAACACGAAGCCTGCCCCAAACATCCACGGCTCCTGCCGCCGATTCCGAATGGCGTTGCGGTCGATCGGCTGGCGGTCTCTCACGCCAAACGCCGTTTCGCCGTGGTGCTTGGGCGCATATGTCCGGAGAAAGGCGTGCATCTGGCGATCGAGGCGGCGCGGCGCGCCGACATCCCGCTCCTGATCGCGGGCGAGGTTTTCCCATACGAGGCGCACCGGCGCTATTTCGATGAGGAGGTGCGGCCGCGGCTCGATAGCAAGCGCCGCTTCATCGGGCCCGTCGGTTTCGTGCGCAAGCGTCGCCTCCTCTCGGCGGCGCAATGTCTTCTGGTCGCATCGCTGGCCCCCGAAACGAGCTCGCTCGTGGCGCGCGAGGCGCTCGCCTGTGGCACGCCGGTGGTGGGCTTCCCGAACGGAGCCCTGCCCGAGACCATCGAGCACGGGCGCACCGGCTTTCTGGTCGAAACGGTCGAAGCGATGGCCGACGCGATCGGCGAGGCGACCAAGCTCGATCCCCACCTCTGCCGCAACGAGGCGGGCCGGCGCTTTTCGGCGGGGCGCATGATCCAGCGATATGTGGAGCTCTACGAAGCTCTGGTCGGCCGGCGTGCCGGACCGGCGCGGCTCGAGGGGGCCGCATGAGGGCCGGCCTGGTGGCGGGGGACATCGGCGACGCCGCCGCACTCGCCGGGCTCGCGCCGGCCTGGTGGGAACTCTGGCATCGCGCCGATGCAACACCCTTCCAGTCGCCGGCCTGGCTGATTCCATGGTGGCGGCACTTCCAGCCGGGCGAGCTGTTCGTGGTGACCGTCAGGCGCCGGCACCGGCTGGTTGGCCTGGCGCCCTTCTATATCGAGCACGGCGGCGCAGGACGGCGGGTCCTCCCGCTTGGCATCTCATTGAGCGATTATCACGACGTGCTCCTCGATCCGGACGACCGCGATGCTGCTGCAGCGGCGCTCGTCGATCATCTGGCGGATCAGGCGGCCCGATGGGATGCATGGGAACTCGAGGAACTCGCGCCTGACGCCGCGGCGCTTGCATTGCCCTGTCCGCAGGACTGCAGCGAGCGGCTTATCGAGCAGAGCGCCTGTCCCGTCCTGCTCCTGCCGCCGAACGCGCGCACCATTACGGACGTCATCCCGGCGCGAAAGCGCCGCGACACCAATCTGGCGCGCAATCGTGCCGAACGCTGCGGCGAGGTCCGGATCGAATCGGCCGACGACCGCACCGCCGACGCGTTTCTCAATGTCCTGATCAAGCTGCATACGGCCCGCTGGCACAGCCGCGGCGAGACCGGCGTCCTCGCCGATAGCCTGGTGCAGCAGTTTCACCGCGCCGCGTTGCCGGGGCTCGTGGCAAATGGCCTGCTGCGGCTGTACCTCGTCCAGATCGGCGGGCGTCCGGCAAGCATCTATTACGGCTTCATGCATTGCGGCCGCGCCTACACCTATCTCACCGGCTTCGATCCGGCATTCGCATTCGAAAGCCCGGGCGTGATCGTCCTGGCGCATGCCATCGCGCAGGCGCTTGCGGAGGGAGCACACGAGATCCACTTCCTGCGCGGACGCGAAACGTACAAATATGAGTGGGGCGGCATCGACCGCTGGAACAGGAAACGCTCGTTCCGCCGTACAGGGGCGATGGCGCGGGCTTGAGTTCATCCCGCTCCCGTTCGCCTTTGCGCGCCGTATCCGGCCGAGCGTTCCGCCAGGCTTGCCTGGACGACCGGACTTGTAGATGACGGGTAAGTTCACGCCCCTGCTGAGAAATGTGCCGGAGCGGCTGCACCAGCCGCTGATCGCCTGCATGGCAGGCGAGCTGCCGGCCAACGTGGCGCTGATGCGGCTTCTGATGGAAACCCTCGACCGCGACGAGGCCGAGGTGGCGGTCACGCAGGCACTTGAGCAAGCGGCGCGGGATGCGAGCCCAGGGGCGACGCATCTCGCCGCGGCCGCGGACCTCTTGCGACAAAATCCGCAGGCGTGGGCAACCGTGAAGGCGATCCTCGGCGACGTCGAGCACGACCACGCCGTTGAGAGGCCGGATGACGGCATTGCCGGCTGCGCTGCGGCGTTCGACCGCGCAGTGCGGAATCTGCCGGAAGCGAGCGTCGCGCTTTACGCGCTGGGCAACCCGGATCTGCTCAGAGCGACCACCGCAGAGGTCGCAGATCGCATCCGCGGCTGGAATTTGACAGGGCGAGACCGCCGCGTGCTCGACATCGGTTGCGGCATCGGGCGTTTCGAGGAGGCGCTTGCGCCCGAGATGGGGCACGTCGTCGGGATCGACATCTCGGCCGAGATGATCCTGGCGGCACGCCGGCGCTGCGCCGGGCTGCGCAACGTGCAATTGCTCCAATGTTCCGGGCGCGATCTGTCGCTCTTCGACGATGGCAGCTTCGACCTCGTGCTGGCGGTCGATTGCCTGCCTTACCTGGTGCAATCAGGGATGAGCCTGGTCGAGCGCCACGTTGCCGAGGCCGCACGGGTGCTCGCAACGACCGGCGACCTCCTCATCATCAACTTCTCGTATCGTGGCGACCCGGCCCGCGACCGCGCCGACGTGGACAGCCTGGCGCAGGCCTTCGGCCTCGAGATCCTGCGGGCCGGCACCCGTGAGTTCAGCCTCTGGGACGGATTGACGTTCCATCTCTCCAAAACCGATAAGGGGCAGTGACGAGGAGGGGCTCGCGAGGCGCGGGCGAGAAGGACCAAGCGGATGAAGGTTGGCGGTCGGCATTATCGGACGATTTTCATGGCCGATGACGGCGAAGCTGTCCTTGCCATCGACCAGACGAAGCTGCCGTTTGCGTTCACGTTGACGTCCTTGCGCAGCGTCGACGAAGCGGCCGCGGCGATCCGCACCATGATCGTGCGCGGGGCGCCGCTCATCGGCGCCACCGCCGCCTACGGCGTCGCGCTGGCGATGCGGGCCGATCCGTCCGATCCGGCACTCGAGCGCGCGACCGCCGCCCTGGCGGCGACGCGCCCGACTGCCATCAATCTGCATTGGGCGCTCGCGCGCATGGCCCGGGTGCTGCGGCCCGTCCCGCGCCAGCTGCGTGCGGCGGCAGCCTTCGAGGAGGCGGCGCGAATCGCCGACGAAGACGTGGCCTGCTGCCGCGCGATCGGCGAGCACGGTGCAGCGCTGATCCGCGCCATCGCCGCGCGCAAGCAGGGTGGGCCGGTCAACGTGCTGACGCATTGCAATGCGGGCTGGCTTGCCTGCATCGACTGGGGCACGGCCCTGTCGCCCGTTTATGCGGCGCATAATTCCGGGCTGGAGGTGCATGTGTGGGTCGACGAGACCCGGCCGCGCAATCAAGGCGCGGCGCTCACCGCATTCGAATTGGCGGCCCACGGCGTGCCGCACACGGTGATCGCCGACAATGCCGGAGGGCACCTGATGCAGCAAGGGCAGGTCGATCTGTGCCTTGTCGGAAGCGACCGCACGACGGCGACGGGGGATGTCGCCAACAAGATCGGCACGTATCTGAAGGCCCTCGCGGCGCGCGACAACGGCGTGCCGTTCTATGCGGCGCTGCCGTTCTCCACGATCGACTGGACGTTGTCGGACGGCGTGCGCGAGATTCCGATCGAGGAACGGGCGGCCGTGGAGGTCACGCACATGACCGGGCGGACGCAGGACGGCTCGGTCGTCGCCGTGGAGATCGTCGCGCCGGGCAGTGGCGCCGCCAACCCTGCTTTCGACGTGACGCCGGCGCGGCTCGTGACCGGCATCATCACCGAGCGCGGCGTGGCCGAGGCGAGCCGCGAAGGGCTCCTCGCACTCTATCCCGAGAAGCGACCCGGGGCGGCCGCCTGATGCGCGTCGGCATGGAAGCGCAATTGCGTGCCGCCGTCGTGGGGGCGGCGCAAGCCATGGACCGGGCAGGTTTTGCGCCATCCAAATCCGGCAATGTGTCGTGCCGCCATCGGGACGGAGCCCTGATCACGCCCTCCGGCCTCGCTTATGCAAGCATGCAGCCGGATGACATCGTCGAGATCGACCTGCAAGGGCGGGTGCGCTCGGGGCGCGGCCGACCGTCATCCGAATGGCCGTTCCACACCAGCATCTATCGCGCGCGTGCCGATGCCGAGGCGATCGTGCACACCCACAGCCCGAAGGCCACCGCGTTGTCGTGCGCACGGCGTGGCATCCCGGCCTTGCATTACATGATCGCGCTCGCGGGCGGCGCCGATGTGCGCTGCGCCGACTACGCCACGTTCGGAACCCAGCAACTCGCCGACAACGCCGTGCGAGCGCTTGAAGACCGCAAGGCCGTGCTGCTGGCCAATCACGGTGTGATTGCGATCGGCGCGACGCCGGACGCGGCGCTGACGATCGCGGCGGAGGTCGAGAACCTGGCAGGCCAATACCTGGCGCTCCTGCAGGCGGGCCTTGAGCCGGTGGTCCTGGACGAGGCGGAAATGGCGCGCGTTTCGGCGAAGTTCGAAAGCTACGGGAAAGTCTAGAAGCGGCCTGCCCCCTCGTGACCGGTTCGCCGCCGGTTTCCCGATCGCATGTTCGCGCCAAGCGGCTTGATGTGCGTGTCCGGCTGCCGCTGCGGAACATTGCCCGCGACCCTCAGTTATCCCACCGCTTCGTCGATTTTCCGATCCGGTGGATTTCATGTCGATCAGTGCCCTCACTGGCCCAAGTGCCTCCCGTCCCGCGCGCCGAACCTCACCTCTTTGGACCTTCCTGCTCGGCCTCGTGGTCGTGCGCCTCGCGGGGACGAAGGAGCGCACGCCTGCCGTCGAGCGCGTGCCTGCCGCCGAACGGGCGTCGGCAACTGACACGCGCGACAAGACGCCCGAGGCAGAAGGCAAGGGCGGCCATACCGGGCGCGAGGCCGAGGAGAAGGCCGTGACCGAGCCGGACCGCGGCCGCGCGGCAGAATCGCCGTGGCAGATCCCCGCCAAGGGCTGGAAGGACATCCTGTGGCGGACCTACGAGCAGATGAACCAGGATCGCATTCTGGCGGTCGCCGGAGGTGTCACCTATTTCGGGCTTCTGGCCCTGTTTCCCGCGGTGACCGCGATGGTCTCGATCTACGGCCTTTTCGCCGACGCGGTCACGATCAACCAGCATCTTGCGGGGTTGTCCGGCCTGCTGCCCGACGGCGCCCTCCAGATCGTCGGTGATCAGGTCAAGCGCATCACGGAAAACGGCAGCACGGCCCTGGGGATCGCCTTTTTCTCCGGCCTTGGACTGGCGTTGTGGAGCGCCAATGCCGGCGTGAAGGCCTTGTTCGATGCGCTGAGCGTCGCTTACGGCGAGCAGGAGAAGCGCGGCTTCATCAAGCTCAACCTGCTCTCGCTGAGCTTCACGCTCGGAGCCATCATCTTCATCCTGATGGCTCTCGGCGCCATCGTGGTCATTCCGGTTGTCCTCAAATTCGTTGGTCTCGGAGCGATCGCGGAGTGGGTTCTCTGGGCCGCCCGTTGGCCGGTTCTGTTCGCCGGCGTGGTCTTCGCCCTGGCCGTGCTCTACCGCTACGGGCCCAGCCGCGACAATCCGCAGTGGCAATGGATCACGCCGGGCAGCGTGCTGGCCGCCACGGTGTGGATCGTCGGCTCGATGCTGTTCTCCTGGTACGTCGCCAATTTCGGCAACTACAACGAGACTTATGGATCGCTGGGTGCCGTGATCGGCTTCATGACGTGGCTGTGGCTGTCGGTGACAATCATCCTGGTCGGAGCCGAGCTCAATGCCGAAATCGAACACCAGACCGTCAAGGATACTACGGCGGGAGGACCACAGCCGCTCGGAGCACGTGGCGCGCACATGGCCGACACCGTCGGAGAGGCGAAGGCCTGATCGGCCTGGCAACCGTCCACGATTCCCCTGGGAAATTGTCGCCGAGGGCGGGTTTCGACATGCCGGCGATGAAATGGACACGCTTGCAGGGAACTGGGCGCGATCCCCACGGGTTACTTTTCCGAGAGCGAAGGAGGTTCACCGATGGCCAGCGGGTATCCAGACGGCGATAGGCAGCGGCAATCCGGCAGCGGTCAACGCGGGGAGATGTCGGGCGATTCGGGCGGGATGAGAGATCAGATGGAGCATGTGGCCGAAGCCGCTGTCGGGCAGGGCCGGAATTTCCTCGATGCGGCCAGGGCCCAGGCGTTCACGCTTGCCGAGCAGCGCAAGAACGACATGGCGCAATCGGTCGTCGGTCTGGCCAATTCAGTGCGCGAGTTCAGCAGCGCCTTCGAGGACCGACCGCAGATCCGTTCCGTTGTGGACCGCGCTGCGCAAGGGCTGGAGCAGTTCGCCGACAGCATGGAGCACCGCAGCGTCGCCGACCTCGTCAGCGACGTCGAGAGGATTGTGCGTCGGCAGCCTGTTCTGGTCGCGGCTGCGACCCTGGCCGCCGGTTTCCTGCTCGCCCGTTTCGTCCGGAGCTCGGCGGAAGGCGCTCGCGGCTTCGAGCAGGCGCGCGGCGGGTCGGATGGAGCTCGACCCCGGCAGCAGTCGATGCATAGCAGGTCCCAGTCATCCACGCGCGAAGACGCCCGCGCCTGAGCCGGAGGAGGCAATGGCAGATCAAAATCAGAGCAGTATCCAAGGCCTGATCTCGGACGCCTTGCGCGACACGACCGATCTGGCGCGCAAAGAAGTGGCCCTGTTCCGCGCCGAGCTCGCCGAGAACGTGCGCGCATTGGTCATGGGAATCGCCATGATGGTCGGGGCCGCGGTCTTTGCCATTGCGGCCATCATCCTGTTCACCGAGGCCCTGGTCAAATGGCTGGCGACGGTCGTCGGGTCGGAAGCGCTGTCGGCGCTGATCGTCGGGGGTGCCATGGCGGTGATCGCGGTGGGGCTGGTCCTCTATGGGCGCAGCACCATGTCGGCCGCAAGCCTGATGCCCAATAGGGCGGTCCGCTCGATCCAGCGCGACACGAAGGTCCTGTCCGAAAGGATCGCCGGATGAGCCGCCGACTCGACGATCTCGCCCAGGACGTCGAGCAGACACGAGCGCGCCTCGATCAGACGATCGAGGCGCTCCGGGAGCGGTTGTCGAGGCAATTGGGCTCGACGGTGGGCGCGACGCTGGACGTCGTCAGGCGCAATCCGATTCCGGCCATTCTGGTTGTTGCCGGGGTCGGCTGGCTTGCTCGCCGCATGATCGGGAACGCTCGCGGCTACAAGCCCTATCAACGAATCGCCGAAGCGGCCGCCGATATCCCGGTCCTCAACACCGGCGCCGCGCGCATCTACGACCCCGATGTCTCGCCTCGGCATCAAGCGCTCGACTCGCTCGAGCGCCGCCGCGAGGTGAGCGCGGAAGTGAAAGCATGAGCTTGCAACGGAGGAGGAGTGCTATGAGCGACAGGAGTAGAGACGAGGCGAGCGGCAGGTCGGCAACGCAGGGCAGCGGATCCGACACGCTGTCGGCCGCTGCGATGAATCCGGGGACGGCGACAGGCAGTGCCGGGCGGCCCCAGAATTCTCCCTATCAAAGCAGCGGTCCTGACCGGAGCGGGCGAAGCGCCGGTGGCGCCAGCGAAGGAATGAGCGAGATGGCACGAAATGCAGCGGAAAGCGTTCGCCAGACAACCGGCGACCTGCGCGAGAGGACGGGCGAGACGATGGAGCAGGCGACACAATGGGCGCGTGATCATTACCAGGAAGGCACGCGTCAGATGGACGACATGCGCAAGCGTTCCATGCAGCAGATGGAGCGGGCGCGCGGCGGTATCGAGCGGTTCGTCAGTGAAAATCCGATGATGGTTGGTGTCATGGGCCTCGCGGCCGGACTGCTCATCGGCGCGCTTCTGCCGCGCACGCGACAGGAAGATCGCTTCTTCGGACAATGGGCGGATGACCTGCGCGACCAGGGCGTGCGCTATGCCAAAGAGGCGGCGCAACGCAGCCGCGAACTGGTCGAGGAGGCGGTCTCGGGTGCCGGGGACTATGCCGCCGACGAGGATCGTGGCGAATCGCGCTCCTCCGGTCCACGCTACCAGAATCACTAGAGCCGTTTCCGTGGAATCGGCTCGAGCTGTTTCTACGATGCATTCTTAGCCGAACCGGACCCACTTCTCCGGAAAATCTGTAGAGCGGCCGGCGCTTCAGATCGAAACGCTCCACTCTGCTTCTATCACCCGCTCGATCCGGCGAAGTGGCGCCCACTTCGCCGGATTATCTTTGCTTCATTCGCCTCCGATGCCTCACGCGTGTGGCATCGGACCGGCGATGCCGTTCGCGCCTCGCCGATCCGACATCCAGCTTCCGTTAACAGGAAGGCCTGCCGGTAACCGTCTGTTAAGTCTGCTCCCGCAAAACTAGCGGAGCGCTCCCCACCGGCAGGAACTCGCGTCAGCAAGTGCCGTTGGCTCCGGGGGCGGCGGGATCCGCCAACATTTTTCGGGGGGCGCGATGCGTGTGTTTATCCTTGAAGACGATCCCTTCATTGCGCTCGACCTTCAAGCCATCGTCGAGAGCGGCGGGCACGAGGTTGTCGGCGTGCACGGCTCGCTCGCCCAGGCGCGCGAGCATCTGGGACAAGCGTTCGACTTCGCGCTCCTCGACATCGACCTTCCTGACGGCAAGAGCTTCGGCATTGCCGCGGTCTTGAAGGAACGGCTGATCCCGTTCGCGTTCATCTCCGGGTCCCGGCGCGGCGATCTGCCGGCCGCCCTTCGGGATGTGCGCTTCATCGCCAAGCCTTATGCGGAATCGGCGGTTCTGCAGTGCCTTCCGCGCGCGCACTCCGCCGCGGCCTGATCTCCGCCAATAAGAACGTGCCGGGGACGACGTTTCCTGCCAGAATGCGACAACGGTCTTGATCGCGTAAACAAAGCCGTTCCTGATAAAGGGATGAGCGCGCCCGTCGCCTTGCGATTTCTTCCCAGCGGTGACACCGCGTTGACGGTCGAGTTCGGCCGCGACATCGATCCGGCCGTCAATTCCCGCGTCCTGGCGCTCGATGGGCGCATTGCCCAAGGGGTCGAAGGCGTCCTTGAAACCGTCCCGACCTATCGTTCTCTCCTCGTCCATTACGATCCGGAAGTGACCGATTTCGAGGCGCTCAGCCGGCGCTTGCGGGACCTCACCATCGACTTGCCCGCTCGCCCCAAGGAGGGTCGCCTGTGGCGAGTCCCGGTCGTTTATGGCGGCGACTTCGGGATCGACCTCGACGAGACGGCGGCACGGCACGGGTTGACGGCGGCGGAACTGATCGCCCGCCATGCGGCGCCGATCTACCGGGTTTACATGACCGGGTTCCTGCCGGGATTCGCCTATCTGGGCGGGCTCGACCCGACGATCGCCACCCCGCGCCGTGAAAGTCCGCGGTCGTGGACACCGGAAGGAACCATCTCGATCGGCGGCGTGCAGGCGCTGGTCGCCTCGATCGCGGCGCCGAGCGGTTGGCATCTGCTCGGGCGCACGCCGATGCGCAACTTCATGCTCGACCGCGATCCGGTGTTCATTCTCTCCCCGGGCGATCGGGTGAAGTTCGAGCCGATCGACGCCGACAAATGGCAGGCGCTCGATACGGCGGCAGCGGCCGGAGACCTGGTGGGGGAGCCGATCGCATGACCGCTCTCCTCGTGACGGCGTGCGGGGCGATGACGAGCCTGCAGGATTTCGGCCGTTTCGGCTGGCAGCGGCATGGCGTCTCCAATTCCGGCGCCATGGATCGGCTCGCGCTTGCCAGCGCCAACATGCTGGTCGGCAACGCACCCGACACGGCCGCCATCGAGTTCATGCTGCTCGGCGGGACATTCAGGCTTGCCGGCGGCTCGGCGCGGGTGGCGGTGGCGGGCGCGCCTTGCGCCATTACGGTCGATGGAAGGCCGGCCCTGCATACCGCCTCCCTGACGCTGCGCGACGGGCAGCCGCTCACGATCGGACCGACGCAAGCCGGCGTGTTCGTCTACATGGCGGTCGCGGGCGGCTTCGCACTGCCCCCGCAGCTCGGCAGCCTGTCCCTGCATGCGCGCGGACGCATCGGCGGCGTCGACGGCCGCGCGTTGCAGGCCGGCGACCGTCTGCCGTTGCAACGCAATGAAGCGCCGGGACAGACGGAACTGATGCTCGATCCGCTTTCCCTCGAACCCGCGGCCGCTATCCGCGTCGTGCTCGGCCCGCAGGACGACTATTTCTCCGAGGCGGGACGACACACCTTCCTGTCGTCGTCCTACATCGTCTCGCAGCAGGCGGACCGCATGGGATACCGCCTGACGGGACCACGCATCGCGCATGCGCTCGGATATAATATCGTGTCCGACGGCATCGTCGCCGGATCGGTGCAGGTCCCCGGCTCGGGCGAACCAATCGTGATGATGGCGGACAGGCAGACGACCGGCGGCTATCCCAAAATTGCGACCGTGATCTCGCCCGACCTGCGCGTGCTCGCGCAACGCAGGCCCGGAGCGTCGGTGCGCTTTGCGGCGATCGATGGCGCCGAGGCTACCCGCCTGGCACGCGGGCGCGCACGCGCCCTCTCCGCCTTGTCGTCACGGGCGCGGCCCGTGACAGGCAGGCTTCCCCAGAACGACGAGTTGCTCGCCCAGAACCTCGCGGGAGCCGCCGTGGACGCGCTCGGGAGCGACGATTGACGGAGCCGGGAGACGCGCGGGCGGCAAGAGAACACGCGCCGCTCAACCTTTGACCGCATTCAGGCCGCGAGCTTGGCGGCGCGCCGGTCGGAGCGGGCGAGACGGGCAAGAAGATAGTCCACTTCCGCCCTGGCGGCGGCGCCCAACGCCGCGCCTGGCTTGCGCTGCGCTTCGGACGCAAGAATGCCGCGTCGCATCAGCACGTATTTGCGCACCGCGAGGCCGACGCCGGGCTGCTGCTCGTAGCGGATGAGCGGCAAGTGGGCGTCGAACAGGTCGTGGGCCGCATCACGCTGGCCCGCCTTCGACAGGCGCACCACGTCGACCAGCATATCCGGGAAGCAATAGCCCGTATTGGCCCCGTCGGCCCCGCGCTCCATCTCGAAGTCAAGGAACAGGCCGCCGTTGCCGCACAGGATCGAGATGTGGCGCATGGAGCCGTCCCGCTCGAAACCACGCAGCGCGCTGATCTTGTCGAGGCCGGGCCAATCCTCGTGCTTCAGCATCACGCAGGCCGGATTGTCGGTAACGATGCGACGGATGACGCCCGGGCTCATGACGACGCTGAAGGTCAGCGGATAATCCTGGATCACGAACGGCACGTCGGCGCCGATGGCCTCGGCCGCCTGTCGGTAATAGGTGACGATCTGATCGTCGGTCTTGAGCGTCGAGGGCGGGGCGATCATCACGCCGGCCGCGCCGGCCGCCATCACAGCCTGGGTCAGCGCGCGCATCGCCGCGAAGCCGGGGGCGGAAACCCCGACGACCACTGGGACCGAGCCGGCCCGCCGGATCACGCGCGACGCCACATCGAGCGCTTCCTGATGATCAAGCTTGGGAGCCTCGCCCATCTGCCCGAGCACCGTGATCCCGGTAACGCCCGATTCCAGGAAGAAGTCGACCATGCGGTCGGTCGAGCGCTCGTCCACGCGGCCATCGTCGTGAAACGGGGTCGGGGCGATCACATAAACGCCCTGGGCGGTGGCATCGAGCA
The DNA here is from genome assembly GCA_036556825.1 of Beijerinckiaceae bacterium. Classification (GTDB taxonomy): domain Bacteria; phylum Pseudomonadota; class Alphaproteobacteria; order Rhizobiales; family Beijerinckiaceae; genus JAJKJG01. The sequence continues at coordinate 43,131 of DATBIR010000221.1, forward strand.
TAAGGGCTCTCCCGGTCTGAAAGCGAAATCCGGCCAGAACCCTTAGAGGATTTTTGGGCGAAGGGGAGCCGTTCGGCTCAAGAAAAATGCCCCCCTGGACGGGCCGGGGCCGATTGCCTGCCCCGTTTGCCCAGCCAGGGTGACCCCGGTGGGCAAGGGAAGGGGCGCGGCGGCACCGCCGTGACCGGATGGCGATACGGGGCAACGCCTTGGAGGCGGTCAGGCGCGGAGGTTGTGGAAGAGCGTGTTAAGCGCCTTGCGGCGAAGATGCCGCGATGCCTTGCCGGACGGCTCGGTGTCGTGCTCCTGTCGCGCCCGGTTCCAGGTCACCACGAAAGGACCGCTCATGTCGCGCACCGTGTTCGTCAACGGCGCCTTCGTGCCCTACGAGGAGGCGAAGATCCCGATCATGGATCGCGGATTTCTGTTCGCGGACGGCATCTACGAAGTCAGCGCAGTGCTCGACGGGCGCCTGGTCGACAGCGAGGGGCATTTCTCCCGCCTCGACAGGTCGCTGCGCGAAATCCGAATCCACAATCCCTACGGCGCCGCGGAATGGGGACGCCTTTGCGAGGAACTGGTGCGGCGCAATGGCCTCGCGGAAGGCCTCGTCTATATGCAGGTCACGCGCGGCGTCGCCGAGCGCGATTTCGCCTTTCCAAAGGAGAACCCGCCGACCGTCGTCATGTTCACCCAAGCCAAGACCATCAGGCGCGCGCCACAGGCGGAGACCGGCGTCGGGGTGATCACAGTACCGGACCTGCGCTGGAAACGCCGCGACATCAAGTCGGTGGCGCTCCTGGCGCAGGTTCTTGCGAAGCAGGCTGCAGCCGAAGCCGGCGTCGCCGAAGCCTGGATGCTGGAAGACGGCTTCGTTACAGAAGGCAGTTCGTCGACCGCCTTCATCATCACCAAGGACAAACGCATCGTCACCAGGCCGCTCTCGAACGCCGTGCTGCCGGGCATCACCCGGCTGTCAGTGATGCGGCTTGCCGCGGAAAACGGCCTTCTCGTCGAGGAACGCCTGTTCAGGCTCGACGAGGCGCACGCAGCGGCGGAAGCCTTCCTGACCAGCGCCTCGATGCTCGTCACGCCGGTCGTCACGATCGATGGCGAGCCGGTGGCGGACGGCAGGCCGGGCCCCCTCACGCGCCGCCTGCGCACGCTCTATCTGGAAATGGCAGACGCTCCCGGCGTCGCTGCCTGAGCCGCCGGGCCGGCCGGAACCTTCCCGGGCGAGCGCTGTTCCTCCTGTGGAGGAGATGGATCATGACCACGGCCAAGCGCATCACGGCGATCGTGGCCCTGTCCGGGCTGATGGCGACGAGCACCCTTGCCCAGACGCAGCCGCGGGACCCGAACATGCCGGACCCGAAGACCACGATTCCGGAAAAGGTGGACCCGGAGGGTCCCGGCACGACCGGTTCCACTGGCCAGACGCTCAGCGACAAGCTGGAGCAGAGCGAGGGCGTGCTCAGGCCGCCAGCAACCGGCGACACCGAAGCCGTGGTGCCGCCGGCGCAAACTCCCCGCATGCCGGTCATCAAGCCACCGGGCGCTTCGCCTGGCGATGCGGTCCAGCCGAAGTAGACGCGCCCCTGGGCAGATCGCTGCCAGGCGGAGCTACCTCAAACGGGATGAGCCTTCGCGCCGGCGTTGCAGGGGCCGTTGCATATCCCCCGCCTTCGCCTCGTCGCGAACGAGGGCCTCGTCGTCCTGGCGACGTTGATGCGGCGGGTGGTCGCCCGCCGGCCAGCCTTCGCGCTGATGGCGGCGGTCGCCGTCGATGTCCTCCGTCTGGTCGTGGAAGAGAACGACCCGCGTCGGAAAGGGCATATCGATTGCAGCTTCGTTGAGCGCACGCTTGATCGCTGCGATCACGCGGCCGCGGGCCGCCACGACATTGCTGCGCGGTGATTGAGTCCACCACCGCACCCTGAGATTGACGCTCGAGCTGTCCAGCTCCCAGGGAATTACTTCCGGCGGAGGCTCGCGCTCGACGCCTTCCAGATCACGCAGCGCCTGCAGAATGACCGTCGCGCCGTCTCGATATCGTCACCGAAGCCGATGCCGACGTCGTATTGGCTGCGCCGCGTCGGATAGGCCGTGTTGATGATCAGTGACCGTGTGTAAGCGTCGCTGTTGGGAATCAGCACGCGGCGTCCGTCATAGGTCTTCAGAATCGTCGCACGGGCCTCGATGTGCTCCACGGTTCCTTCGTAATCGTTGATGACGATCTGGTCGCCGCGGCGGAACGGCCGCCGCCATAGAATGAGCAGACCGGCGATCCAATTCTGCAGGATATCCTTGAAGGCGAAACCCACGGCGATCGAGCCGATGCCCAGGGTGGCCAGTGCGTCGGCCGGCCGAATCGAGGGAAAGACGATGGTCGCCACAACAAGAAGACCAAAGGCCAGGATAGACCATTTGGCGAAAGCCCCGAGCAAGGCGCCAAGGTCCGGCCGCCCGCGATAGCGGAACACGCGCATTGTGCTCGCGCGCGCCGCCCAGGCTCCAGCGGCGAAGAGCCCCAGCACGAGCAGCGCAAACCCGAAATTCGGGAGCATCCAGAAGAAGCCTTCCACAATGGCTTCGAGCTTCCGGACGGCAAGATCAGTCCAACCGGTCATGAAAATCCTGTCGAGCCCGTCCGCACCAGGCGCGATGAGTCCATTCACCGGCCTGCGGAACCTTGGGGAAACGTGGCCGCACGCCGGCCGTTCCCTCGCCCAAGCAGTCGTGCTTAGTGCGACGCCATTCAGATGGTTTCCTGCGTCAAGGCGCCATAAACGCTTTGTGATGGCGGCGATTTGTCGTTCTCTGAGCGTGGATCCGTCGTGCACGCTTGTCCGTTCTTTGTTGGTCTGTCCGTCAGGGGCAGTGGGTATGCGTGATCAACTTACGCAGATTTCAGAAGATAAAAGGATATACATCATGAACAAAGGCACTTTGCTTGCAGCAACGCTTCTACTGGCGTCAGGACCGGCTTTTGCCCAAGGCGTGCCCGCCGGGAACATCGATGGAACGCTCGGCAATGGCAACGTTGAATCGCAGGCGCCATGGCTCTCCGAATCTCCGGCGCCGATGCAGCCGAGGTCGCGATATTACGGTCCGGTCGAGCGCAGGATGGGCGGCGGCGGCCCGGACTCTCAGGCGCTGTGGGTCGACGAGCCCGTGTCCACCGGTTCGATAGGGCCTGGCAGAACCAATGGAGGGATCGATGGGAGCTACGGCAACGGCAACGTTTACTCGCAGGCTCCGTGGCTTCGATAAGGCGCTCACTTGATGAGGCCCTGATCGGCGACACCCGGGGCTCACCGATAACGAGAGCGGGGTCATAACCCCGCTCTCTCCTCCCGCATCTTTCGGCGTCGCGTGCGCAAGCAGCCCGCGGGATTGCGCTCAGATCGAGCGGATGGCGCCGCCGTCAACCCTGATCATGCTGCCGGTGATGTAGCTTGCACGCTGCGAGGCGAGGAAGCACACCACATCGGCAAATTCCTGAACGCGGCCGTAACGTCCGGCGGGAATCTGGGCGCGCATGGTGGTCGCGATCTCGTCCACGCTCTTGCCCTGGGCCTGCGCATTAGCGGCATCGAGTTCGCCGGTGCGGTCGGTCTCGATGCGGCCGGGCAGCACCAAGTTGACCGTGATCCCATCCTTGGCGACCTCGCTTGCGAGGGTCTTCGACCAGCCGACAATCGAGGAGCGCAACGCATTGGAGATCACGAGATTGGGGATCGGCTGAACGACGCCGGAAGAGGCGATCGTCACGAGCCGCCCCCAGCCCCGCTGCCGCATCGGCGGCAATATGAGGCTGGCCATCTGGAAGACCGGGACGACCATGGCTTCGAATTGCGGGGTCCAATCTTCCGGCTTGGCCAAGAGGGCGGTCCGCGCCGGCGGGCCGCCGGTATTGGCGACGAGGATGTCAATCTGGCCGAGCGCCTCGACGGCGGCCTTGTAGATGAGCTCGACGCGGCCGGCGAGGTCGCTCGCAAAGTAGTGGGCGCGACCCTTGCCTTGGGCGTTGATGCCCTCGGCGGCGGCCTTGAGGCGGTCGGCGTTGCGCGCAGTCAGCATCACCTCGGCGCCTTCGGCGGCAAGCGCCTGCGCGATACCAAGACCAAGCCCGCGGCTCGAAGACAATACAAGGGCGCGCTTGCCGGCGAGACCGAGATCCATTGATGAGCTCCCAGATGGCGGGTGACGATCATCGTCCCGCGCGTCTGCCTTAGCGGTCCCGGGCGCCCGCGCCAAGGTCAGCCGGCGTTCTTGGCGTCCATCTCGGCCTTGTCCTGGCCACTCACCTGCTGCTCGGTCGTCGCGCTGAGGCGCTGAAACAGGCCGAGGCCGACGATCAGCCCGGTTCCGGCGACGAGGAGCAGCGTCGGATAAAGCATTGCGGCCGGGCTCTCCGAACTGACGCGGAACACGGTGACGAGCGCCTCGAGAAGAGCGGCCATGGCGATGGTTGAGACGAATTTGGTGAGGCTCCGGCGGGTTTCCGCCACGCTGTGTCGCTCGCGCCCGAGCACGACTTCTTCTTCGATCAGGAACTTGGCCACGTCGAAGACCGCAATCGCGATGATGACGTAGCCGACGCCGCTGAGAAGCGCGACCTTGCCCTGGCTCCCAGGCTGCACGAGAGCAGTCAGCGGATAATACATGCCCTGCACGATCAGCCCGAAGGCAAGGGCCATCAGGGCGAGGCTGGCAAGACCGAAGACGGCGCGCGAGAGCCATTGCACGGGAGGTCACCTTTCGAACAGGGCGGAGATCGGAGTGGGTGGGTGGCCGCCGAAGCGATCACGCTCAATTTCCTGCTGCCGCGTGTCCCCGATCACGTCCGGGCAAGCCTCGGCGGCGAGCGGTGTTCACGGATCCGGTCCCCGATGCTCAGGCCGTAGAGCGCGACCGCCTGGGCCGCTCCTCGCGCGTCGCCTCGGTCACCCGCATGATCTCGTCGGCGACTTCCTCGATGCGCCGGCGCAGCTCCGCATTCTCGGCGCGCAGCCCATCGTCCGTCGAGCCGACGCCGGGCGCAGCTTCCAGATCGGCGATGCGCCGTTGCGCTTCAGCGAGCTTCTCCTCGGCGGCCGTGAAGGCAGCCTTGCGCTCGTCAAGCCGCGCCAGCAGCGCGTCGCGCTCGCCGCGAAGGTCCGTGGCATCGGCGGCAGCCTTGGCGGCGTCCAGCGCGCGGCCATCGCGCTCTGCTTCGAGGACCCGGATGCGCTGCTCCAGAGTGCCGGTGCGGCTTTGCTCGGCGACGAGGCTTTGCGCGAGCTCGGCAACGCGCTGGCGCTCGGCCGACAGTTCCGTGCGCGCTTCGCCGAGCGCGCGTTCGACCTCGTCGGCGCGCGACTTCTGGGTGGCATGGCGGGTCTCGAGGTCGGAGATCGTAATGCGCTTGGCATCGATTTCTCCGAGGCTGGCCCGATGCCGGACGTCGAGATCAGCGTGGTCCGATTCGAGCTGGGCAGCCCGTGCCTCCGCGGCCGCAAGGGCCGTGCGCGTTTCGGCAAGCGCGGCCGTGGTGGTCGCGAGCTGCCCGCGCGCGGTTGCGAGTTCCTCGAGCGTGCGCCGGTGTGCGGTATCAAGGGCGGCCAGCGTCTCCTGGCCCGCCGCGAGGGTTTGTTTGGTCGACAGCAGCTCGGCCTCGAGTTCGGCGAGCCGCGCGCGAGCATCGGCGAGGTCACGTTCGCCTGCCTCTATCCGCCCGTCGCGCACGGCAAGCTCCGCTTCAAGGGCCTCGATGCGCACCGCGCGCCGGCCAATCTCCTCCATATCCTGATGTCTGCCAGCCTGCGCTTCCTCGACCTTGCGCTCCAGCCGGCGTTGCAGGACCGCGAATTCGGCGCGCAAATGGTCCTTCTCGGCCGTGAGCTCCGTGATCGAAAGCGGAAACAGCGCCTCCAGGCGCCGCCGCGCAAGCCGTTCGGCACGGGCATTGATCGCCGGAATGATCAGGAGCGCGATCAAGCCCGCCACGAGGAACCCGAGCGCAAAAAACATCAGGGCTTCAATCACGCGAACGCAAACTCCGGTGGACGAGTCGGGAGCGGGGCACCCTGCCACGTGGTGGCGCCGCTTTCCAGAGGCCATGCCTGCCGTGAAGGGAAGGGCGGGCCCGGATGAGGAAGAGCACGCAAGCCGGCTGTTGCCGCCTTGCGCAGTGATCGGCGGTCCCGCGGGCCCGACTTCGCGGGCGGACGGGACCGATTCTCACGAGGGCGGTTCAGAACGGGTTCCAGGTTGGGTCCGGCGTGAACTTCAGATAGCCGACATTGACCCCGAGACGGGCGCCGACCCCCGTGCGGATGGGCACGACCACCATCTCGTCGGCGACCACCGCGGTGAGCCCGAATCCGCCCACGAGATAGGCGGAGCCGTCGACGCCCGCGAAACGGCGGTAGAGGGCGTCGGTTGCCGGAAGGTTATAGACGAGCATCATGGTGCGAGCGCCGTCGCCGCCGAGATCGAAGCCGAGGGAGGGGCCCTGCCAGAAGACGCGGTGCGATCCGACGTTGCGGGTGTGAAGCATACCCTCGCCGTAGCGGAGGCCGCCGAAAAAGGCGGCGGAGGCCTCCTGGCCCAGAATGTAACCGTTCGGCTCGCCCCAGCGGCGCACGGCTTCCTGGACCGCCAAGGCCAGGCCGCGCGACAGAGTACCGAAGAAATGGTGCCCGGAATCGACCAGCTCGGCGCTCGTGAAGGTGTTGGGATCGGGTTTGCGGGGAGCTTGGGCGCCAGCCGGCAGGGACACCAGGCTCGCTGCCGCGAGCAGGGTCAAGGTGAATACGAAATTTACCAAACGCATCAGGGAGTTCCCCCTCGCAAGCGGTTCGGGACGATTCGCCGGAACCGGTCGACCGATTCTTCAGACCTTCGGACTAGAACCGGACCTCGCGTCGGGCCTTCGGGCCGTAACGACGCAATTTGCAACAACAAGGCTAACAATGTTTCAAGCAAAGCGGCATTGTGGCGCCGTTACGGCGGCTGCCGTCGCCGGCCTCATTTGCCTTGCCGCGCAGTCGCCGGCGAGGGCTGCAACCGTCGCAGCCACGACGATCCCCGCGCTGCCGCCGGTCGTCGGGCTGGCGGAGCTTTTCGCTCCGGACGGCCCCTCCGGCCTTGCCCTGTCGGGTTTCGATCCGGTTACCTATTATCTCGGTCAGGGGCCGCAGCCGGGCCGCCCCGAATACGAGATCGTGTGGGGCGGCGTCGCCTGGCGTTTTGCCACCGCCGCCAACCGCGCCGCCTTTGCCGCGGATCCGGAAGCCTACGCGCCGCGCCTCGGCGGCTATGATGCAACCGCGGCAGCGGGCGGGCTGATCGTCGGGGCCAATCCGTTGCTCTTCGCCGTGACCGCGGACAAGCTGTATCTGTTCCGCAGCGATCACGCGCGGGCGCGTTTCATGGCGGATCAGAGCATCGCCGACAAGGCCGAGGAGCGCTGGTCCGATCTGAAGCAGGAATTGCTGCAGCCCTAGACCGGCTTGCTTGCCGCCGTTCCGATTGCGTCAATCACATGATCTTGTCGGCCAACGCCTTTTTCTAACCTGTGGCGATCGGCAGGCTGAGCCTTGGGGCAAGCGCCGGATCGCCAAGGGCGGCAAATGGCCCGTTCTTGTAGCCGTCCTGCTCGCGCCCGTAGAACAACGGCCGGCCGCCGGCGCCGATCACGGCGCCGCCGGCCCGGGTGAGAATGTGGTCGCCCGCCGCGGTGTCCCACTCCATCGTCGGTCCGCAGCGCACGTAAATGTCGGCTTCGCCCGAGGCGATCAGGCAGAATTTCATGGCCGACGAAGCCGTCCGGCGCGTGCCGATCGATAGCGTCGACAGGCACGCTTCGGTGGCCACGTCGCCATGGCGCCGGCTGACCAGGGCGACGAGCCCGGTGGTCGGCGCCGATCGCACCCGGGCGGGGCGCCAGCTGATGTTGCGGCTGCCGTCGATGATATCGCCGACCTGCGCCGAGCCTCCCGCCATCCAGATCCGCCCGAGCGACGGGGCTGCAACCACCCCGGCCACCGGTCGCCGATCGGCGATCAGGGCAATGTTGACCGTGTATTCGCCGGTGCCATGCAGAAAATCGGCTGTTCCGTCGAGCGGATCGACCGAAAAGAAATGCTGACCGGGGGCCGCCTGATTGGCGGTTTCTTCGGCCACGATGGGGATTCCCGGCCACGCACGCGCAAGGCATGACAGGATCAGGTCTTCGGCGGCCAGGTCGGCGGCGCAGGTCGGTGTGCCGTTCTCCTTGACGCGATGGTCGCCGACGCCATCCTGCATGCGGCGAAGAAGCTCGCCTGCTTCGACGGCAATGTCCGCAAGGCGGAGCGCGATAGCGTCGACATCGTCAAACATGATCCATTTCATGCCGCTTTTGGGTCCGCCTGTCGATGTGCAATGGCTTTCCATCTGGGCGCGCGCCGGTTATTGGGAAGGGAACGCTGTCGCTTCTCGGCGCAAGCAGGCGAACCCGCGCAGCACGCGCTGAGCTTTCGCCTTCCCATCAGCGGCACCAAGGGGAGCCCTCGCTTATGAACGCAGTCACGCTCGATTCGCTCGACCTGGCCGCACTCTTATGTTCGCGCGTCTGTCACGACGTGATCAGTCCGGTCGGTGCGATCGTCAACGGGCTCGAGGTCCTGGAGGACGAGAATGACGCCTCCATGCGCGATTTCGCCCTCGATCTCATTCGCAAGAGCGCGCGGCAAGCGTCGGCGCGGCTGCAATTCGCCCGTCTCGCCTTCGGCGCCGCAGGCTCCGCCGGGGCTTCGATCGATCTCGGTGACGCCGAGCAGGTCGCCCGTGGCATGTTCCAGGACGACAAGGTGACGCTGTCGTGGAGCGCGCCGCGCGCCCTGCTGCCGAAAAACCGCGTCAAGCTGCTCCTGAACCTCCTCGTCATCGCTACCAACGCGGTGCCGCGCGGCGGCACGATCGACGTGAAGGTCACGGGCGATGCGGAAGCAAGCGAGTTCGTGCTCACCTCGAAGGGGCTCAACGCCCGCGTCCCCGCCCATGTCGAGGCGCTCCTCGCGGGCACGCCCGAGAGCGGCACCGTCGACGCCCATGCCATCCAGCCCTTCTACACAGGAATGGTGGCGCGGGCGGCGGGCATGAGCGTATCGCTCAAGCTCGAAGGCGACACGGTGACGACCAGGGCCGTGCCCGCCACAAGCACTTCTCAGAGCGAGAAGGGTGAAGCCTGAATGCCCGGCCGATCTGACGCTTGTTTATATGACAAGTCGCCCCCGGGCCCGTCCGGGGGCATGTTGTTCGGCAAAAATGCGCAGCTCCCGTGCCCGCGCCGAAATGCGCCGGCCCCCTCATTATTTTAAAAGCGCGCAGCATTCTCAACCGATCATAAACCGATCCAGGCGACACTCCGCGCACTGACTTCTGTTGTTGCGTGAGTTGAGTAACCGTCATGGACGATCTTTTGCGCGAGTTTCTGACTGAAACAAGCGAACATCTCGATATCGTCGACGTAGAGCTTGTTCGGTTTGAACAAGATCCGAATAACGAAAAAATCCTCGGCAACATTTTCCGCTTGGTCCACACGATCAAGGGAACTTGCGGGTTTCTGGGTCTGCCGCGCCTCGAGGCTCTGGCGCACGCCGCCGAAACCTTGATGGGCAAGTTCCGGGACGGCATGCCGGTCACCAGCCAGGCAGTGTCCCTGATCCTCACGACGCTCGACCGCATCAAGGAACTGCTCGCCGAGCTCGAGGCCAACGCCGCCGAGCCGGAGGGTTCCGATGAGGATCTGATCGGCGATCTCGAACGCATGGCGACCGAAGAGCCAGCGCCGGCTGCGGCGGCGCCGGCGGAAGCTGCGCCCGGGTCGCTGACCTATCAGGTGCTGGAGAGGCCGCTCAAGCCGGGCGAGGTATCTCTCGACGATCTCGAGCGCGCTTTCCGCGAGACTGCCGGGCCTGACGAGACGCCCGAAGAGACGGTCGTGGCAGCGGCCAAGCCGGAAGCCACCAAACCCGCTGCAAAGCCGGCCCCCGCGCCGGCGAAGGAAGCCGCCAAGGCAGACAAGGGCGAGGGTCCTGCCGAGAACAGCGAGAGCGGCCTCAAGGTCCAGACCATTCGGGTCAATGTCGACACCCTCGAGCACCTGATGACGATGGTTTCGGAGCTGGTGCTGACCCGCAACCAGCTTCTCGAGATCGCGCGGCGCCAGGACGACAATTCCTACAAGGTGCCTCTGCAGCGGCTCTCACACGTCACGGCGGAGCTGCAGGAAGGCGTCATGAAGACGCGCATGCAGCCGATCGGCAATGCCTGGCAGAAGCTGCCGCGCGTCATCCGTGACCTCTCCTCCGAACTCGGCAAGAAGATCGAGCTGGTGATGCAGGGCTCCGAGACCGAGCTCGACCGTCAGGTGCTCGAGGTGATCAAGGATCCCTTGACCCACATGGTGCGCAACTCCGCCGATCACGGCATCGAGTCGCCCACCGAACGCCGTGCGCTTGGCAAGCCCGAGCGCGGCACCATCCGCCTCAATGCCTATCACGAGGGCGGCACCATCACGATCGAGATCTCCGACGATGGCAAGGGCCTGAACTACGCCGCCATCCGCAAGAAGGCCGTCGAGCGCGGCGTCGCGAGCGACGCCGAGATCGAGCGCATGAGCGACGCCCAGATCGCCAAGTTCATCTTCCACCCCGGCTTCTCGACCGCGCAGGCCGTTACGGCCGTATCCGGCCGCGGCGTCGGCATGGACGTGGTCAAGACCAATATCGAGCTGATCGGCGGCACCATCGAGATCCGCTCGGAAGAAGGCAAGGGCACGATCTTCACCATCAAGATCCCGCTCACGCTGGCGATCGTGGCGGCCTTGATCGTCTCGGCGCGCGACCAGCGCTTCGCCATCCCGCAGGTGGCGGTGCTCGAACTGGTCCGTATCAAGCCCGGTTCCGACCACTCCATCGAGCGCATCAACGGCACGCCGGTGCTGCGTCTGCGCGATCGGCTCCTGCCGATCGTGCCGATCTCAAAGGTGCTCGGTTTGCCCGGCGCCGAAGCGGAAGCCGGCGACGAGGGCTTCGTCGTGGTGACGCAGGTCGGGCGCCAGCGCTTCGGCATCCTGGTGGACGGCGTCTTCCATACCGAGGAAATCGTCGTCAAGCCGATGTCGACGAAACTGAGGCATATCCAGCTGTTCTCGGGCAACACCATTCTCGGCGACGGCGCCGTGGTGCTGATCATCGACCCGAACGGTCTCGCCCGCACGGTCGGCTCCGGTGCCGAGGACAACCGCTTCAGCGTCGAGGAGGACACGGGCCAGGAGACGGTCGAGGACAACGAGACCGTCACGCTTCTGGTATTCCGCGGCGGCGGCGAAGGCCATAAGGCGGTGCCCTTGTCGCTGGTCACGCGCCTCGAAGAGATCGATGCGTCGAAGATCGAGTGGGTCGGCGGCCGCCCGCTCATCCAGTATCGCGGCCACCTCATGCCGCTCGTCCCGGCCGATCCGAGCATCGAGATCAAGCGCGAAGGAACGCAGGCCCTGGTGGTTTTCTCGGATGGCGAGCGCTCGATGGGCCTGATCGTCGACGAAATCGTCGACATCGTCGACGATACCCTCGAGATCGAGCTGGTCGCCGACCGTTCCGACCTCGTTGGCTCGGCCGTGATCCGGGGGCGTGCCACCGAGGTGGTCAACGTCGCGCATTACCTGCCGCTGGCACACGAAGACTGGGCGCGCTCCGGGCCGCCGAAACGCGCTCATTCCACGCGCACCGTGATGCTTGTCGACGACTCGGCGTTCTTCCGCGAGATGCTGACGCCCGTGCTCAAGGCCGCCGGCTACAAGGTGGTCACGGCTGCGGGTGCCGATGAGGCCCTCGGCATGCTGGACGCGCACCCGCGGATCGACGCGCTCATCACCGACGTCGAGATGCCTGGCCGCGACGGCTTCCAACTGGTCGAGGCAATCCGTGCGCAGGGCGGCTTTGCCGATCTGCCGGTGATCGCCCTGTCGTCCGGAACCACTCCGGACGCCGTGGAGCGGGCGCGCAAGCTGCGCATTGCCGATTTCGTCGCCAAATTCGACCGCAGCGGGCTGGTCTCCGCGCTTGCCGAAACGCAGCCGGCCCTTGGAGAAGCCGCATGATCGCCGCCAACAGCAACAGCAACAACGTCGCGGACGACGCGAAGAGCCTTGCCGATTACGACGAATACGTGACCGTGATGGTCGAGGAGCAAATTTTCGGTCTCCCAATCGATCGGGTGCACGACGTGTTCATCGCCAGCGCGCTGACCGATGTGCCGCTGTCCCCGCGTGAGATCGTCGGGCTGCTCAATCTGCGCGGCCGGGTCGTGACCGCGATGTGCCTGCGGCGGCGGCTCGGCCTGCCAGATCGCCAGGAGTCCGGCCACAACATGGCGGTCGGGCTCGAACATCAGAACGAGTCCTACGGCCTTCTCGTCGACTCGGTCGGCGAGGTGATGAAGCTGACAGCCGATACGCGCGAGCCCAACCCGGTCCATATGGACCCGCGCTGGGTCAAGCTGTCGAAGGGCGTGCACCGGCTGGACGAGAAACTCCTCATTATCCTGGACGTCGACGCGGTGCTTTCGCTTCAAGTGGCCGCGCAGGCGGCTTAGCGAGACATTGCTGGAGCTGCTGTGATGAAATCGTGTCTTGTGGTTGATGACTCCGCCGTTATCCGAAAGGTGGCGCGCCGGATCCTCGAGGGCCTTTCGTTCCGCATCGTCGAGGCGGAGGATGGGGAGCAGGCCCTCGCCGCCTGCAAGACGGAGATGCCTGACGCCGTGCTCCTCGACTGGAACATGCCAGTCATGGATGGCTACGAATTCCTCAAACAGCTGCGCCAGCTGCCGCGCGGAAAATCGCCCAAGGTGGTCTTCTGCACCACCGAGAATGATGTCGCTCACATCGCCCGGGCGATGCATGCGGGAGCCGACGAATACATCATGAAGCCGTTCGACAAGGACATCATGATCGCAAAGTTCCAGGAAGTCGGTCTCGCCTAGCGCCAAGCCCACCCGTTGACTGTTGTCTGCCGGTCGCAGGACCGCTAGCCCGAGATTTTTCATGAGTGTTGCGGCCGTCTCATCCCCCTCGTCAGCAGGATCGTCTCGCGCCCGCGTGATGGTCGTCGATGATTCCGCCGTGGTGCGCGGGCTGGTGTCGCGCTGGCTCAATGAAAGCGGGCACTTCGACGTGGTCGGCACGGCGTCGAATGGACGGGCGGCCATTGCGATGCTCGACCGGGCAGCGCCGGACATCGTTCTCCTCGACCTGGACATGCCCGAGCTTGATGGTATCGGCACGCTGCCGCATCTTCTCGAGAAGCGGCCGCATATGTCGGTGATCGTGGTGTCGACGTTGACGCAACGTAATGCCGACATTTCGCTCAAGTGCCTTTCGCTGGGCGCGGTCGACTGTCTGCCCAAACCCGAATCGCACCGCGAGGTCACCACCTCGACGGGCTTCCGGGGCGAGCTGATCGCCAAGCTGCAGGCGCTGGCCGGCTCTCGGCACCGCAAGCAGGTGGCGCCGACGCCCGCGCCGCGCCCTGCATCCCCAGCGCGCCGGACACCATTGCCGCGCCCCCAGACCGCGGCGCCGCGTTATCTTCTGATCGGCGCTTCGACCGGCGGCCCCCGTGCTGTCACGCAGGTCATCTCGAATCTCGGGCTGGCGTTGCAGCGCGTGCCGGTCCTGATCGTGCAACATATGCCGCCGATCTTCACGTCCGTGTTCGCGGATCAGCTGCGCGCGCAATCAGGCGCGATGGCGCGCGAGCCTGAGCACGGCGAGAAGCTGCTTCCGGGGCACATCTATGTGGCGCCTGGCGGGCGCCATATGGGGCTTGGCCGCGACAATGGCCAGGTCGTCATCAGGCTCGACGATGGCCCGCCGGTCAACTTCTGCCGACCTGCCGTCGATGTCCTGTTCCGCGACGCGGCGGCGCTGCTTGGCAACTCGGCGCTCGCCGTTGTGTTGACCGGAATGGGATCGGACGGCACGCATGGCGCGCAGGCGCTCGTCGAGGCCGGCTCGACGGTATGGGCCCAGGATGAGGCGACCAGCACGGTATGGGGCATGCCGGGCAGCATCGCCAAAGCGGGGCTGGCGCACGAGGTCCTTCCCCTTGCCGCGATCGCGCCGGCGATCAAGACCGCAATTACCGGGAGCGGCGCATGACCGAACCCGAATTCGAGTTCCTGCGCACCTTCCTCAAGGCGCGTTCCGGCCTGTCGCTGGCGGCCGAAAAACGCTATCTCATCGAAAGCCGGCTGGCGCCGGTTTGCCGACGCTTCGAACTGGCCTCGCTCAGCGACCTGGTCGTCCGCGTCAAGGCCGGACGCGACGCGGAAATGGAACGGCTGGTCGTGGAAGCGATGACGACCAACGAGACGTTCTTCTTCCGTGACCGTGTCCCCTTCGACCTGTTTCAGAACGTGCTGCTGCCGCGCTTCCTCTCGGCGCGTGCCGCGACGAAGCGGCTGCGCATCTGGTGCGCGGCCGCGTCGACCGGGCAGGAGCCGTATTCGCTCGCCATCATTCTGAGCGAAGCCGCCGCCAAGCTTGCCGGCTGGAAGGTGGAGATCGTCGCCACCGATATTTCGACCGAAGTTCTGGAGAAAGCCAAGGCGGGTCTCTACAGCCAGTTCGAGGTGCAGCGCGGGCTGCCCATCCAGATGGTGCTCAAATATTTCACGCAGGTCGGCGAGCAGTGGCAGATCGCGCCCGCCATCCGCAGCATGGTCGATTACAAGCCCCTGAATCTGATCAAGGACTTCAGCCATCTCGGCACGTTCGACATCGTCTTCTGCCGCAACGTGCTGATCTATTTCGACGGTCCGACCAAGGCCGGCGTCTTCAAACGCCTGTCCGAATCGCTTGCCGGCGACGGCACGCTCATCCTTGGGGCTGCCGAGACGGTGATCGGGCTCAGTGACGCGCTCGTGCCGCATCCCGAGCACCGCGGCCTCTACATGCCGAACCGCGCCGCTGCGGCCGCCGCCGTGGCGGCACCCGCGGTCGCGCCCGTGCGTCTTGCGGCGGCCAGGTAGAGATCGCACGCCGACAAGCGCAGGAAGTACCCCTTCAGGACGCCCGAGCTCGTGTCGTTGTCGAGGCGGTGAGACAGGATCGAAAGGCGAGACAAGGGCAGGGGGATGAAGCCGGAACTGCGTCGCGCCGGGGAATTGGTCTTGCGGCTTCATTGGAAGCATGACGGGAGCCGCCTTCGTCCTCGCCTCGCGGGAGGAAGGGCGACCCTTTTGGGAACGGCAGAGATGGCTACAGCCGGCCTGGTCGCGGGGCTGACATACTGGTGGCGCGCCGAGCGCCGTGCGCAGTCGGAGCCGATATCATAAAGCAAAAGCCCCGCCGAAGCGGGGCTTTCTCTACGCGGTCTGGCCGTACATCCGGGCTCACACCGCGATACGCTCGTCGGACTCGGTCGGTTCACGCAGCACGTAGCCGCGGCCCCACACGGTCTCGATGTAGTTCTTGCCCTGGCTGGCATTGGCAAGCTTCTTGCGCAGCTTGCAGATGAACACGTCGATGATCTTCAGCTCCGGCTCGTCCATGCCGCCGTAGAGATGATTGAGGAACATCTCCTTGGTCAGGGTGGTGCCCTTGCGCAAGGAAAGGAGCTCCAGCATCTGATATTCCTTGCCGGTCAGATGCACCCGCGCGCCACTGACCTCGACCGTCTTCTGGTCGAGATTGACGACGAGATCGCCGGTCGTGATCACCGACTGCGCGTGGCCCTTCGAGCGGCGGACGATGGCGTGGATGCGCGCAACCAGCTCGTCCTTGTGGAACGGCTTCGTCATATAGTCGTCGGCGCCGAAGCCGAGACCGCGCACCTTGTCCTCGATGCCGGCAAGCCCGGACAGAATCAGGATCGGTGTCTTGACCTTGGCCACGCGCAAGGTGCGCAGGACCTCGTAACCCGACATGTCGGGCAGATTCAGATCGAGAAGGATGATGTCGTAATCATAGAGCTTGCCGAGGTCGATGCCTTCTTCGCCAAGATCGGTGGTGTACACATTAAAGTTTTCGGACTTGAGCATCAGTTCGATGCTCTGCGCTGTCGCGCTATCGTCCTCTATCAGAAGTACGCGCATGTCAGGTCCCCAGCCCGGCCCCCGAGGCTTGCAGGCAGAATTAGTCCGCCCGTCCGCCACTGGCTTATGGCGAACGCCTCCTTTGCTCCGACTCGCAACGCTAATGCGCCATGGTTAACAAACACTGATTCAAGCGTGCAAGGGTTCAACCCCCATCGCTCTATGGAGGAGGTCAACATCTTGCGGTCAGTGTGGTTTTTTTGACTCATTCCGACGGCGTTGCAGGTGAAGAAATTGGTATAAGCGACTCTTGCGACTCGCATCCCCGCCGATACCTGTCGCCAGTTACGGGCGGGACACACCTAGTGTTAATGAAGCGAGTAAACGAAAGGTTGAGGGCGGCATGCGGCAGCAGCAGAAAACGATGAGCCGGCTGGCGATGGCCACGGCAGCGCTCGAAAACGTCGAGGAAATCGAGGTTTTCGGCCGGGTCGCGGGCGTGCGCGGCCTCCTGATCGAGATCGCTGGCCCGGTCGCCGCCATGCAGCTCGGCGGCCGGCTCGATATCGAGATCGACCGCGGCATCGTGCCATGCGAGGTGATCGGCTTCTCGGGCGACCAGGCTCTCGCCATGCCGTTCGGCTCGCTGCAAGGCGTGCGCCGCGGTTGCCCGGCGCATGTGCGGACGCAGCTCGACGGCGTGCAGCCGTCACCAGCCTGGCTTGGCCGTGTGGTCGATGCCCTCGGCCGGCCGATCGACGGCAAAGGTCCGCTGCCGACGGGTGGGCTCGCCTACCCGTTCCGGGCCGATCCGCCGCCGCCGCACGCCCGCCGGCGCGTCGCCGAGCCGCTCGATCTCGGGGTGCGGGCGCTCAACACCTTCCTGACCACGTGCCGCGGCCAGCGCATGGGCATTTTTGCCGGGTCCGGCGTCGGCAAGTCGGTCCTGCTCTCGATGATGGCGCGTTTCACGGCCGCCGACGTGGCGGTGATCGGCCTCGTGGGGGAGCGGGGCCGCGAGGTCCAGGAATTCCTTCAGGACGACCTGGGAGAGGCCGGCCTGGCCCGGTCCGTCGTGGTCGTCGCGACCTCCGACGAGCCCGCCCTGATGCGGCGCAATGCGGCCCTGCTGACCCTGGCACTGTCCGAGTATTTCCGGGACCAGGGCGCCTCGGTCCTGTGCATGATCGATTCAATCACGCGCTTCGCCATGGCGCAGCGCGACATCGGGCTCGCGGCCGGCGAGCCGCCGACCGCGAAGGGCTATACCCCGACGGTGTTCAACGAACTGCCGCGCCTCCTCGAGCGGGCCGGGCCCGGTACCGGCGACGGCACGATCACCGGCCTGTTCACCGTGCTGGTCGAGGGCGACGATCACAACGAGCCGGTCGCCGACGCAGTGCGCGGCATCCTCGACGGCCATATCGTCATGGAGCGGCAAATCGCCGAGCGCGGGCGCTATCCGGCCATCAACGTCCTCAAGTCGGTATCCCGGACCATGCCGCGTTCGTGCGATCCCGTTTACCGTCCGTTAGTCATGAAGGCACGGCAGGTGCTCGCAACCTATTCCGACATGGAGGAGCTGATTCGACTCGGCGCCTACAGGGCTGGGTCATCGGCCGAGGTCGACGAGGCGATCGCCCTTTTTCCCGCCTTGGACGCTTTTCTTGCTCAAAGTAAGGAAGATTCAACCTCCATCGGCGATGGTTACTCTCGTCTCGCGGACATTCTGAGCGGTGCGTGAGAGCTCTTGTTAGTGTTGGGCGACGACGAGTGGAGTAACGAAGATGAAGTCGCGGGATACGCTCATCCGGCTCAAGCGCTTCCAGGTCGACGAGAAGCGCCGGCGGGTTGCGCAAATCGAGATGATGATCGCCGAGTTCGATCGCATGGCGATCGAGCTCAACCGTGAGATCTCGGGCGAGGAACAGAAGGCCGGCATCTCGGATCCGGGGCATTTCGCGTACCCGACCTATGCCAAGGCCGCGATGCAGCGGCGCGACAACCTGCAGCGCTCCGCCAATGAGCTCAAAGGCCAGCTCGAGGAGGCCAAGGCCGAACTCGGCGAGGCTTTCGAAGAGCTCAAGAAGGCCGAGATCCTCGACGATCGTGAGCGCAGCGCCGAAAGAGCGCTGGAAAACGCCCGCGACCAAGCGGCCATGAATCAGATCGGACTGCAGCGCGCCGCCCGCCCCAGCTACTGAGATTCACCCGGGCATGATGCGGCGAAGCGGTCTCCCCTTCGCCGGATGATGATCTATTGGCGCCGGCCCCCCCAACGCCCGAGCGCCAGCCGCGCCTTCAGCGGCGTCCTGGAACGCATCCCCGCCGGGACCCGGGCGATGGGTGGCATGTGCGGGGCTGCGGTGAGGGGCAGGTGACCTTTCAGACGGGGATCGTCGGCGATCTCGACGGCCCGTTTGTAAGGCCGGAAGCCGGAGCGGATATAGAATTCCAACGCGCGCGGGTGATCGAG
>DATBIR010000222.1:0-13634 GCA_036556825.1 Beijerinckiaceae bacterium
GTCGCGCGCGAGGTGGGCACCGAGGGCAAGCTCGGCGGCCAGGCCGAGGTGAAGGGCGTAGCCGGCGTCTGGAAGGACCTCACGGAGAACGTGAACCTGATGGCCGGCAACCTCACCGCCCAGGTGCGCGGCATCGCCGAGGTCGCGACGGCCGTTGCGAACGGCGACCTCTCCAAGAAGATCACCGTGGACGTGAAGGGCGAGATCCTCGAGCTGAAGAACACGCTCAACGTGATGGTGGACCAGCTGAACTCCTTCGCCTCCGAGGTGACGCGGGTCGCGCGCGAGGTCGGCACCGAGGGCAAGCTCGGCGGTCAGGCGGACGTGAAGGGCGTCGCCGGAGTCTGGAAGGACCTCACCGAGAACGTGAACCTGATGGCCGGCAACCTCACCGCCCAGGTGCGCAACATCGCCGAGGTCGCGACGGCCGTCGCGAACGGCGACCTCTCCAAGAAGATCACCGTGGACGTGAAGGGGGAGATCCTCGAGCTGAAGAACACGCTCAACGTCATGGTGGACCAGCTGAACTCGTTTGCCTCGGAGGTGACGCGCGTCGCGCGCGAGGTGGGCACCGAGGGCAAGCTCGGCGGCCAGGCCGAGGTGAAGGGCGTAGCCGGCGTCTGGAAGGACCTGACCGAGAACGTGAACATGATGGCCGCCAATCTGACCGGCCAGGTGCGTAACATCGCCGAGGTGACGACCGCGGTCGCCAACGGCGACCTGTCGAAGAAGATCACCGTCCCGGTCGAGGGCGAGATCCTCGAGCTCAAGAACACCATCAACACCATGGTGGACCAGCTCAACTCCTTCGCCAGCGAGGTGGTGCGCGTCGCCCGCGAAGTGGGCATCGAGGGCAAGCTCGGCGGTCAGGCGCAGGTGCGCGGCGTTGCCGGCACCTGGAAGGACCTGACCGACAACGTCAACATGATGGCGAACAACCTCACCGGTCAGGTGCGTAACATCGCCGAGGTGACGACCGCGGTCGCCAACGGCGACCTGTCGAAGAAGATCACGGTCGACGTGCGCGGCGAGATTCTCGAGCTGAAATCCACGGTCAACACCATGGTGGACCAGCTCAACTCCTTTGCCAGCGAGGTGACGCGCGTGGCCCGCGAGGTGGGCTCCGAAGGCAAGCTCGGCGGCCAGGCGCAGGTGCGCGGCGTTGCCGGCACCTGGAAGGACCTGACCGACAACGTCAATATGATGGCCGCCAACCTCACCGGCCAGGTGCGCGGCATCGCCAGCGTCGTCACCGCGGTCGCCGAAGGCGACCTGAAGCGCAAGCTGACGGTGGACGCCAAGGGTGAGATCGCGGCGCTCGCCGACACGATCAACGAGATGATCGACACCCTGGCGACCTTTGCCGACCAGGTGACCAACGTCGCCCGCGAGGTGGGTGTCGAAGGCAAGCTCGGCGGCCAGGCGCGCGTGCCCGGCGCAGCGGGGCTGTGGCGCGACCTGACCGACAACGTGAACCAGCTCGCCGCCAATCTTACCACCCAGGTGCGCGCCATCGCCGACGTCGCCACCGCGGTGACCAAGGGCGACCTGACGCGGTCGATTACCGTCGAGGCGTCGGGCGAGGTGGCCGCGCTCAAGGACAACATCAACGAGATGATCCGCAATCTGCGCGACACCACGCTCAAGAATGCGGAGCAGGACTGGCTCAAGACGAACCTCGCCCGCTTCACCCGCATGCTGCAGGGCGAGCGCGATCTTGTGACGGTCTCGAACATGATCCTGTCCGAGATTGCCCCCCTCGTGAACGCGCAGCGCGGCGTCTTCTACATGGTCGAGGATGACTCGGGCGATCAGGTCCTGGACCTGGTCGCGAGCTATGCCTTCACCGAGCGCAAGAACCTCTCGCACCGCTTCCGCCTCAAGGAAGGCCTGGTCGGCCAGTGCGCCTATGAGAAGAAGCGCATCCTGCTGACGAACGTGCCCGGCGACTACGTCACCATCGGCTCGGCTCTGGGCGAGGCGACGCCGCTCAACATCATCGTTCTGCCGGTGCTGTTCGAGCAGGAGGTCAAGGCGGTGATCGAGCTCGCCTCGTTCAGCCGCTTCAGCGAGACGCACCAGTCCTTCCTCGATCAGCTGACCGAGTCGATCGGCATCGTGCTCAACACGATCGCCGCGAACATGCGCACGGAAGGCCTCCTGAAGCAGTCGCAGCTGCTCACGACCGAGCTGCAGAGCCAGCAGGAAGAGCTCAAGAAGACCAACGATCGTCTCGAGCAGCAGGCCGCCACGTTGCGCCAGTCGGAAGAGCTCCTGCGCACGCAGCAGGACCGTCTCCAGCAGACCAACGAGGAGCTCGAGGAGAAAGCGCGCCTGCTCGAGATCCAGAAGCGCGAAGTCGAGGCCAAGAACCGCGAGGTGTCGGTCGCCAAGACTGCGCTCGAGGAAAAAGCCGAGCAGCTGTCGCTCACCTCGCGCTACAAGAGCCAGTTCCTGGCCAACATGAGCCACGAGCTGCGCACGCCGCTCAACAGCCTGCTGATCCTGTCCAAGCTCCTGAGCGACAACCCCGACGGCAACCTCAGCGAGAAGCAGCGCGAGTTCGCCAAGACCATCCACGCCGCCGGCTCCGACCTGCTGTCGCTGATCAACGACATTCTCGATCTGTCCAAGATCGAGTCGGGCACCGTGACGCTCGAGGTCAGCGAGGTCGGCTTCGGCGACCTCATGGACAATATGGAGCGCACGTTCCGGCAGGTCGCGGAGGAGCGGAACCTGCAATTCGCGATGCATCTCGATCCCAAGCTGCCGGCAAGGATGCGCTCGGATTCCAAGCGCCTCCAGCAGGTCCTGCGCAATCTCCTGTCGAACGCCTTCAAATTCACCGAGACCGGGGGCGTGACGCTGCGGATCTCGTCCGCCGAAGGATCGCCGCTGCGCTCCGGCAGCAACTGGGTGTCCTTGGCGGTGATCGACACCGGCATCGGCATCCCGGAGGACAAGCAGCGCATCGTTTTCGAGGCTTTCCAGCAGGCCGATGGGACAACCAGCCGCAAATACGGCGGCACCGGGCTTGGCCTCGCGATCAGCCGTGAGATCGCCCGCCTGCTCGGCGGCGAGATCGTGGTCGCGAGCCAGCCGGGCAGTGGCAGCACCTTCACGCTCTTCCTGCCGATGGAGCCCCCGGCAGCGGCCCAGACCGCTTCGCGCCCGGCCGCCGGGATCATCACTGACAACACCGGCACCGGCATCCGGCCGCCGTCAGCGCCGATGGCTCTGTCCGCATCGGCCGATGACCGCCATGCCATCGTCACCGGCGACCATGTCGTGTTGATCATCGAGGACGATGCCATGTTCGCTTCGGTGCTGCTCGAGCTCGCGCGCGAAAAGGGCTTCAAGGGCCTGATCGCCAGCGACGGCGCGGCGGCGCTCGCCCTCGCGCACCGCTACAAGCCGCATGCCATCACGCTCGATATCGGGCTCCCCGACATGGACGGCTGGGCCCTGCTCGATCTGTTGAAGCACGATCCGCGCACGCGGCACGTGCCGATCCACGTGATCTCGGTCGACGACCAGAAGAAGCGTGGCTTGAGCGCCGGCGCCTTCGGCTTCCTGGAGAAGCCGGTCGACCGGGACGCGCTGCTCACCGCCCTGTCGCGCACCAAGGAGTTCGTCGACCGGCCGGTGAAGACTCTGCTTCTCGTCGAGGACGACGAGCGGCAGCGCATGAGCATTGCCGAGCTGATCGGCGATGACGAGGTCGAAGTCATCGGCGTCGGAACGGCCGAGGCCGCCCTGGACGCGCTCAAGTCCCGTCAGTTCGATTGTGCGATCGTCGATCTGGGCTTGCCCGATCTCTCGGGCGCGCAGCTGATCGAGAAGATTCGCCACGCGGCAGGCGGCGCCGAGCTGCCGATCGTCGTCTACACGGGCATGAGCCTGAGCAAGGACGAGGAGCGTCGGCTCCAGCGCATGGCTTCGACCGTCATCGTCAAGGACAACGGCTCGGCGGAGAAGCTGCTCGGCGAGACCGCGCTGTTCCTGCACCGCGCCATCACCAATGTGCCCGCCGACAAGCAGATCATCGTGGAACGCACCGACGACGCATCTCTGCACGGCCGCAAGATCCTCCTCGTCGACGACGACGTGCGCAACATCTTCTCGTTGACGAGCGCGCTCGAGCAGCACGGCCTCGAAGTGATCTTCGCGGAGAACGGACGCGAGGCCATCGAGCGATTGAAGGACGAGCTGGAAGTCGACATCATGCTGGTCGACATCATGATGCCCGAGATGGATGGCTACGAAACCATGCGGGAAATTCGCAGCTATCCCGAATATCGCGACCTCCCCATTGTGGCGGTGACCGCCAAGGCGATGAAGGGCGACCGCGAAAAGTGTCTCGAGGCCGGAGCCAACGACTACATCGCCAAGCCCGTCGATCTCGACCAGCTCCTCGCGGTTCTTCGCGTGCAGCTCGGGCGTCGCCGCGACGGTGAGGCGCATCCGGGCAACGGCGCTGCAGCCGAGGTATGGCAGGGATGACGCAGCAGATCAGACCGGGTGCTCCTGTGGAGGGCCTCGGGCCTCGCGCTGTCGACCGTGACGTCGTCACGGCCAAGATTCTCGTCGTCGACGACGACCGCCGCAATCTGATGGCCGTCGAGGAAATGTTGCGCAGTCCGGGCACCGAGATCGTGCTCGCCGAGTCCGGCGAGGCCGCGCTGCGGAAGGTCCTGAAGGAAGACTTCGCGGTCATCCTTCTGGACATCCAGATGCCGGATCTCGACGGCTACGAGGTCGCGTCGATGGTCCGCAGCCGGCCGCGCTCGTCGCGTGTGCCGATCCTGTTCCTGACGGCGTTCAACAAGGACGACATGCACATTTTCCGCGGCTATACCGCGGGCGCCGTCGACTATGTGTTCAAGCCGATCGAGCCGCTCGTCCTGAGATCGAAGGTCGAGGTGTTCGTCGACCTTTACCGCAAGACGGAGGAGATCAGGCGCCAGGCCGAGGAAGAGCGACGCCTGCTCGTCGAGAATTTGCGCGTGCGCGGCGAGAAGCTCAAGGCGGAGCAGGCGCTGCGTCGCCGCGACGAGCAGCAGTCTCTCGTGCTTCGGTCGCTGCCGATCGCCCTTTACACGACGTCGATCAACGAAAGCCGGCCCCGCCTGAGCTTCACGGACGAAAGCATCGAGCGCATCACCGGCTTTCCGCCCGCGGCTTTTCTGGCCGACGAGGATTTCTGGGCGTCGCGCCTGCACCCCGACGATCGCCAGCGCGTCCTCGACGAGCTGAAGTCGATCGCGGAGACAGGCGCGGTCACGCTCGAATACCGCTGGCGTTGTGCCGACGAGATCGAGCGCCATTTCTTCGATCAGGCGGTGCTGATCCGCGACGACGACGGAAGCCCGCGCGAGGTTTTCGGGATCTGGTTTGACATTACGGAGCGCAAGCAACTCGAGCAGAATCTGCTTCACGCCAGCAAGCTCGAAGCGGTTGGCCGTCTGACGGGCGGCATTGCGCACGACTTCAACAACATGCTCAGCGTGGTCATCGGCAACCTCGACCTGCTCAGGAAGACGGTCGACGGCGACGCCAAGGCGGCGCGGCGCGTGCGTCTGGCGATGGACGGCGCCCAGCGCTGCGCCGACCTGACCAACCGCCTGCTCGCTTTCTCGCGGCGGCAGCCGCTGCAGGCCAGCATTCTCGACCTCCAGGAAATCATGCCGAACATGGTTGAACTGCTGCGCCGCACGCTCGGCGAGCGGATCAGCGTCGAACTGGAGATGAATTCCGGCATCTGGCCGGTCAGGGTCGACCGCTCGCAGCTGGAATCGGCGCTCGTCAACCTTGCCGTGAATGCCCGCGACGCCATGCCTGACGGCGGGCGCCTGATCCTCGACGTGCGCAACCGCCCCTGCTCCCAGGAGGCGTCCCCGCAGACGAACGGCATCAACCAGGATTGCGTCGCGATCTCCGTCGCCGACACCGGCACCGGCATGCCGCCGGCGGTGCTGCAGCGCGTCTTCGAGCCGTTCTTCACCACCAAGGAAAGCGGCAAGGGCACCGGTCTCGGGCTCAGCATGGTTTATGGTTTCGTGCAGCAGTCGGGCGGGCATATCGAGGTTGACAGCACGCCGGGCGAAGGCACCACGATCCGCATCTTCCTGCCTCGGACGGAAGCGGCGGAGGGCGCACTGCCGGTCCCGCTCGACGACACCGTGACGCCGACTTTTGCGCAGGGGCAGACCGTGCTGGTGGTCGAGGACGACGCCAACGTGCGTCAGGTGACGGTGTCGACCCTGGAGTCGCTCGGCTTCGCGGTCAAGGAAGCCCGCACCGGCGACGAGGCGGCCGCCATGCTCAACGACAACAGCGATGTCCAGGTCGTCCTGAGCGACGTCAAGATGCCGGGCATGACCGGCATCGAACTGGCCCGGCTGGTCAAGCAGCAGTGGCCGTCGATCAACGTTCTCCTGACCTCCGGCTACGTCGATGCCGACGATCGCGTCCAGGAGTTCGAGTTCATTCACAAGCCGTACCGCACCGTCGATCTGGCGCAGAAGCTGCAAGCCTTGCTGGGCACGGTGGCCCCGCCCGAGAGGCGCCTGCGTGCCGTTCGCTAGGGCATGATCCGGCGAAAGCTTGCCCCGGACTCGATCCGGGATCATGCGACGCAAAGAGAAGGAGAGCAGGATCGATTCGATCTGAATTGATCCTGCTCAAACGACCGCCCCTTGTGAGGCGTCAGGGTTCGTCCGCCCCTCGGTCGGCTCGGGGCACAGGCGGGTAGGCATGGCGCCGCCCGGTATAGTCCTCGATCACATACGTATCGCGACCCCGGCCGTCGGCCGGGTCGAGATAGGCCGGTCCGATCGGTGACTTGCCGTGGCCGCCCGGGATGTCGAGCACATAGGCAGGCTGGCACAGGCCCGAGAGCCGCCCGCGCAGCGCGCGCATCAGGCTCTGGCCCTCGGCGATCGACGTGCGGAACCGGGCCGTGCCGGGCGCCAGGTCGCCGTGATGCAGGTAATAGGGCTTGATGCGCGTCTCGACGAAGGCACGCATCAGCCCGCCGAGCGTATCCGGATCGTCGTTGACGCCTTTGAGCAGGACCGATTGGCTCAGCATCGGGATGCCGGCGTCAATGAGGCGCGCACAGGCGGCGCGCGCCGCCGCGGTGAGCTCCCGCGGGTGATTGGCGTGAAGCACCACGTAGCTCGCCTTGCCGCGGGCCCGTAAGGCCCGCACGAGGGCGCGTGTGACCGCCTCCGGCATCACCACCGGGATGCGCGTATGCCAGCGCAGCACCTTGACGTGGTCGATCTCCGACAACGCCGCCACGACCTCGCGGACGCGGCGCGGCGAAAGGATCAGCGGATCGCCTCCGGTGAGCACCACTTCCCAGATCTCGGGCCGGCTGCGGATGTAGTCGAGCGCGGCGGCGAGAGCCGCGGCCGAGAGCGTGCTGCCGCGCCCCGGCCCGACCATCTCGCGCCGGAAGCAGAACCGGCAATAGACCGGGCAGACGTGAACGAGCTTGAGCAGCACGCGGTCGGGATAGCGGTGCACCACGCCTTCGACGGGATTATGGGCTCCGTCTCCGATCGGATCACCACGCTCGTGCGGGTGCGTGGCGAGCTCGGCTGGATGCGGCACGAATTGCATCGCCATCGGGTCGGCCGGGTCGTCGGGATTGATCAGCTCGGCGACCGCCGGCGTGATCGCGACCGCGTATTGCGCCGCCACCCGCTTGAGGCCTGCGAGCTGGTCCGGCGCAACGAGGCCGGCGTCGAGCAGCTCTGCGGCCGTGCGCAGGGTTTTCGAGACCACGGTCATGCACGGACCTCCATGATGTCGGGGACCGGCGCCCACAGCACCTGCTCGATATTTGTCGCGCCGAGCGCCAGCATGACCAGTCGATCGACGCCCAGCGCAATGCCGCTGGCCGCGGGCATGACGCCGAGGGCCGCCAGGAAATCCTCGTCGACCGGGTAGCGGTCGCCGTAGACGCGCTCCCTCTCGGCCATTTCGGCGGCGAAGCGGCGGCGCTGCTCGGCCGCGTCGGTCAGCTCGCCGAAGGCGTTGGCGAGCTCGACCCCGCAGGCGTAAAGCTCGAACCGCTCCGCGATGCGGGCATCATGGGGGGTTCGGCGCGCCAGCGCCGCTTCGGCGATCGGATACTCGTAAAGGATGGTGGCGCGCCCGTGGCCGAGGCGCGGCTCGATGCGCTCGACCAGGACGCGGCTGAACACGTCGCTCCAGCTGTCATCGCCGGCGACCCGGATGCCGGCGCCCTGGGCCTGTCGCGCGAGCGCCTCCCGGTCCGTCTCCCCGGCCGCGTCGACCGTGCCGAGCAGGTCGATCCCGGCGTGGCGTTGGAACGCTTCGGCGACGGTCAGGCGTTCGGGCGGGGCGAACGGATCGACGGTCGTGCCGCGCCACGAGAGCACCCTCGTCCCGGCGCTTCCGGCGGCGGCCGCAAGCAGCGCGGCGCAATCCGCCATCAGCGTCCCGTAAGGCTCCCCGGCCCGGTACCATTCGAGCAGCGTGAACTCCGGATGGTGCAGCGGCCCGCGTTCACGATTGCGGAACACGCGCGCCAGGGTGAAAACCCGCTGCTCGCCGGCAGCGAGCAGCTTCTTGCAGGCGAATTCCGGCGAGGTGTGGAGATAGAGGGGCGCCCGCCGCCCGTCGGTGCCGATCAGCTCGGTCGCGAAGGCGTGCAGATGGGCCTCGTTGCCGGGGGAAACCTGGAGGGCAGGGGTGTCCACCTCGACGAAATCGCCGGCCGCGAAGAACCGGCGCAGGGCCGCGACGACGCGGCCGCGGGCCAGCAGGAACGGCCGGCGGTCGGCATGCACGTGCGGATGCCACCACGGGGAGGCAGCGATCATCGAATTTTGTCTCCAGGGCGCGGGAGGGCCGGAAGGACTGGCGGTCCGCGTCAAGATCGGATAGGTGCGGCCCTAAGATGTGACCGGAGGCGGCGCAAGAGCCCGATCGCCACGGCCCAGCCCCTAACAACCAGAGGACTTACGATCGTGAAGGTCATCGCCAGCTCCGTGCGCAAAGGAAATATCCTTGAAGTCGATGGCCAGCTTTACGTCGTGCTGTCGGCGGAAAGCTTCTTCCCGGGCAAGGGCACGCCGACGACCCAGATCGACATGCGGCGCCTGTCCGACGGGGTTAAGACGAGCCAGCGCTACAAGACCACCGAGCAGGTGGAGCGCGCCTATGTCGAGGATCGCGAGCACACCTATCTCTACCAGGATGGCGGGGATTACATCTTCATGAATCCGGAGAGTTACGACCAGATCACGGTCTCCAAGGACGTGCTTGGCGACCAGGCCTCCTATCTCCAGGAAGGGATGGCCTGCAAGCTCTCCGTCTACGAAGGTTCTGCCGTCGCCATCGAGCTGCCGCAGCGCGTTGTGCTCGAGGTCGTCGAGACCGAACCGACCGTCAAGGGCCAGACCGCCTCCTCGTCCTACAAGCCCGCCACGCTGTCCAACGGCCTGCGGACCATGGTGCCGCCTCATATCAGCACGGGCACCCGGATCGTGATCATGACCGGCGACGGCTCCTACGTCGAACGCGCCAAGGACTGATGTGCCGGCCAGGCCCGCCCCGCCCGTGACCGGGTGGCCGGCTTCGAGGCGGCCGGTCTCCGACCGGTCGGAAATCGCGCCGGCCCGAGGGTTGCCCGGGAACTGGCGCCATAGCCTCCTGCGTTAGGGTCTGACGGAGGAGCGTGCCCATGTCCAAGCCGGTTGTCGTGTCGATTCCTCATCATCTCGGGAAGGAGGAAGCCCAGCGCCGGCTGCAAGGCGGCGTCGGCCGGTTGCGCACGCAATTCGGCGACAAGCTCGGCACGATCGAGGACACCTGGACGGGCTCCCACGCCGATTTCAAGGTGAGCGTTCTCGGCCAGGGCGTGACGGGGAGTCTCGACGTGATGGATGATCAGGTCCGGGTCGAGGTGCAGTTGCCCTGGCTGCTGGCCATGGTCGCCGAAAAGGCAAAGGCCCTGATCCAGAAACAGGGCACGCTGATGCTCGAGAAGAAGTAGCCGAAAGTCGTCCTGTCCCGGCGTTGACACCTGTGATGCTGCCGTGCAGCATCCCTGCGGCCCGAGCGGCCCAACAAGTGTCATGGGGAGTTCATGGGCGACGACGTCATTCTGGCGACGGAGGGCCTGACCAAGGAGTTCAAGGGCTTCGTCGCCGTCAACGATGTCAGCCTGAACGTCCGCCGCGGCACCATCCATGCGCTGATCGGGCCCAACGGCGCCGGCAAGACCACCTGCTTCAACCTCCTGACCAAGTTCCTGACCCCGAGCAGGGGCAGCATCCGCTATAACGGCCGCGACATCACGGCGGCCAGGCCGGCCGATGTGGCGCGCAGCGGCCTCGTGCGCTCATTCCAGATTTCCGCCGTCTTCCCGCATCTCAGCGTGCTCGAGAACGTGCGCATCGCCCTGCAGCGCAAGCGTGGCGACTCCTTCGACTTCTGGCGCTCGGAGCGCGTCCTGCGCGAGATGGACGCCGATGCGCGGGCATTGATCGAGGCCGTCGGCCTCGCCGAATTCGTTGCCACGCCGGCGGTCGAGCTGCCCTATGGGCGCAAGCGGGCGCTCGAGCTCGCGACCACGCTGGCGCTCGATCCCGAGATGATGCTGCTCGACGAGCCGATGGCCGGCATGGGCCACGAGGACGTCGACCGCATCGCCGAGCTGATCCGCCGGGTCTCGGCCAACCGCACCATCCTCATGGTCGAGCACAATCTGTCGGTCGTCGCGTCGCTGTCCAACTGGATCACGGTGCTGGCGCGCGGCCGCGTGCTCGCCGAGGGCGACTACGCTACAGTGTCCAAGGACCCGCGCGTGATCGAGGCCTATATCGGAGTCGGCCATGCCTGAGGCTGTGTTGGTGCAGCGCACCCCGCCGGCCGTGGCGGCCGGCCCGCTCCTGGCCGTGCGCGGCCTCCAGGCCTGGTACGGCGAGTCCCATGTCCTGCACGGCATCGGCTTCGACGTGGCTCCCGGGGAGGTCGTCACGCTGCTCGGCCGCAACGGCGCCGGCAAGACGACGACGCTGAAGTCGATCATCGGCATCCTGGCCAGGCGCACGGGCTCGATCGTGTTCGAAGGCACCGAGACCATCCGCCTGCCCTCGCGCACCATCGCGCGGCTCGGTGTCGGCTACGTACCGGAGGAGCGCGGCATCTTTGCCAGCCTGTCGGTCGCGGAAAATCTCGAGCTGCCGCCGCAGGTGCGGCCGGGCGGACTCTCGACCGAGCAGATTTTCGAGCTCTTCCCCAATCTGCGCGAGCGCCTGGCGAGCCAGGGAACCAAGCTCTCCGGCGGCGAGCAGCAGATGCTGGCCATCGGCCGCATCCTGCGCACCGGCGCGCGCCTGCTGCTTCTCGACGAGCCGACCGAGGGACTGGCGCCGGTGATCGTCGACCAGATCGGCCGCACGATCGCCCGTCTCAAGCAGGAGGGATTTACCATAGTGCTGGTCGAGCAGAATTTCCGCTTTGCCTCGCGCGTGGCCGATCGGCACTATGTCGTCGAGCAGGGCCGGGTCATTGACATGATCCCCAATGCCGACCTTGAAAGAAACGTCGACAAGCTTCACGCCTATCTCGGCGTTTGAATCACCAAGAATGAACGGAGGAATTCCATGGGCTTGAAAGAAATCTTACTCGCCGGCGTCTTCGCCGCGGCCCTGGGCGGTGCTGCTCAGGCGCAGGTCTCCGTGAAGATCGGCGTCCTCAACGACCGCTCTGGCGTTTATTCCGACATCTCCGGCGAGGGCTCGGTCGTCGCCGCCCGCATGGCGGTCGAGGACTTCAAGGCGTCCGAGAAGGGCATCAAGGTCGACATCGTGTCGGCCGATCACCAGAACAAGCCGGACGTCGGCTCCAACATCGCCCGCCAGTGGTACGACCAGGACGGCGTCGACCTGATCGTGGACGTGCCGACCTCGTCGGTGGCGCTCGCCATCAGCCAGGTCACGCGCGACAAGAACAAGGTCTTCATCAATTCCGGCGCCGCCGCGTCCGACCTCACCGGCGCGCAATGCTCGCCGAACACCGTGCATTGGACTTATGACACGGTGATGCTGGCCAACGGCACCGGCGGCGCCATGGTCAAGCAGGGCGGCGACAGCTGGTATTTCGTGACCGCCGACTATGCCTTCGGTCATGCGCTCGAGCGCGACACGGCTGCTGTCGTGACCAAGAACGGCGGCAAGGTGGTGGGGGCGGTCCGGCATCCTTTCCCCGGCCAGGACTTCTCGTCATTCCTGCTTCAGGCCCAGGCCTCCAAGGCGAAAGTAATCGGGCTCGCCAATGCCGGCGGCGACACGATCAACTCGATCAAGCAGGCATCCGAGTTCGGCATCACGCAAGGCGGCCAGAAGCTTGCCGGTCTCCTGATCTTCATCTCCGACATCAAGGCGCTCGGGGCCAAGACCGCGCAGGGTCTGGTCCTGACCGAGACCTTTTATTGGGACCTGAACGACAGCACGCGCACCTTCTCGAAGCGCTTCGGTGAGAAGTTCAGCGGCAAGATGCCGACGATGGTGCATGCCGGCGTCTATGCCGGCGTGCTGCATTATCTCAAGGCGGTCGAGGCGCTGAAGGGCAAGGATGGCGCGCAGGTCGTCGCCAAGATGAAGGAAATGCCGACCGACGATCCGGTCTTCGGCAAGGGCGTCGTCAGGCAGGATGGTCGCAAGATGCACGACGCCTACCTGTTCGAGGTCAAGAAACCGCAGGAATCGAAGGGCGAATGGGATCTCTACAAGCTCCTCGCCACGATCCCGGCCAACCAGGCGTTCCGGCCGCTCGAGGAAGGCGGCTGCCCGCTCGTCAAGAAGAGCTGACCGCGCACCTGCGCCCGGTCTTCCGGCCGGAGCGCGGCGCGCAGAGCCGGGATCGTTCGGTGGCTTCGTCCTCCGATGATCCCGGCAGGCTTTCGGACCGCCCGGGATGACGGTGCGCTGATCATGTTCGAACTTCTCGGCATTCCGCCACAGGCGCTGTTCGGCCAGCTGCTGCTCGGCCTGATCAATGGATCCTTCTATGCGATCCTGAGCCTGGGGCTGGCGATCATCTTCGGCCTGCTCAACATCATCAACTTCACGCACGGCGCCCAGTACATGATGGGTGCCTTCGTCGCGTGGATGCTGCTCGACTACGCAGGTCTCGGCTATTGGTGGTCGCTCATCCTGTCCCCAATCATCGTCGGGGCGCTGGGCATCGTCATCGAGCGGAACCTGATCGCGCAGCTCAACGTGAAGAGCAGGATCCGTAGCCTGATCATGATCCTGGTCACCGGGCTGATCATCCTGGCCGGCGTCTTGTACGGGACCGACAATCCCGTCATCCTGTTCGTGGTTGCCGCGGCGCTTGGCGTGGTCGCGGCCGAGGCCTATGCGCGTCTGCGGCCCGCCGAGCCGACGGGCGAGCATGTCGATCACCTCTATGGCCTGCTGCTGACCTTCGGCCTCGCGCTGATCATCCAGGGGCTGTTCCGCAATCAATACGGCGTCTCCGGCATGCCCTTCAGCGTGCCTTCGGAACTGAGCGGCGGCCGCAATCTCGGTTTCATGTTCCTGCCCAATTATCGCGCCTGGGTCGTCGTCGCCTCGCTGGTCGTCTGC
>DATBIR010000223.1:0-6545 GCA_036556825.1 Beijerinckiaceae bacterium
TCCACGAGGGCATCGGTCGAGGTGATGAGGTCCATGGGCGGGCTATAGCCAACTCGATGCGGCTCGGCGACTCCCAAGTCCATGGACTCCGTGTCAGGCGTTCGATGCAGCACGCCGGTGCTCCTTTCCCCTCCGCGTGGCGCGCTTCAACAGCCAGTCGAGGACATTGCGGCAGACGATCTCCCCGGTTTCCCCGTCAACCAGGGAATCGATGCGGTCGGCCCGGAAGCCGCGGTAATGGTCGCTCTCCATGTCGATGCCGCCGAGAAGCGTCTTGCCCGGGCCAATCTTGAGCTCGCGTGCGATCACGCGCCGCCGGCTCGGATTGCCGGCCTCGTCGCAATAGGACAGCTCATAGGCCCCCTCGAGCGGCACCACGCGCCATGCGCCGGCGGCCTCGCGCTCCGCCGCCGACGGCGGGGCCGGGCCGGCGGTGGCCAGGGCTTTTTCCTTGCTGGTCATCGGCTTGATATGGGTTTTACGCCCGGTTTTTCCAGCTGCATGCGCTCTCTCTGCCGCGCCGGCACGGTTTCCGTCCAGCCTCCGCGAGGGACGGCCCGGCCGTCCCGCACCGCGTCGAGGGGACGGCGGGCTCCTCGGGCTGCGTGCGCCACGCCACATCACGCTGACACCCATACCGGCCGAAAACGCTTGTGTCGCTTGACATCCCCGACCTCGCGTGAATGGTGCGCCGCGTCTCACCAGAGCCCTTTCATGCATCGATATCGGACCCATACCTGCGGCGAGCTGCGCGAAAGCGACGTCGGGGACACCGTGCGCCTGTCCGGCTGGTGTCACCGCATTCGCGACCACGGCGGCGTGCTGTTCATCGACCTGCGCGATCACTACGGGATCACGCAATGCGTGGCCGACCCGGACTCGCCGGCCTTCAAGGCCGCCGACGGCGTGCGCTCGGAATGGGTGGTGCGCATCGACGGCAAGGTGCGCAAGCGCCCGCCGGGGACCGAAAACCCGGACCTGCCGAGCGGCATGATCGAGCTGTTCATCACCGACCTCGAGGTGCTCGGGCCCGCGGCCGAGCTGCCCATGCCGGTCTTCGGGGAGCACGACTATCCCGAGGAAACCCGGCTGCGCTATCGCTTCCTCGACCTGCGCCGGGACAAGCTGCACGCCAACGTCATGAAGCGCGGCGCGATCATCGATTCGATCCGCCGGCGCATGAAGGAGGGCGGCTTCTTCGAATTCCAGACGCCGATCCTGACCGCGTCCTCGCCCGAGGGGGCGCGCGATTTCCTGGTTCCCTCGCGCCTGCATCCGGGAAAGTTCTACGCGCTGCCGCAGGCCCCGCAGCAGTTCAAGCAGTTGATCATGATCGCGGGCTTCGACCGCTACTTCCAGATCGCACCCTGCTTCCGCGACGAGGACGCCCGGGCCGACCGCTCGCCGGGCGAGTTCTACCAGCTCGATATCGAGATGAGCTTCGTCACCCAGGAGGACGTCTTCCAGGCGGTCGAGCCGGTGCTGCGCGGCCTGTTCGAGGAGTTTGCCGACGGCAAGCCGGTGACGCCGACCTTCCCGCGCATCCCCTACGCCGAGGCGATGCTCAAATATGGCACCGACAAGCCCGACCTGCGCAACCCGCTGGTGATCGCCGACGTGACCGGCGAGTTTGCCCGCGAGGAGGTCACGTTCAATGCCTTCAAGAACGTGATCAAGGCGGGCGGCGTCGTGCGCGCCATCCCGGCCACCGGGGCGGCCAGCCAGCCGCGCTCGTTCTTCGACAAGCTCAACGACTGGGCGCGCGGGGAGGGGGCTCCGGGCCTCGGCTACATCGTCTTCGAAAGCGAAGGCGGGGCGCTGTCCGGCAAAGGCCCGATCGCCAAGTTCATCCCGACCGACGTGCAGGCCGCCATCGCGGCCAAGGCCGGAGCCGGGGCCGGCGACGCGGTGTTCTTCTCGGCCGGAGAGCCCGCCAAGGTGGCGACGCTCGCCGGCAAGGCCCGTATCCGCATCGGCGACGAGCTGCGGCTCGGCGACCAGAACCGGTTCGCCTTCTGCTGGATCACCGATTTCCCGATGTACGAATGGAACGAGGACGAGAAGCGCATCGACTTCTCGCACAACCCGTTCTCGATGCCGAACTATGACCACGACGCCTTCATGGCGCTCGATCCGAACGACCGGGACAGGATCCTCGGCATCACCGCCTTCCAGTATGACGTCGTCTGCAACGGCATCGAGCTGTCGTCGGGCGCCATCCGCAATCATCGGCCGGACATCATGGAGAAGGCCTTCGCCATCGCCGGCTACGACCGGCAGGTGCTCGAGCAGAAATTCGGCGGCATGCTGCGCGCCCTGGAATGCGGGGCGCCGCCGCACGGCGGCATCGCGCCGGGCGTCGACCGCATGGTGATGCTGCTGTGCGGCGAACAGAATCTGCGCGAAGTGGTGCTGTTCCCGATGAACCAAAGGGCCGAGGACCTGCTGATGGGAGCCCCGTCCGAGGTCTCGCCCAAGCAGCTGCGCGAGCTGCATATCCGCCTGAACCTGCCGGACAAATCATAGCCGGCCCGACCCGGCGGGATGGCCTGTTCGCCGCAGGTGACCAGAGCGGCATCGCCTGAGCCGGCCGGCTCTTGTCCGGCGAAGCGGTGGCCACTTCGCCGGATCATGCGCTAACCTCCCCTGAAGCCCGGCATCAGAATGGCCATTCCGCTCAGCTTCCGCACGCCCCAGGAGGAGCGTCGCCGCGCCGCCTATTACGCGTGGACGACGGCCCTCGTGATCCTGGCGCAGTTGCCGCTGGTCATGGCCGTCGGGCATCGCTCCGGCCCGCTCGTCGTCACGCTGGCCTTCGTGGCGGCGATCGTGGCGGCGCTGCTGGAAGGCTCGCTCGCGGGCCTGTTCAGGACGGCCGCGCAGGCGCTCGCGTCGCCGCTCGGCACCGCGGCGATTGCCTTTTTCGCTTGGGCCGCGGTGTCGATCGCGTGGAGCGACGTGCCCGACACCTCGCTCGCCGCCATGAGCGAGTTCGCCCTGACCGTTGCCGCGGCATTCATTCTGGCGCTCGCCTTGCCGCAGCGAACCTCGCGCGAATATGGGGCCTTCGTTCTCGCCGGGGCGGCCGCAGCGGCCTGCCTCGTCATCCTGGCCGATCTCTGGAGCGGGCTTCTGGTGCGCCGGGCGCTGGCCGTGCAGTCCGATCCTTTCATCTTCAATCGCCCGGTCGTCACCGTCCTGACGGTCTCGCTTCCGATCATCCTGCTGCTGCTCAAGCGCCGGCAGCCTTGGCTCGGCGCGGCCCTGGCCGGACTGGTTCTCGTGACCATCCTGCAGTCGGAAAGCGGCGCGGCGATTCTCGGCCTCGCCGCCGGCGGCGTGGCCTATGCGGTGACGCGTGTGTCGAGGCGTGTGGCGCTGACGCTGGCGGCTGTCGGCCTCGTCGCCGCCGTCCTGTCCGCCCCGGTCATCGGCGAAATCGTCGACCGGGCGCTGCCGCCGGCGATGCACGACCGGCTGGCGGGCAGCCATTCCGTGGAGCGCATCGAGATCTGGAAGCTGTTCGGCGCCGCGGTGCGCCACGAACCCCTCGTCGGGCTCGGCTTCGGCGCCAGCCCGCGCTTTCCCGAAACCCGCGTGGCGCAGCGGATGCGCGCGGACAATCCGAATCTGCCGCCGGCGTGGCATCCGCATAATGCCGCGCTGCAGATCTGGGTGGAACTCGGGGCGGTCGGGGCTGTGCTCGGTACGCTGGTCATGCTGCTGCTCGTCAGACGGCTTGCAGGCCTTCCGCCGCCGCGCCTTGCGCACGGCATGGCCCTTCTCGCCGCCGTCGTGGCGATCTCGCTGATCGGTCACGGCGCCTGGCAGGGCTGGTGGCCGGCGGCGATCGGCGCGGCGATTGTGTGGCTGCGGGCCGCGGAAGACATTGACGCGCCCCGGGAGACCGGATGACAACTTGCAGAGCCGTCGTCACGGCGGGATGGCTTCACGCGACTCCATCCCGCTCTCATTCTCTTCATGACGCATGATCCTTGTCGGCGGAGCGGTTCCGCCCCGATCAAGTCCGGGGCAGGCTTTGGCCGGATCATGCGCAGAACCCGCCGGGAGGCTCGATGAGCGAACGCTCGGATACAGACGTGTCGCAGGACCTCAAGGCGAACGCGCTGTTCTACCACCGCAGTCCGCGGCCCGGCAAAGTCGAGATCCAGGCCACAAAGCCGCTGGGCAACCAGCGCGACCTGGCGCTCGCCTACACGCCCGGCGTGGCGGCCGCCTGCGAGGCGATCGCGGCCGAGCCGGCCGAGGCGGCGACGCTGACCTCGCGCCAGAACCTGGTCGCGGTGGTGTCGAACGGCACCGCGGTCCTCGGCCTTGGCGATATCGGCCCGCTCGCCTCGAAGCCGGTGATGGAAGGCAAGGCCGTCCTGTTCAAGAAATTCGCGGGCATCGACGTGTTCGACATCGAGGTCAGCGAGAAGAATGTCGACAAGCTCGTGGATGTCGTGGCGGCGCTGGAGCCCACTTTCGGCGGCATCAATCTCGAGGACATCAAGGCGCCGGAATGCTTCGAGGTCGAGGAGCGCCTCAAGGCGCGCATGACCATCCCGGTCTTCCACGACGATCAGCACGGCACGGCGATCATCGTCGCCGCCGCGATCATGAACGCCCTCGAGCTGGCCGGCAAACGCCTCGCCGACGTGAAGATCGTCAGCTCCGGCGCGGGCGCCGCCGCCCTGGCCTGCCTGAACCTCATCGTTGCGCTCGGCGCCAGGCGCGAGAACATCTGGGTCACCGACATCGAAGGCGTTGTCTACGAGGGCCGGCCGGCCCTGATGGACCGCTGGAAGTCCGCTTATGCGCAGCGCACGCCCGCGCGCAGCCTCGCCGAGGTGATCGAAGGCGCCGATGTCTTTCTCGGCGTGTCCGCCGGCGGCGTGCTCAAGCCCGAGATGGTCAAGCGCATGGCCGCGGGCCCGCTCATCCTGGCGCTCGCCAATCCCATTCCCGAGATCATGCCGGACGTCGCCCGCGCCGCGCGCCCGGACGCCATGATCTGCACCGGACGCTCGGACTTCCCCAACCAGGTCAACAACGTCCTGTGCTTCCCCTACATTTTCCGCGGGGCGCTGGATGTCGGCGCGTGCGCCATCAACGAGGAGATGAAGATCGCCGCCGTCACGGCGATCGCCGGGCTGGCGCGCGAGACCCCGTCGGAGGTCGTGGCGCGCGCCTATGGCGGCGAGGCCCATCCCTTCGGCCCCGAGTCGCTGATCCCGAGCCCGTTCGATCCGCGTCTGATCCTGCGCATTGCGCCGGCGGTGGCGAAAGCCGCCATGGACAGCGGCGTCGCCATGCGGCCGCTGCCGGATATCGGCGCCTATGCGGATTCGCTGACGCGCTTCGTGTTCCGCTCCGGCTTCATCATGAAGCCCCTGTTCACGCAGGCGAAGGAAGCACCGAAGCGCGTCATCTACGCGGAAGGCGAGGACGAGCGCGTTCTGCGGGCCACGCAGGTACTGCTCGAGGAAGGTCTGGCGCAGCCGATCCTGATCGGCCGCCCGTCCGTCATCGAGGCGCGCATCAAGCGATTCGGCCTGTCCATCATCCCGGGCCGGGATTTCGTGCTGGTCAATCCGGAGGACGATCCGCGTTACCGCGACTACGTCGCCACCTATATCGAAGCTGGCGGACGGAAGGGGATCACGCCCGACGCGGCCAGGACGCTGGTGCGCACCGACACCACCGTGATCGGCGCGCTCGCGGTCCGGCGCGGCGACGCGGATGCCCTGATCTGCGGCCTCGAGGGCCGCTTCGACGCCAAGCTCCAGCACATCAAGGACATTATCGGCCTGGCGCCGGGTGCGCGGGAGCTGGCCGCCCTGAGCCTGATCATCACCGCCAAGGGCAGCTACTTCCTCGCCGACACGCATGTACAGACCGATCCGAGCGCCGGCGAGATCGCCGAGATGACGATCGCCTGCGCCAATCACGTGCAGCGCTTCGGCATCACGCCCCGGATCGCGCTTCTCTCCCATTCCGACTTCGGGGCCCGGGATACGCCGTCCGCCTGCAAGATGCGCGAGGCGCTGGCGATGCTTCATGAGCGGGCGCCGGATCTCGAGGTCGATGGCGAGATGGCCGCCGATACGGCCTTGTCCGAGCTGATCCGCGACCGGGTTTATCCGGGCTCGCGCCTCAAGGGCGAGGCGAATGTGCTGATCATGCCGAACCTGGACGCCGCCAACATCGCCTTCCAGTTCATCAAGGTCGCGACCGACGCGCTTCCCGTGGGGCCGATCCTGATCGGGCCGGCCAGGCCCGCGCACGTCCTGACGCCGTCGGTGACGGCGCGCGGCATTGTCAACCTGACTGCCGTCGCGGTCGTCGAGGCGCAGACAGGCCCGTGACGCGTCACCTCTCCGCAAGCGGGAGAGGTCGGGCGCTTCGCGCTGAACACGCGTGCTTCGCGCCCGACGTGATCACTCCACCGTCGCGGTGATCTCGAGCTTGTCGAGGATGGCCGCCGGATCGGGAGACACGGCGACATCGGAAAAGCCGATGCCGGCCGGGTCCTTGGTCCG
>DATBIR010000224.1:0-12331 GCA_036556825.1 Beijerinckiaceae bacterium
ACCCTCTGCTGTTGTCGCTGGCGGTGGTGGTGGTGGCGGTGGCGGTGGCGGTGGCGGTGGCGGTGGTAGCGGCGGTAGCGGCGGTAGCGGCGGTAGCGGCGGTAGCGGCGGTAGCAATGGTGGCGGAAACGGCGGCGGTCATGGCGGAGGCAATGACAACGCCGGCGGACACGGGGGAGGCGGTCATGGCGGCAGCGCCGGCGGCCATGGCGGGCACGGCTCTTCCGAGGCGGGAGGCCGGGGAGGGCGCGGCGGCAACCATGGCGCCAGCGCGCATTCCGGCCGTGGCTCGGACGCCAAAGGCATCGGCGGAAGCCTCGCCAGGGACGGCGTGATCGGTGCCTTCATCGATCAGTTCGGTCCTCAGCCGAACCGCGCTGGCCGGGTGGGCCAGAACGCCAACGCCGGCCGGAGCACGGCGGCCCGCGGGGACAGGGCAAAGGGCGCGCGTGGCGCTGCCGCGACGCGCGACACGAGCCGCGGCTCGGGTGCCAAGCAGGGCAACGCCGCAAAGGCGGCCTCCCTCGGCAAGCTCAATGCCGCTCACGCCTCGCAGGCCGCGCTGGCGCAGGCCTCGCCCAATTCGGCGGTCGGCCAGATTGCGGCCTACAAGGCGGCGGTCGAGAGGGGAGATCTCGACAAGGCGGCGGCGGTCTTGGCCGGCCTTGCCAACAAGGACATCACCGCGAGCACCGTCGCCGAGTTGAATGGGCTGCTGGGCGTCACGCTCACCGAAGCCGAGACGGCGACGGTCGCGCAGCAGGCACGAGACCAGCAGACGCGCGAATCGACGTCGCGCGGCGTGTCGGGAAGCCGCGGCGGCA
This sequence comes from Beijerinckiaceae bacterium, assembly GCA_036556825.1. Taxonomy (GTDB): domain Bacteria; phylum Pseudomonadota; class Alphaproteobacteria; order Rhizobiales; family Beijerinckiaceae; genus JAJKJG01. Next base: position 825 of record DATBIR010000224.1, read on the forward strand.
CGACGAAGTCCAGGGTCGGAACCGAGCGCGCCGAGGCAGCGCCCATGCGCAGCGCCGAGCTCGGACGCATGAATGCCGCGCACGCATCCGTGCGCGCATTGGATCACGCCGCGCCGCATTCGGCCGTGGGGCACGTGGCAGCTTACCAACAGGCCGTGCTCAACAACGATCTCGACAAAGCCGCGGCCGTGCTGGCAACGTCCAACAAGAGCGTCAGCGCAGAATCGGTGCGCGGGCTCAACGGGCTGTTGGGCATCACCCTTGACGACAAGGCCGTCACCGAGGTGGTCGCCAAGGCACACGGCCTTCAACAGGAGCCGCTGCGGCGGTAACCGCGAAACGATGCACCTTCCGTGCCGGTCGCGCGGTGCGCAGACTGGCAACGAGCGGCGCATTGTTTACCCGGTGGTAACGCCTGCGGCGGCGCAAATCACGATTCGGCCGCAAGAGCATCGCAAGCGGGTCATGCTGGGGCCGTGCTTGGCCGTTCTATTGTGACCGTGAGAGGCGCTCACCGCAGCCCCCCTGCCCGCGCTTCTCGCAGCCCCCGCCATGGCCGCACCCCATGGCGGGGGTTTTTCATATCTGTTGCCGCGCCGTGACAGATTTTTCGCGCGTGATCGTGCATGGTCGTTTGCAGAACACGGCGCGGCTGGGGGGCTGCGCGGGCCCTCTTCGGTTCGACCGGAGAGGGCCTTTTCCTTTTGCGCGCAGTTGCGCGTTGCGGCCACAATGCGCGCCGTGCCGGCGCCGACGCGTCGGGCGCCGTCGCGCAGCTCGAAGAGAGCCGGAGCGGGATCGGTTCGGCGCACCGATTTTGTCTTGCGGCAAGTTGCGTGTCGCAGAGCCGCCGCGCGCGCTGTCGGGCGGAGGCGCCTACGCGATCAAGCGGATCAAGGAGAGTCGCAGCGGGATCGGGTCGGCGAACCGATTCCGTCATGCGGGAAGTCGAACGGTGCGGCGCGACCGTGCGCGCCGTGCGGACGCGGGCGCGCCTGTCAGCATCGAGCAAAATAGAGGGGGGCAACTCAGATCGAATCGCACCTGCTCTTCTTCTCTTGGTGTCGCATGATCTTTTTCGGCAAAGCGGTGCCCACTTTGCCGGATCATGCTCCAAGAGAGCCGGAGCGGGAGCGGTTCAGCCGGAGTGATTCCCTGCGCGCGGAGCTGCCAGGCGCGGCTCAGACGGGATCGCGCACCGCGGCGACGCGCGAATTGCAGCGGACGTAGCTCTGCGAGCCGCGCTCGCTCGACCAGGTCAGCCGGTCGCCCTCGACCGCGATCCGCACATTCGCCGTCCACCGCTTGCGGCCGTTCGAGCAGCTCGAGCTTGCCACGGCGACGTTGCCCTCCTGCTTCAGGTGCCGGAAGGTGCATGTCACCTCGCCCGCCCAGGCGCCGTCCTGATTGATGACCGCGGGCAGAAGCTGACGGCGATTCGATTTCGGCGAGCAGGCGCTCGCGTTCGGCGCCCACACTCCGGTGAAGCCGACCGGATGCGTGGCTTCGGCGTCAGCAATTTGCGCCGTCTCGCTCGGCGAATCGTCGTCGGGCAGATCGGTGACCGCGTCACGAAGCTGGGCGAGCTTCTCGGTCGCCTCGCGCTCGCCCGCGAAAGGCGGCGGAAGCAGATCCGGCCTGAGCACGGCCAGCCGCGCGAACAGCGGCTGTCTCGGATCCTCGAACGCGCTGCGCAGACGCGACTGCGTGCTGGTCTCGTGATTGGTCGGGGCCGTTGCATGCCATGGCTTGCCGGGCGTCTGATAACTCGGCGGCAGGGGGACCCAGGTGATCTCGCTGCTCGCCGTCGATGCCGACTCCATCGCGCCGGTGCACAGCTCCACCGCCGCCCAGCACAGAGGCGCTGCCGCGGCGACCGAGACGCCGACTCTCCAGGGCGTCGACAATTGCCGTCCGCGGCAGGCGCGGTGCCATCCATGCGCGCGCACCGACAGGGTCGATGCAGCCTTCTTGAGCGGCTCGGCATAGCGGGCGACGCGCAAGTGGGCGGCCGCCGAGCTGTGCAGCAAGTGCCGGATTCCGGCCGGGCCGCATTCGGTGCCGGAAGCGGCGAGGATGCGTCGTGCGAGGGTCATTTGGATTGCGCGAGTTGGGGGGACAGCCAGGAATGCGCCGGCGGGATCCGGCCTGATACGGGCAGAGGCCGATGAGCCTCGACCTCTCGCGTCTCGTCACTCCGGCGACGTTCGCGACTGGAAGCCGTCGGGACGGCGGCGTTGCCGGGCTGCGGGCTGCTCGTGGTCTGCGGTCATCGTGCGTCCTCCGCGCCCGGCATTGCGCACCCAACAGGGTTAAGCCCGAGTAAACGCATCTCCGCCAAGCCGGAGCTGCGCCGGCATGGCCGCGATCCCGTGGCGCCTTATGCGGCGCGTTCGCGCTGCTCGGGATAAGTTCCGAGGATCCGGTCGCGGATTTCGGCCAGCAGTCTCTCCGCCTCTTGCGCACGCAGCTCCGCGGCGCGCGCACGGGCCTCGGCTTCGTCGACCTGCTCGCGCATGCGACGCAGCTCGCTTTCGACCGACCTTGCGGCCGCCGCGATCGCCTCGCTGGCGAGGCGCATCGCAACCGCGGTGTCGCCGGGCTTGTCCGCTGGCACATGCGCCACGCGCGCTTCCGCCGGCTCGACCGGCCGAATCAGGGCCGTGCGCAGCGAATCGAACGCCGCGATGGCGGCCTCCTCGGCGACTTGTTCGGTGTTTCTCGCTGCTGCCAGTCGCATGGGCCAACCTCCATGATGATTCGGTAAGAGTTCGTTTAGATTGCTTAAGAAACAGTTAAGATCGGCCCTGCCTTGCACCGTAGCGTCGCATTACGCCCGGCGCAGGGCGTGCGCACGACTTTTCGATGTGGCCGCGCGGCGTAACCTGATTCGGCGCGCCGGTCGAACCGATCATGCGGGGCCCGGCGATCGCCCGGGCAGCGGGGGCATCGGTCGCCATGCAACATCGGTCCGGAGCCCGCTCAGCGCTTCGCCGAAATGCTCGCGGTCTGCGCCTCGGCCGGAACGACGTCGGCGCCGTCGATGACTGGGCCGCCGATGATCACGTCGCAGCAACGTTCGGACACCACCTGCGCTGTGCGGTCGTGCCCGCCCAGCTGCGGCCAGCTGAAAGCGACGACCAGGAAACAGGCCGCAAGGGCAGCCGCGAGAAGAAGCAGCGACGTAAAGCTCGCGAGAAAATGCGGTGAATTGCGCATCGGTGCCTCCGCTCGCTGACTGCGAGTCGACGCAAGCTTGGCTGTAAACGGGGCTACTCTGCGGCGGCGGCGCGGCGGACTTGCGAAGCGCGACATGTGTGTCGCGCACGCCCTCCGATTGCCAGGGCCGGGGGAAGATGAGCAAAATTTGTGGCCGATGGCACGGGCGTCGCCTTGGCGGCGACCCGCGCCCGCCAGATTCGTCCCACAATACCGCCACGCTTGTCGCAAGACTCGGGTCGCATGTTGATCCCAGCGCGACCTCGCCAAAGTCCCGCCCTGCTGAGCGCCGGACGCGGCCAATCGGGTAACCGGACATATGTGCTGATCACGTGCGGCCTCGCCGCCCTGGTCGGCACCGGCATCTTCGCGGTCTTGGATCATTCGAACGGTGTTGCGCGGTCGTCGAACGCGCCGGGCGCGAGCGCGCCGCCGGCAACCGGCGAAGCCGATCGTCGTCCCGTGCCGGCCGCGCCGACGCCCGGCACCCACCGCGCACCGCCTGCCCGGATGCTCACCGCGCAACCTGCCGAGGAGGCCGCTTACGTCAATGCAAACGCGCCGGCCTCGCCGCCGGCGCCCTTCGCCGCGACCGCTTATGCCCCGGCGGCGACCGCCGCCTCGGCCCCCATTAGCGTGGAAGAGCCCGCCACCACCGGCACCTTCACCGCTCCGCGCTCCAGCCCGCCGATGCCGGCGGCGCAGCCCGCGCCGGCGCCGCAGCCTGCACCGGCCGAGGCCGCGCGCATGTCCGCGAAGCCGCAGCCCGCCGCGTCGGCCAATTGCCCGCTGCCCGCCCTGAACGACGTGCTCGCCGACGTGTCGGCAAAATTCGGGACCGTGACGGTCGTCGCCACGCATCAGCACAAGACAGTCAACCACATCGCGGGAAGCGCGCGCGAAAAACTCCACCACGACTGCAAGGCCGTCGATTTCCGGCCCGAGCGCAGCCGCATCGAGGAGATCAAGGCTTATCTGCGCGGACGTCCGGAGATTGCCGGCGTCGAGAGCTATCGCGACGGCGTCATCCACATGGATGCGGCGGGCCGGGCGCTGGCGAGCCCGGGCAGGCGTCGTGCCCCGGCTTCGGCGCGGGCACAGCCCGCTCGGGACGCCGTGGAGGCGGGCCTCTGACCTATGAGGTGCGGCGCAAGCTCGCGACGCGCATGGCACGTTGCGGCGGCATTGCGATACCGCCGTATCTCACCGCCGCCGGGACGGTCCACGCCACTCGGCGTCGGCGCCGATTGCTCGCCCTCATCAACGACCTCTTCATCGTGTGAAGCCGACCGCGCCGGCATGTGCCGTGAGGTGCCGCGGCTGATACAGGCCAAGGCTGCCGCCGCCGGGGAGGCGGCTTGTCGTCAGCAGCCCCCAGCCTTCATCGCTGACCGGGCCGCATGCGATGCCGCGTTGCGCAAGCCGCGCCGCCTCCGCGTTCACGTCGTCGCACGTGAGGTAGAGCTCGTGCTTGCCGTTGCTCGCGTCGGGATGGAACGCGACCTCCGACGGCGGCGCCGCGAAGATCAGCCAGCCGCCTCCGGCGTCAACCGACGCAAATCCGAGCACGTCGCGGAAGAAAGCGCGGCCTCGGCCTCGCGCGTATAGATGACCGCATGCAGTCCGGTGATCACGCGCACCTCCGACGTGATCTGTTCCTCAACGCGCCAGCCAACCACCGTCGACCGGCAGCGTGTGGCCGGTGATCATGGCCGCCTGATCGCTCGCCAGGAAGAGTATTGCCGCCGCCACTTCGTCGGGCTCGACCAGCCGTCCGAGCGGCGTCGCGTCGATGATTTTTTGCGCCATGACGGGATCGGCGAGCAGCGGCTCGACCAGCGCCGTGCGCGTGAAGGCGGGCGCCACGGCGTTGACGCGGATGCCGTGCGGCGCCCATTCGAGCGCCAGGGCGCGCGTGAGGTTCACCAGCGCGCCCTTGACCGCGTGATAGCCGACATTGGGGTAGAGCCCGCCGCCGCACAGACCCATGATCGAGGAGACGTTGACGATGGCGCCGCTTCGCTGCGTCGTCATGTGCGGCGCCGCGGCCCGCGCGCACAGGAACGTGCCGCTGAGGCCGACGTCGATGATGCGCCGCCATGTCTCGAGCGGCAGGTCGACGGCGGCAACCCTTGCGCCGATGCCGACGTTGTTGACCAGGACGTCGATCCGGCCGAGGCGCGCAACCGCCTCGGCGATCACCTCGCGGACCTCGCTCTCGTCGGAGACGTCGAGCCCCGCCGGCCAGGCGCGACCGCCCTTGTTGCCGATCTCGTCGGCAACGGCACGCGCCGCGGCGCCGTCGATGTCGGTGGCCGCGACGGTGGCGCCGGCGCCGGCGAAGGCCAGCGCGCAGGCCCGGCCGATGCCCGCGCCTGCGCCCGTGACCAGGGCGACCTTATTGCGGAAATCGAGCTGCATGATGCCCCGCAGGTCTTCGCTTCAGACAATAGTTCAAACCCATCCGCCGCCGGCTTTGCAAGCTCCGGAGGATATGCAAGCTTAGCCGCCCCCCCTTCGCAGGCGCCCGCCTGCCAAGAAGAAGCCCACGGAGGAAACCGCAGATGCTTTACCGGAACTCCCGCCGGAGTCTGTTCGCTGCCGCATGCCTGCTCGCCGGGCTCGTCCTCGAGCCGTCGGCCGGCTCCGCCCAGGTCAGGCTGCGTTATGCCCATGTCGGCTCGGAAGGCGACATCCAGTACTGGTTCGCCGAAGAGGCAGCCAAGAAAATCCCGCAGGTGACCGAGGGCCGGGTTACCGTGCAGGTGTTCCCGAACTCGCAGCTCGGCGGCGTCCAGGAGATGATCGACGGCGTCAAGTCGGGCGCCATCTCGATCGGCCATCACGAGTTCGCCTCGCTCGCCCGGCTGGCGCAGGACATCGCCGTGTTCAACGCGCCGTTCGTCTACCGCGACGGCGCGCACGCGCTCGCGGCGACCGATCCGCGCAAGTCCGAGGTGATGCAGGAATTCAACCAGAAGCTCGTGAGCGGCGGCGGCATGCGCATCGTCGGCCGCCTGTTCCGCGGCGCCCGCCAGATGACTGCCAAGCAGGCGGTCTATTCGCCCGCCGACCTGCAAGGCAAGCGCTTCCGCGGCGTGCCGATCCAGCTGTGGACGACCATGATCCGCGGCTTCGGCGCGATCCCGACGCCGGTCGAGGTGGCCGAGCTTCCGACCGCCCTGATGACGGGCATGGTGATCGGGCAGGAGAACCCGCTCACCATGATCAACGCCAACAAGCTCTACGAGGTGCAGACGCACGTGATGCTGACCGGGCACATGCAGAATGTGCTGCCGGTCTTCGTCAACGAGCGTGCCTGGCAATCGATTTCCGAGAAGGATCGCACCGCCATCCTGAACGGTCTCGAGGAGATCGCGCAGGAGACGCTGCGCCAGGCCACGAAGGCCGAGAGCGAGCTGGTCGACGAGCTCAGGAAGAAGGGCATGACCTTCGTCACGGAGAAGGACGGGCTCAAGGTCGCCGAGTTCCGCGAGCGCGTGAACGCCGAGATCAACAAGGACTTTCCGACCTGGAAGGCCTATATCGATCGCATCGCTGCCGTGAAGTAGCTCTCGCTTCCGGTAAGGCCCGGCGTCCGCGCCGGGCCGGCCCGCCGCCGCGCCATGTCAGAGACGGTCCCGAGCGCGCTGCTGTCGCGCGACGATTACGCACCTGCGGACGCCTTCGCGCCCGACCGGGCTCTCGCGCCGGCGCGCCGTGTGCTGCGCTGGGCGGCTCTCATCCTGGTCGCTCTCATGATCGCGCTGCCAGCGATGCAGGTGGTGCTGCGCGAACTCCTCAGCCTGCCTTTCATCGGCGCGGAGGAGCTGACGCGCTTCATGCTGATCTGCACGGTGTTCCTGACGCTGCCCTACGTGGTCGCGTCGGGTGCCAACATCCGCCTCGAGGAAGGTCTGCTCTCGCTGCCGGAGGGGCTGCGCCGCATCTTTCACATCGCCATCGCCGCGTCCGGCGCCGTGACCTTCGCGGTCGCCGCCGCTTCGGTCGCCGTCGCCATGCTGCGCAACCTGCAGAACGCGACGCCGACTCTCGGCATTCCCTACTGGATCTTCTTCGCGGCCACCTTCATCGGCCTGCTCGGGGCCGGCGTCGAGTGCGCGCTTCAGCTGTGGAAGGCCCTGAGCCGCCGCCCGCTCTACGTGACCTTTGCCGACGAGGCGACGCCGGACGACATGGATGCGCTGCAGGCCGCCCTGGTGGCAGAGGCCGACCGGGTCGCGGAGACGCGCCGATGACGCTTTTCCTGCTCGGCTCGTTCACCGCCTTCTTCCTGTTCGGCTGGCCGGTGGTGCTGGCCGTGATGATCCCGGCGGTCGCCTACGTGCTGTGGAACGGCTTTCCGATCGAGCTGATCGGCCAGCGCATGGCCTACGCGCTCGACTCGTTTCCGCTCGTGGCCGTGCCGGTCTTCATCTTCGTCGGCAATTTGATGAACCAGTCGGGCATCACGGAGGTGATCTACCGCTTCGCGACGACGCTGGTCGGCCGCGTGCATGGCGGGCTCGCGCAGGTCAACATCGTCGGCAGCCTGATCTTCTCGGGCATGAGCGGCGCGGCGCTGGCCGACATCGGCGGCCTCGGCCGCATCGAGGTCAAGGCGATGACCTCGCACGGCTTCAAGCGCGAGTTCGCCGGCGCCCTGACCTGCGCCTCGGCGATCGTCGGGCCGATCTTTCCACCGAGCATTCCGCTGATCATCTACGGCTCGGCGACCAACGTCTCGATCATCCAGCTGCTGCTCGCCGGCATCGTGCCGGCGCTGATCTGTGTCGCCCTGCTGATGATCACGGTCGCTTATCTCGCCTGGCGGCGCAACTTTCCGCGGGCGCCGCGCTGGCCGACCCTGCGCGAGCTGTGGGGTGATTTCCTGCCGGCTTTGCCGGCGCTGATGACGCCGGTCCTGCTCGTCTCGGGCATGCTGCTGGGGTTCTTCACGCCGACCGAGGCGGCCTCGATCACCGTCGCCTACGTCATCTTCATCAGCGCCGTGATCTACCGCACGCTGACGTGGCAGCATTTGGTGCACTCGGCCTTCGAGACCCTCAAGAGCACGTCGGCGATCCTCGTCATCGTCGCCGCGGCGGCGCTGTTCGGCTGGATCATGGCCATCGAGCAGATCCCGCAGGTCATGGCGCGCAGCCTGCTGTCGCTCTCGACCGACCCGCTGATGCTGCTCCTGATCGTCAATGGCATCCTGCTGATCGCCGGCATGTTCCTCGATTCGACCACGGCAACGCTGCTGATCGTCCCGATCATCGCCGCGCCGCTGCACCTCGCCGGCGTCGACCCGGTCCATCTCGGCATCGTCGCCATCTTCAACCTGATGCTCGGGCTTGTGACGCCACCCATGGGGCTGGCGCTGTTCCTGATCACTGACATTGCCCAGGTCTCGATGCGCGCCGTGCTGCGCGAGCTCATGCCGTTTTACATCCCGCTGCTCGCGACCCTGGCGATCATCACCTTCTTTCCCGAGGTCTCGCTGTGGATCCCCAAGATGATCCGCTGACCGCGGGTTTCATTGTGCCGAAATTCGGAGCCCATTGAATGACAGCAGAAAAACTCGGATTCGTCGGCATCGGCCTGATGGGCGAGGCGATGACCCGCAACCTCCTCGAGCGCGGCTATGCGGTGACCGTCTGGAATCTCGAGCCGGAGCGGCTCGACAACGTCGTGCCGCACGGCGCCAGGCCCGCCGCGTCGCCCGCCGCGGTCGCGGAGGCGAGCGATATCGTCATGACCTGCGTCCTGCACACCGCCGCGGTCGACAACGTCGTGTTCGGGCCGGACGGCATCGCCTCGGCAGGAACCCCCGAGAAGCTGCTGATCGACCTCTCGACAGCCGACCCCGCTGCCACGCGCGACATGGCGGCGCGGCTCAAGCGCGAGACCGGCATGGGCTGGATCGATGCGCCTGTCTCGGGCGGCCCGCCGGCGGCCCGCGACGGCACCATGACCGTGATGGCCGGCGGCGCGCCGGCCGACATCGCCCGCATCCGTCCGCTGATGGCCGAGATGGCCGGCAATTTCACCCATATGGGTCCAAGCGGCGCCGGCCAGACCACCAAGATGATCAACCAGGCGATCGTCGGCACCGGCTACGTTCTGATGGCCGAGGCGCTCATCCTGGCGGAGCGCGCCGGCATCGACGCGGCGCGCCTGCCGGAATGCCTCGCCGGCGGCCACGCCGACTCGAATCTCCTCAAGAAGCTGTATCCGCAGATGCAGGCGCGCGATTTCGAGCCGCCGCGCAGCTATGCCCGCCAGCTGCTCAAGGACATGAAGGCGGTCAAGGCCTTTGCGCATGGTTTCGGCCTCGACCTTGCCGTCGTCGAGAAGGCCGCCGAGCAATACGCGGCCTTCGTGGCTGAGGGCAACGAGATGAGCGATTCGGCCTCGGTGATCCGGCTTTACGAGGGCGGCGGGGCCGCATGAGCGACGCCCCGGACGAGGACGACATCGCCATCGTCGACGCGCACCAGCATTTCTGGGATCTCGGCCGCAACTATTATCCGTGGCTCTGCGACCGCGAGCCGATCCCGTTCCGCTACGGCGATTATTCGGCGCTCAGGCGCAACTACCTGCCGCCCGACTACCGCGCCGATGTCGGTCGCCACCGGGTGGTCAGGACGGTTCACATCGAAGCCGAATGGGACCGTGCCGCGCCGGTCGCCGAGACGCGCTGGCTCGAAGGCGTGCACGCCGCGCACGGTCTTCCGACGGCGGTCGTCGGTCACGCCGCGCTGCACGAGCCCGGTGTCGGCGAGGTCTTGGCCGCGCATGCGCAAAGCGCGCTCGTGCGCGGCATCCGGCACAAGCCGCACGCGGCGCCTTCCGCGACCGAGGCGAAGCGCGGCGCGCCGCAATCCATGGACGATCCGCGCTGGCGCGACGGCTACGCGCTGCTCGCGCGCCACAAATTTTCGTTCGACCTGCAGACGCCGTGGTGGCATCTCGACGCGGCCGCCGAGCTGGCGCGCGATTTTCCGGCGACGCAGATCGTGATCAACCACACCGGCTTGCCCGCCGACCGCAGCGCCGAAGGATTGGCGGCCTGGCGTCGCGCCATGGCCGCCGCCGCCGATCAGCCGAACGTCGCGGTGAAGATCTCGGGCTTGGGACGACAGGGCCTGCCATGGACGCTCGAGGCCAACGCCCCGATCATCCGCGACACGCTCGCCATCTTCGGCATCGACCGCTGCCTGTTCGCCAGCAATTTTCCCGTCGACAGCCTCGTCGCCAGCTTCGACGCCATCGCCACCGGCATGAAGGCCGCCGTCGCCGACCGCGAGCCGGCTGATCGCCACAAGCTCTTCTACGCCAACGCCGCCCGCATCTACCGGCTGGAGAGCTGATCCCGCTTCTTAAGGTTGTCGTCACCGGCGTCGTGCCGGTGATCCCGATAACTAACGTGATGCATGTCCGATCGGGATGGCCGGCACAAGGCCGGCCACGACAATGAAAGGCTAAGCAGAAGCCGCCGCCATCGCTGGCTGGCGCTTCACTGCGAGCTGCGCGCTCGCCATGCGGATGGCGAGCAGGAGCGCTTCGCGGCTGGCGCCGGGATTGGCGACGCCGCGCCCGGCGATGTCGTAGGCGGTGCCGTGCGCCGGCGTGCAGATCGGGAACGGGTAGCCGCCGAGCAGCGTGACGCCGCGATCGAAGCCGAGCAGCTTCATCGCGATCTGCCCCTGGTCGTGGAACATGGTGAGCACCGCGTCGAACTGGCCGGCCTTGGCGCGCACGAACACCGTGTCGGCCGGGTACGGCCCGTCCGCCGGCAATCCCTTTGCTTTCGCCTTCTGCACCGCGGGCGCGATGATGTCGATCTCCTCGCGGCCGAAGTTGCCGCCGTCGCCGGCGTGCGGATTGAGCGCCGCGATGCCGATGCGCGGCGGATTGAAGCCGGCCGCCTTGAGCGCCGTCGCCGTCAAGGCGATTCCCTCCACGATCCGTTCCTGGGAGAGAGCCGCAGAAACGTCCTTGAGCGGGATATGGGAGGTCACGCGCGCGTTCCACAGGTTGTCGAGCACGTTGAACTCGGTGGCGAGGCCCCTGAAGCCGATCACGTTGGAGGTGAACAGGATCTCGTCGTCGTAGCTCGGCTCCGCCATGCGCATGGCCTGCTTGTTGAACGGCGTGAAGCACACCGCGTCGGCCTTGCCCTCACCGACCATGCGCAGCGCGTGGCGGTAGTTGGCGAGCGCCGAGGCGCCGCCTTCCCTGCTGGCTACGCCTCGCTTGATGGAACGAGGGTCCAGGTTCTT
>DATBIR010000225.1:0-5159 GCA_036556825.1 Beijerinckiaceae bacterium
AGACCCTCGAAGACCCCGATTTTCTGGCCGATGCGAAGAGGCGCGGACTCGACATCGATCCGACTTCGGGAGAGGAGATTGAGGGCCTGGTCGCGCAGCTCTACGCGACACCGCCGCAGACCGTCGAACGCGTCCGCGCAATTTTCGCGCAGACGGGAAAGTAACGTCGGCGGGTCGCGCGTGAGCGGTCACGGTTCATCCCTGGGCGTCTCGGCGGGGGCTCTGCTACGATTGCTGGCCAAGCCGGATTCACCGGCAGCGCCTTGGGAGGGACGACATGAGGGATGGCGGTTCGGTGACCCGGCTTCGGACGGGGGCGGTGCTGGCGATCGTCCTGGCGGCGGTGTCGCTCGTCGGAACGGCGCAGGCGCAGGCGCCGGAGACATTCTACAAGGGCAAGCAGGTCCGCATGATCATCCCGGCCGGGGCGGGCGGCGGCTACGACACCTATGCGCGCGTGCTCGCGCAGCACCTCGAGAAGCACCTCCCGGGCAGCCCCTCGATCGTCAGCCAGAACATGCCGGGGGCGAGCGGCATGCTGGCGACCAACTGGGTCGCCGGCGTCGCGCCAAAAGATGGAACGGTCGTCGCATCGACCTACAACACCTTGCTGCTCGAGCCACTGTTCGGCAATCCCGCCGTCAAATACGACCCGCGCGAGCTCGAATGGATCGGCAGCATGGGCAAGCAGCAGCAGATCTGCGTGACCTGGCACACGAGCCCGATCAAGACCATCGACCAGGCCAGGCAGCGCGAGGTCGTGGTCGCCGCCACGGGCGCCACCGGCAACTCGGCGACGATGCCGAAGCTGCTCAATGCGATGCTCGGCACCAGGTTCAAGGTCGTGACTGGCTATTCGACCTCCGAATCCCGTCTCGCAGTCGAGCGCGGCGAGGCGGAAGGCATCTGCGGCCTGTCATATTCGACATTGAAGGCGTCGAACCCCGACTGGATCAACAACAAGCGCATCAACGTTCTCGTGCAGACGGGCACGAAGCCGCAGGCCGGCCTTGCCGACGTGCCGCTGCTGGTCGATCTTGTCCCCAATCCCGACGACCGGAAGGTTCTCGAAATTCTCGCCTTCCCCGAGGAGATGGGCCGTCCCTTCTTCATGCCGCCCGGTACGCCGAAGCCGCTCGTCGCCGTCGTGCGGCGCGCCTTCGACGCGACCATGAAGGATCCGGCCTTCCTGGCCGACGGCGAGAAGAGCCGGCTCGAACTCGACCCGGTCAGCGGCGAAGAGATGGAGCAGATGATCGGCCGCGCCTTCGCGACGCCGAAGGCGCTGCTCCAGCGCGCCATGGAGCTCAGCAAGTAGCGTGCCTGGCGCGCCTCAGTGTTCGCGCAAAAGACGGCCGTAGCCCTCGATGCGGTCGTCGATGCCGGCTCGCCGCATGGCCTCCCAGGCGATCGCCTGCAGCGAGGTCATCACGTTGACCTTGAGCTCCTGCTCGAGCGGCTCGATCGCGTCGACCACGCGCCAGTGCGGGCAGGCGAAGTTGAACGTGTCGATCTCGGGATGCTGCTTCTTGAGCGCGCGGCCCCATTCCAGCGCGCAGTCGATCGGAATCTTGCCGAGGGTCTTGAGGTCCCAGCCGCCGGCATGGACGCCCGCGGGCTCGAGCCCGAAATGCTCGGCCAGGTAGCGCTCGTGGCGCGCATTCTGGTCCGGCTTGAACGGATGCACGGTGCCGACCTTGCGCGCGCCGAGCGCCTTGTAGGCCTTCTCCTGCGCCGTCGTGCTGCTCGTGACCGGCACGCCGATGCGCTGCTCGAGCCCGCGCAACAGCTCGTCGAGACGGCCGCTGCCTTTGGACAGGTTGATCGGCAGGCCGCCGAGCAGCACCAGGTCGGCGCCGGCCTCAGCCATCGTATGCGCCGCCTCGATGCTGATGTCGTAACATTTCCTGACGTCCTCGGGGCTGCGCTCGCCGAGCGGCAGCATCACCATCATCAGCGACACGCCCTCCGGCACGATCTTGTAGAAATCGATGGGAAACACCTCGGTCGTGACGGCGGCGACGGTGTAGCCGATGCGTGCGCGGTGTCCGTACATTCAGGGCCTCTCAGATTGGCGAATGGCGAATGGCGAATGGAAGGCGACGGAGCTCGATCCCCTATTCGCCATTCGCCTTGGATCACTCCGCCGCCACGGCCTGCGCGGCGTGAGGCGCGTGCATCAGGCGGCCGAGGCCGGGGACGTCGTCGGTGACGCCGGCCGTTCGCAGGGCGCACCAGATCGCCGCCTGGTTGCTGGTCACGACGGGCTTGCCGAGCCGCTGCTCGAGATCCTCGATCACGTCGATGCTGTGGATGTTGGCGCAGCTGATGAAATAGGCGTCGGCGTCGTCGCGCTGCAGCGCGAGCGTCACGTCGAACCACAGTTGCGGCGGCATCGTGCAATACGCATCGGTGCCGGGGAGGCCGACGGCCTTGTCGGCGACGAGGTCGTAGCCGGCCTCGCGCAGGAAGCGCAGCTTCTTGTCGTGTCCCTCCTGCGCCGTCTCGGAGACGAAGACGAGCCGGCGCGCGCCGAGCGCCCGGAAGGCGGCGGTGAGGGACGAGGCAGCGCTGAGGGCAGGGCGGCGGCTGACGCGCTGCATCTCGTCGATCACATGCTGCTCCATGTCGACGCCGCCCGACATGGACGTGCCTGTGCATTGCAGCACCGTCACGTCGCATTTGGAATCGGCGAGCAGGCTCGTGGCCTCGAGGATGCGGGGCAGCAGCTGGTCGAGCGGCGCCTTGTATTTGTTGGTCATGCCGATGCGGGTGAAATGCGCGATCACGCCCGGTGGCATGAAGCGCTGCACCTGCGGCTCGACCATGCGGTTCGAGGAGGGAATGATGAAGCCGAGGCGGGCTCGCGGCACGATGGGTTGATAGGTCATCTCTCGGCTGCGCTGGGTTGGCGGGGTCCGGCATCGTACCGGGTCGGCGCTCTTCACACCAGCCCGAATGGGCCGTAAGGCAGGAGAGGGAGACAACACCTTAGGAGCACATATGTCGTTCACAAGCTGGCGCGGCATCGTCGGGTGCATCAAGCCGACCTTGCGGACCGGATCGCTCGAGGAGCTGATCCGCATCCTGCCGGAAGGCATCGGCGTGCTGCCGCTGTTCCTCGAGATCAGCGAGGGCACGACCGACGAGTTCAAGCGCGCCGTGGCGCCGTTCGAGCCGCTGGTCGCCAAGCTCGCCAAGGCCGGTTGCGACCTGATCCATCCCGAGGGCGCGCCGCCCTTCATGCTGCTCGGCTATCACGGCGAGGCAAAGCTCCTGAAGCAGTGGGAGGACACCTACAAGGTGCCGCTGTTCACGTCGGGCACCAATCACGTGCGCGCCCTCAAGGCGCTTGGCGTCAAGCGTTTTGTCGGCGCCACCTATTTCACCGGTCCGATCAACGACGTGTTCGCGAAGTATTTCGTCGAAGCCGGCTTCGAGGTGCTCGGCATGGAGGGCATGGCCGTCGACTCCTTCAAGAATATCGGCCAGCTCGCACCCACGCAGGTCTACGCCCACATCAAGAAGGCCTTCCTCAAGCATCGTGACGCGGAAGCCATCTACCTGCTCGGCTCGGGCTGGCGCGTGCTCCCGGTCATCGACATGCTCGAGCAGGACCTGGGCGTGCCGGTGATCCACCCGGTGCCGGCGCGCTGCTGGGAAATCCAGCACCGTCTTTCGATCCGCCAGCCGGTCAAGGGCTACGGCCGGCTGCTGGCGGACATGATCCCGGGCTGAGCGGCTCGCCGGAAACCATCGCCTTTGCGGAGGAACTCGTGAACGTTCATCAGAAAGCCGCGGCCTGGGAGCCGCCGGCGCAACTCGCACGCGAAACCATCGTCGCGCGCTCCGATGCCATTCTCGCCCGGCCCGACATTCCGCTGAAAAAGACGGAGGACATCTTCCGCATCGAATCGGTCGGGCTCGAATGGGACATGGGCGTGACGGTCTATGAGCCCGCCGACCCGGCCCAGCTGGCGCGCGGCGCCGACGGCAAGAAGATCGGCATCTTCCTGCTGCATGGCGGCTCCGGCGACTTCAAGTCGATGGAGCCGATGGCGAGGACCTATGCCGGCAAGTTCGGCCACAAGGCCGTCGCCATGACCTTCCCGGGCCGCCTCTATCTTGACGACCCGAGCCGCGACTGGCCGGGCGACACGATCAAGCCCGACGGCACGGTGCGCACCCCGATCTGGAAGATCGGCGAGCACATCACGCCCGACCAGTACGAGGTGATCCGCGACACCTCGATGCGCATGCGCTACGGCACGCGCACCGTGGCGCGCGCCAGGCCCGGAACGATCTTCTACGATCGCATGGCCGGCTGGCCGATGGCCTTCGAGCAGGGCATGAAGGACGCCATGCGCCGGCATTTCCCGGAAGGCGAATTCTCGATCTACGTGACCGGGCATTCGACCGGCGGTCCGATCGTCTTCATGATCTCGCAGCGCGTGCCCAACATCGCCGGCGTGCTCGCCGTCGAGAACTCGCCGTTCGGCTTCATCCAGGAGCAGCAGCACGACTGGTCGGGCGCGCTCGGCAAGGTGGCCGGTTTCGAGCGCGTGAACAAGGCGCGCGCGCCGCGCACCGATCCGTTCAACGAGCTCTACATCCGCACGTGGCGCGACCGCGCCCGTTATGCCGGCCCGGAGGCGCTCGGGCAGGAAGGCCCGCAGGCGCTGATGCGCCTGCCCTGGCTGATGGAGGAGATCCTCGACTGGTGGGACAAGACCAAGGCGCGCCCCCAGTTCAAGGCCGAATACGTGATCACGCATAATATCGCCGCGTCCCTCGAGCAGGCCGCGCGCGTCACCGCCCGGCGGCTCGAGATGTCGGCCGAGGATACGGAGAAGCTGGTCAGGCACTATCTCGGCTATCCGTTCCCGCAGACCGGGCCGGGCGCCAAACCGGTGCCGCCGGTGCATATCTGCATCGCCAAGGACAGCCGCGATCACAGCCCGGAGGTCTACGAGGAGGTGGTGCTGCCGCTGTTCAAGACGATCGACCCGGCGCCGAAAGTGCGGCTCACGCGCTGCGGCGCCGGCGTGCACACCTACAACAAGGCGGAAGAGGGCCTGCCGCTCGGCATCGTGCCGGCGGTCGCCGAGCTCTACCACGAAGGCATCACGGGCGGATATTTTCTGAGCCGGTGATGCGGC
>DATBIR010000226.1:0-13813 GCA_036556825.1 Beijerinckiaceae bacterium
GCCTCCAGCGCCGCCGCCGCGCCGCCCATCTGAACCTTGATGTGCGCCTTCTGCATGCGTCGGTCGGCGGCTGCGGCTTCGATCACCCCTGCGACGTCCGAGGTCTCGCAGAACGCCTGGATGGTGACGCGCGGAACCGGCGCAATCACGCGATCTTGGCTGTCGCTCATGTCAGACATCGGTGCAAGCCTTCAATATGCGCTGTCAGTTTCCGACCGAGGAGTTGATCTTGGTCCCTTCCTGGCGGTACTGCGTGGACGGATCCTTGCCTTCGCGGATCGCATCGATGACCTTGCCGCGACGGATCGAATCGGGCCGGCCTTCCGCGCGGCCGCGGACGAGATCGATGGGATCGGCAACTTGCGCAGCCACGTTGGATTGCATGGCGCAGCCCAAATTCCAATACGACTGATTACTGGTGTGGTGCCGGAAATCGCTGACCCCGAGGTCCTCGGGCCATGTCCCGCACTGACTTTCCACCTTCGCGGTCAGTCGCGTGAAGGTGAGCCGGATGGGTGCTGCGATCACCGGATCGGCGACCGGATAGGATGCTATCGCGAGATAGCCGGCCGGCACCCCCGCGGCGCGCACAAGGTCGACAATATGGGACATGGTCGCCCGGGCGGCGGCGGCGTTGCGCGTGCCGGCGGGGACCTGGGCCATGATCGCTGCGTGACCATAACGGCGATATTCGGCCACGAAGGTGCGAACGTCGTCCTGCTGACGTGAGTCCAGGCCGCCCGGATTGTGGACGAACACATCGAGCGTGCGCGCACCTTCGGCGAGCACGATGGGATGGCGCTCGCGGTAGTCCGAAGGACGCGTCGACCCGGTCGCGACCCGGTCGGCAGCGCACGCGGCAAGCGTCGTTGCAAGCGCCGCGATTGTCGCGAGCCGTGCAGCGGTCGGGCCGGATCTTGCTGTGGGCGACATGGTGTCCGTGTCCTCAACCTAATCCGTGATGAATCCGAAGTTGCCCTTGTAGGTCCTGGAGGGCAGAGCCGCGCCAGCCACGCCATAGAGCTTGTTGAGACGCCCGAGCAGCACCGTTTGCGCATCGTCAGGCTCGACGAAGCCGTCATCCGGCCGCTTGACCTGCGCGGCCGTCATCGGCTTGGCAACGAAGGGGCTGACGAGGATCATCAGCTCGGTTTCCTTGCGCTGGTAGTCGCGCGAGCGGAACAGGCTGCCGAGGATCGGCAGGTTCATCAGCCCCGGCAGGCCGTTGATGACCTGGCTGGAAGCCTGCTGGATCAGGCCGGCGGTCATCAGCACCGCCCCCGACGGCAGCTCGACCGTCGTATCGGACTTGCGCACGCGGAAGGCAGGGATGTTGACCACGTCGAACCGGATCGTGTTCTCGAAATCGAGCTCGGTCACCTCGGTGTTCACGCGCATGCTGATGCGGTTTTCCGACAGAACCAGGGGCGTGAACGTCAACGTTACTCCGAACGGCTTGTGTTCGACGCCGATCGTGCAGGTGCGCCGGCCGACGGTATCGGTGGCGCAATCCTGGCTCTTCGGGATCGGAACCTCGCCGCCTGCGGTGAATTTCGCCGTTTCGCCGGAGATCGCCGTCAAGGTCGGTTCCGCGATGATCCGCGACACGCCCGCTCTTTCGAAGGCCCGCAAGGTCGCCTGGGCGTTGAAATTGCCACTGCTGATCCCTGTGGCAATGTTCGCGTCGTTCGGTAGAAGCGTGTTCGACAGGATCTGGCGCTGCAGCGGGAACGGGTTGATCGACGAGAAGTCGAAGGCCGACCAGCTGCCGCTGATGTCGACGCCCAGCTGCTTGAGAACGTTGCGCGACACCTCCGCTACGGTTACCCGCAGCATGACCTGGTCCCTGCCCTTGATCGTCAGCGAATTGACGACCGCCCCCTTGGTGGCGCCGAACAGCCCGCCCGAGACGCCAACGAATGCATTGGCGATGTCGACCGCCTGCTGGGCTTCGGCTGCGGACGAGACGGTGCCGGTGAGGAGGATCGAATCGCCGGCTGGCCTGACCTCGACCTGCGAACCGGGCAGCGCCACGCGCAGCGTGTTCCTGAGGGCGGCGAGATCGCGCCCAACCGTGACCTCGAACGCCGCGATCTGGCGGCCCTCCGCGTCAACGACGAAGATCGACGTGGCCCCGTTCTCCATGCCGATCACGAAGATCTTGCGCGTAGAGCGGACGACCGCGTTGGCGACCTTCGGATTGGCTACGAAGACCTCCTTGGCATCGCGCGGCAAGTCGATGATGACCGACTTGCCGATCGACAGGTCGAGCTGCCGGGCAACCGTCTGGTCGTTGCCCCCGATCTGGACGACCGGCGCGGCAGGGGCTCGCGGCGAGCTGATGCCATTGGCGCGCGCCGGCATGGCCAGCCCGCATCCCAGTGCCAAGACGGCCGCAAGCAGCTGGGTCGGTCTGCGGCAGGCGAACCTGCGTGTCGTGGCTTTCATCGCGTCCTCTGTCACGCAAAGTTCCGGCATCAGCGCTTCGGCGCCTGCTTGGCGACGCCGTAACGGACCACGGTCAGACCGGCATCGCGCTCCTCTCGCGTTTCCTCGACCCGCTGGGCGTCTGCCAGGCTGCGAAGCGCGAGCGACAGCTGCCCGGTTTTCTGTGCCAGCGTGACGATCTCGGCCTGGCTCGGGGTGAGCTCGAGCGTCGCCGTCTCTCCGGTCACGACCTTGTCCCCGTTCCGCTCCTGCACATTCTGTCCGATGGCGAGCACGCGAATGTTTGTCAGGATCGTCTCCGACATATGAACGTCGCCACCGCCGGCGCGCGAGGCGTCCTCGTCGCGGTACGTGCGGATCACGTCGACGCGGTCGTTGGGCAGCACGAAGCCGCCGGCCGACGTTGCGCCGCGAGTGTCGATCGAAATGGCGATAGCGCGCATCCCCGACGGGAGAATGGCGGACATGAAGCCGCTGCCGTTGGCCTTGATCAGCTTCTCGCGGCGAATCGGCTCGCCGTTCAGAAAGCTGACCCGAACGATTGATCCGGCCGTTTCCTCGAGGGCTCCGGGTTCGCTGCTCCGCCGGATGGATCCACCCGGTACCATGTCCGCCGGCCATGCCTGCCAGCGCAGGTCCTGCGCCTTGACTTTCTGGCCGAGTTGCAGCTCCGCCGCGGCGACCAGCACGTCACTGGTGCTGACCACCTGCACCGGAGCCGGTGCCGGCGGGGCTGGCGGTGGCGAGCGTCTCCCCATCAGCATAGCGGCGCCGATGGCGGAGATGGCCGCAACCCCGAGGACCGCGATTTTGGCTGGTTTCATGACGGCAAATCCGACGCGTCGACCTGTCGACGCCCCAATTCACCAACCAAACGTCAACTTATGGTTAATCGGAGGTAAGCGCGCCGCGCCGCGGACTGTTCAAACCTGACTTGGGGCAAGATTGTCATAGGCTGGGCAACCTGCCTGGCGAGTCAAGCCGCCGACTGCAGCGGAGAGCCGCGACTGCGATGGCTGATCCTCATGGCAAGTCGACGACCACTGCTGACATCGATCGTCTGCCGCGAGCATCAGCGGCTCACGGTCGCTCCGTAATCTTTCCGAGTCCATGATCACCCGGGCGTCGTCACTGCAGGACGGCGTGCCAGATCGGCGTGTGCGGGTAGATCACCAAGGCTGCCGCTGCCAGCGCGATGCCGTAAGGAACGCCGCTCCTGCGGTCATGCAAGCGCGTGAGCCAGTCCCACCGCAGCGCAAAGGCGGGCAGAGTCGTGCCGCGCAGGCAGAGGATGGCGATCGTCAATGCTCCGCCGGCGACCGCCGCCAGCAACAGATAGTCGAGCAGGACGCCGAAGCCGAACCACAGCGCAATCGCCGCCGCCAGCTTGGCGTCGCCGCCACCGATCCAGCCGAATGCGAACATGGCAAAGCACAGCAGCAGCACGACGGTCCCGGCGGCAACATGCATGAGGATCGCGTCCCAGGCGAGAGTCCCGGCAAGCGCGAAACCTGCAAAGGCCACCACGAGCGCCAGCGAAAGCTTGTTCGGTATGGTCATCGTGAGAAGGTCGCTGGCGGCAGCGCAGGCCATCAAGCCGGGGAAAATGACGAGCAATGCTGTTTCCATGATGCACAGGCCTTCCTGCCCGGCAGTATGGGGCCACAATGTTTCCGATCCGTGCAGGGTCGGTGCCGCTGGCATCTCGAAATGAAACGAACAGGGTGCGCACAGCCTGTCAGCGACAGCTCACGCTCCGCAAAGTTCCCGGCCCTGTAAATGAAACGACCCCGCAAGCGGGGTCGCTTCATGAGCAACAGCTCGGAGGTCGCTAGCCGCCAACGCCGGCCATGCCGGCGCTGACGCCCGTGAAAACCGCTACGAGGCTTGGCCCGAGCAATCGCACGGACGCAACGATCACGAGAAAGATGAACAGGGCGATGAACGCGTATTCGATCGCGGTCGCCCCCGATTCATCCCTGGAGAACCGCGACGCGAGCCTGCGCATGTCGGATCTCCAGCACGAGATCAGCCGGCGCGGGTATCAGGGAGCCGCGACCTGGAGACCTTCGTTCACGCGCGTGAAAACAGTGACGAGCGAACCGCCGACCGTCTGCACGATGGTGATGATCACGACGGCGATGAGCGCAGCGATCAGGCCATATTCGATAGCCGTAGCGCCGGATTCGTCGCGGACGAAACGGTTGAAAAGAGACTTCATGGAGTAGCTCCTGGTGCATCGTCCGCCGGCCCTTTCGAGACCGATCGGAACTGCGCCGACCTTAGAGGCCCCTCGTTTCAACAGCGTTAAAATCATCTATCACGTTTCGCAGAGACGCAGAAAAGGCCGAGATGGTAAATGGATTATTGCGCTCGAATACTTCTATTCTCGTATCGGCGTTGCTTACCGCAGCCGTGTGTAATCATGTGTAGTCATGTGCTGCTTCTTGGCGGATCGCAGCACGCTTTCCGTATTCTGCAGAGCGCTTTTTCGCCCACCGGTGGCGAATCCTGCGATACCACGTTGAAATCGATCAGACCGCGCCGTTTATGCTGGGCCGGAGACTGAGCGTTAGCCATTCATTCACCAATCTCAGCGCAAGAATATTCTCTCGAAGGAAAATTCCGGCCGAGGTCAGTTCGATGATCGCCCATGCGGCGCGCAAGGTGTCCATCCCTCTCCGGCGCAAGGTCCTGCTGACCACGGTCGCGACGTTGCTCGGGGCGTCAACCGTCTCGGCCCTTGATGTCGTGAAGGGCGGCGCGGGCCCGCGGGTCGATATGGCAGCCGTGGCCAAGCCTGTGCCGGCATCTTCCGCGAATCTGTCGACCGCCGGCGACAGCGCGGCTGCTCCGGGGCGCGACACGGTCTCGGTCATGATCGATCACGCCAAGGTCGTGCGCCTGCCGGAACGCACGCAGACGGTCATCGTCGGCAACCCGATGATCGCCGACATCACCGTGCAACGGAACGGCCTCGTCGTGATCACCGGCAAGACATATGGGGTGACCAACCTGATCGCGCTCGAGCCGGGCGGCACGATGCTGGCCGAGTCGATGATCAGCGTGCAGGCGCCCAACGAATCCGTCGTCACCGTCCAGCGCGGGCTCGAGCGCGAGTCGTATTCCTGCACGCCGAACTGCCAGCCGGCGATCCAGCTCGGCGACGCCAACAAGTATTTCAGCGAGATGGGCGGCCAGGCCGGCGCGCGCAATTCGATGGCGACGCAGCGCTGAGCCGGTTGCACGGCGCCCGCCTTTGCTGCGGGGAAAGCGTTGATGAAAGCTTAACGCGGGGTCCGTGATTTCCTTCGAGCCGTCTAACGGAGCGGCAAACTTTTTCGTCTAATTGTCGTTGCGCGGCACCGGATATTGCAGATCCGGGCTTCGTCAGGGGCTGACCATGTCGTCAATGCCAGAGTTGCCAGCCACCCCCGAGCACCGCGATGCAGCTGGCCGGCCGTCGCGACATTGGTTGGGCGCGTTCCGCCGCAACCAGGATGGCGCGACGGCGATCGAGTTCGGGATCGTCATCATGCCCTTTCTCGCTCTTCTGTTCGCAATCGTTGAAACGGCTCTCGGCTTCTGGTCGACGCAGGTGCTCGAAACGGCCGTCGCGAACGCGGCGCGCACAATCTACACCGGTCAATTCCAGCAGGCCAATCCGGACCCCGCGACCGCCGCCTCGAAGTTCAGGGATGCGCTCTGCGGCACCAGGGCCGAGAATAACGAGAAGGCCATGGTGCTGTTCAACTGCCAGACAGCCGTGCACATCGATGTCCGGAGATTCACGCCGGGCACGCAGCCGCCCAATGTAAGCAAGGAAGGCGCGCTCGACCCCGAGGCCTTCGGCTACCAGGCGACCGGCCCCAACGATATCGTGCTGGTGCGCGTG
Source organism: Beijerinckiaceae bacterium (assembly GCA_036556825.1). Lineage (GTDB taxonomy): Bacteria > Pseudomonadota > Alphaproteobacteria > Rhizobiales > Beijerinckiaceae > JAJKJG01. Next base: position 6,344 of record DATBIR010000226.1, read on the forward strand.
GCAGTGGAGCTTCCGGTCTTCGTCAACATCCTCGGTTCGGGGAACACCAGCCTCACGAACGGCAAGCGCCTGATCATGGCCACCGCCACCTTCCGCAACGAGCCGTTTGCTCCTCCTTCGCCTTCTCCTTGAGGACGACGCAATGCGCAATTTTGTCATGACGTGCGCTTTGACGCGGAGGGGCGGCCAGGTGCGCCGGCGCGTCGTCGACCTTGCGGTTTCGACGGACGGCGTGGCGGCAGTCGAATTCGCGATGATCCTGCCGCTGATGATCACCATGTATCTCGGCATGGTGGTTGTGACGACAGGCGTGAACAGCGACCGCAAGCTCACGCAGCTGTCGCGCAGCCTCGCCGACCTGGTCGGTCGTGCGACCAATATGACGGATACCGACATCCAGAACGTCTTCGATGCATCCGCCGAGGTGATGCGGCCCTATGACGGATCGGCCGTCAGGATGACGATCTCGAGCATCGTCGTGAAGGCGTCAGGCCCGCCCGGCGCCGATGGCAATCCGACGCTGGTCGGCCGCGTGTGCTGGAGCGACACGCGCAACGGCACTGCGTTGCCGGAGGATCAGGTCGTCGAGATCCCCGAGGGATTCAGGACGGCGAACTCCTCCTATATTCTCGCCCGCGCGGAATACGATTACAGGCCGGTCGTTGGGCAGGCGATCACAGGCTTGCTGGCGCTCAGCGAGAGCACGCCGTGGCCGGTGCGCGCGGTGATGCAGGTGGCGCGCAACGCCAGGACGTGCTGACACGCAGGGCCGTCTCTCAGAGGATCCGGCGAAGCGGCCACCGCCAAGTGGCGTCCGTCGCAGGATGACCTCCGGCCGCGCTTAAATGGTCTGGTTGTAGGCGCCGACTTCCGGGTTCTCGCGCAGAACCGCATCGAGCGCATGGAAGGTCTCGCGCATGCGCGCTTCCGAGACCGGGCTCTCGACCACCACCACGAGCTCAGGCTTGTTCGAGGAGGCGCGCACGAGGGCCCAGGTGCCGTCCGCGGTGACCACGCGCACGCCGTTGACGGTGACGAGGTCGCAAACGGGATGACCAGCGAGGCGATCGCCTTGCTGCTTCATTTCGGTGAACCGCTTCACGACGCGGTCGACGACGTCGTATTTCACCTCGTCGGCGCAGCGTGGCGACATGGTCGGCGTGCCCCAGGTTTGCGGCAGCGCCCGGTACAGGTCGGCCATCGACCTGCCCGGGTTGCGATCGAGCATCTCGGCAATGGCGATCGCCGTCAGGAGCCCGTCGTCGTAACCCCGTCCCACCGGCGCGTTGAAGAAGAAATGCCCCGACTTCTCGAAGCCAGCGAGCGCGCCAAGCTCGTTGACCCGGCGCTTGATGTAGGAGTGGCCCGTCTTCCAGTATTCGGACCGCGCGCCGTTCGCCTGCAACTCGGGATCGCTCATGAAAAGGCCGGTCGACTTGACGTCGGCGACGAATGTCGCATTCGCGTGCAGGCGCGAGAGGTCGCGCGCCAGCATCACGCCGACCTTGTCGGCAAAAATCTCGCGGCCGTCGTTGTCGACTACCCCGCAACGATCGCCGTCGCCGTCGAAGCCGAACCCGACATCGGCGCCCGTCCCACGCACCTCGGCGGCGATGGCATGGAGCATTTCCATATCCTCGGGATTCGGATTGTAGCGCGGAAAGGTGTGGTCGAGATCGGCATCGAGCGGCACAACCTCGCAGCCGATCATCTCCAGGACGTTTGGCGCGAAGGCGCCGGCGGTGCCGTTGCCGCAGGCCGCCACAACCTTCAGGCGACGCTTGATTTTCGGGCGGCCGGTCAGGTCGGCGATGTAGCGGTCGGCAAAACGCTCGACTAGCTCGTAAGACCCGCTGGCGCGCGGCGCAAACGCGGCGCCGAGCACGATCTCGCTGAGCCGGCTCATCTCCTGCGGCCCGAAAGTCATCGGACGGTCGGCGCCCATCTTGACGCCCGTCCAGCCGTTTTCATTGTGCGAGGCGGTCACCATCGCGACGCATGGGCAGTCGAGCGCGAACTGGCCGAAATAGGCCATGGGGGAAAGGGCGAGGCCGATGTCCTTCACACGCAAGCCGGCCGCCATCATGCCGCAGATCAGCGCGTATTTGATCGCGGACGAATAGGCGCGGAAATCATGGCCGGTCACGATGTCCGGACGCACGCCCATTTCGTGAATAAGCGTGCCGAGCCCCAGCCCGAGCGCCTGCACGCCCATCAGGTTGATTTCGGACGGAAACAGCCAGCGCGCATCGTATTCACGAAAGCCGGTCGGCTTGACCAGCGGCAACGACTCGAACTCATAGGTGTTCGGCGTGAGCGAGGGCTGAGGTTTCGGATACATTGCGGCGGCAGGGCTGAACGAGCTTGTCCCGGAATAGCTGGCCAGGCCAGCTGCCGCAATGCAGGCCGGCTCTGCACGGCCTCACGATCGCCTGCATATGCCCGCACTCACGGCGGCGCGCTCCCGGATGGGACGGGTCAGCCTTTCAGGATCAGCTGGCCACGGGCGATCTCGAAGCCGCCCAGACGGCGCAGGAAGGACATGCCGAGGAGGCTCGTGGCGAGGCGCCCGTCCGGCAACACGACGGCTTCGACGTTGCGCACCACGATGTCGCCGAGGCGTATCTCGGCGATTTGCACCGGCGCCGCTTCGACGACGCCGTTGGCCGTCGCCAGCCTGCGCGTGAACTGGTCGGGGCGAACGCGGATGCCGGCGGCGTGGGCGTCCTGGTGCGAGAGCGTGACAACGCTCGCGCCGGTGTCGACGAGCATGCGCACGCGTCGCCCATCGACCAGCGGGTGCAGGACGAAATGGCCGGCGAGATCAGCCGAGACCGTCAGGATCGCCCCCTTCTCGGCGCCCGGAGCTGCTGCCTCGGCAGGGATGTCGGAAACGCCGGACTGGCGTGCGAGACGCGTGCCGGCGATCGTGGTCGACAAGCTGATGGCCACCAGGGTGCCGGCCGCCCAGACGATCGGACGAGACATGCTGCTCTCTCCGTGAGGGCATCGATCATCGTCGATGCCGGTCGCGGGAGCTTTAACGTCGTGCCGCGGTTGCCGGCTTCCGGATCATTTGGTTGCGAATTGATTGACCGATTCCCGCGAATTGATCAGGTCGCCGCAGGACGGGCCGCCAGGATGCGTCCGAGACCGGACACGAGCGCGTCGACAGGCGGCTTGACCACCGCGCGCACGCCGTGACGGGCCAGTGCCTTCGAGAAGAGGTCCGCCCGGAGCCGGTCGGCGACCACCGTCACGAATTCCGGCTTGTCGAATTGCGAGAAGGCGCCGTTGACCTCATCCCCCGTCAGCAGGCCTGACAGATACGGGCCCAGGGCGGCGGCGGGCAGCCGGCCCGTCACTGTCGCAGCGCGCGCGCCAAAAATCAGATGCAGAAGCCCAACGCGCCCGCTCTGGCGGCCGCTGTTGCGCTCGGCCGCCTCAAGGCCGCGATCGAAGCCGGACGGATCCTCCGGCTCCGCCGCCGGCCGCCCCACCATGGAATGATGGCGCAGCAGCGCGTACATCTCGCCGGTGAAATACGTGGCGAAGCGCGCGATCCGCCCATCCTTCATCTCCACCCATTTCGGGTGCGTGCCCGGCAGGCAGATCAGCCCATTGTCGACGCCGGCGCCGAAGGCGAGGGTCTCTTCGCCGCGCATCACGTCGACGGCGCCCGGAGCCGGCTCACACACGAGGCCCGGCACGATGCGGCCGAAGCGCCCGCCGCCGAGGTCCACCTGCGTCATCGCGCGGGCGACGTCGGCCGGCGCCGCGGGGCAGCGCGCATAAGGCGCCTCGGCCCAGCCTTCACGGCTTCCGACCATGCCGACGAGCGCGACCGGCAGGTCAGGCTCCTGCCCGAGCCAGGCGCCGCACCATCTCTGGAACACGGCCTGGTGCTGCCCGGCGGACAGCGCCGAGACGCCTTCCTCCGATTCCCTGCGGTCGACGATCGCCATGCCGTCGACGAGATAGGCGCGAAAGCGGGTGGTTCCCCAATCGACGAGAATGAAGCGCACGCGGTCACCTGCACCTTGCAACATGATCCTGCGGAAGTCCGCCCGGCGGCGGCCGCTGTCGTCTCGAATAAGGCGACGCGAAAGCTCAGCCGCGTCTCCGCAACGGGCCCGTTACCGTGTTCCATACATGCGATCGCCGGCGTCGCCGAGCCCGGGAATGATATAGCCGTGATCGTTGAGGTGGCTGTCGATGGCCGCGGTCCAGATCGGCACGTCGGGATGGGTGCCGCGCATCTTTTCGATGCCCTCCGGCGCGGCGAGCAGGCACACGAAGCGGATGTCCTTGGCGCCGCGCTCCTTGAGACGGTCGATCGCGGCCACGGCGGAATTCGCCGTGGCGAGCATCGGGTCGAGAACCAGGACCGTGCGGTCGCCGAGGTCTGATGGCGCCTTGAAATAGTATTCCACGGCCTGAAGCGTGTCCGGATCGCGGTAAAGCCCGATATGGGCGACGCGGGCGGAGGGCACGAGGTTCAGCATGCCGTCGAGAAAGCCGACGCCGGCGCGCAGGATCGGCGCGAAGACGAGCTTCTTGCCGGCGATCTGGGGCGCCCGCATGGTCGTGAGCGGCGTCTCGATCTCGACCATCTCCAGCGGCAGATCGCGCGTCACCTCGTAGGCGAGCAGCATGCCGATCTCGTTGAGGAGCTGACGGAAGCCCTTGGTCGTGCGCGACTTGTCACGCATCAGGGTCAGCTTGTGCTGGACCAGAGGGTGATCGACGACCGTAACGCCCTGCATGTGTGTTCCCTGGCGAGTGGCGAGATGGCGACTGGCAAGTCGCGACTAGCGACCAGCGAATAGCGAATAGCCGAACGGGTCAAGACGCCCGATCCGCCATTCGCCATCCGCCTCAAAAGACCGTGCCGTCGCTGATCACTGTCAACGGCGGCGCCGCATCGGCGCGGCGGGCTCGCGCCAGCCGCCGGCCGGTGGCCCAGGTGCCGCCCTCGAGCACCTTGGCGAGCGGAAATTCCGCGTCGCGGAGGCCGAGCCTGGCCCGGATCAGCGGCGCGATGCGGTCGAGCAAAGCCACCGTGAGCGCGCGCCACTCGACGACCAGGCGCGAATCGACCGCGTGCGGATGGCCGGCCTCGTCAGGGTTCTTCAGGTGCAGCACGGCCGTGTCGATGAAGAGCCCGCCATTGCGATATTCGGGAAGACCGGTCAGGCCGTCCATGTCGGTGACGGTGAGCCCGGCCCATTGCAGCGGCTCCACCAGCGAATAGGCCAGCCACTGCGACAGCTTGTGGAAGGGCACGAGGCCGTCGGTCGAATCGGCAGCATGCACGCGCGGGTGGCGCCACGTATCGCCGAGATCGATGCCGCCAAGGCGGATGCGGCCGGGCCAGATCGCACCGAGATTGAGCAGCAGCGCCTCGAGGATACGCGGTGCAGCAATGCGCCCCTCTTCGGCCTGTCCGGCCAGCACGTCGAACAACCCGCCCGGACGCGGATCGTCGCTACGGCCGAACACCTCGGGAGCAGCGGCGACGACCTCGCCGAGTCGGTTCAGCAGGGCGGCGCGACCCTCGATGCCCAACAACGGGTTGTCGACCCGGGCCTGAAAGCCGCGGGCCAGTTCCTCCGTGTCGAAAGCCGTCAAGGCAGCGGCATCGACCCGGAACGGATCCTCGGGACGGTTCGAGAAGGCGCCGCCGATGAACATGTCGAAGCTGGCGATCGCCAGCCCCTCCGAGCGCGTGTAAGTCTCGCCGGTGCGGCCCTCGACGTAACGCCAGTCCGCGCCCGCTCCGGCATCGAGCAGCACGCTGACGATCGCCAGGTCGAAGGCGGCGCGGGCTTTCGCCGCCGCGTCGGGCCAGGGCGCGGTCCGGGCGATCGTCACCCAGCGCTTGAAACCGCCGGCCGCGAAATGCCGCCAGCGGGCATGAAACGGGATCTCGAGGGAAGGATAAGCCGCCTCGATCGTGGTGAGGACCTCGTCGGCGCAGGCTCCGAGCCGGTCGAGATCGACCATGAAGTGATCGAGGCGGCCGCCCAGGCCGTGCTGCAGCAATTGCTGCGCGCGCGCCCGCACGGCGGCGGCCGACAGAAGCTGCCGCGCCTGCTGTTCCAAGAGAGGGACCGTCTCTTCCATCACCGGTGCGTCTCGGGACCAGCGCCGTTCATGCCCGACGCGACGATGAAGGACAAGCCGAACCGACGCGAGCCCCGGACCGGCCGACGAGTTGCGGCGAATGCCGGCAAATGGCGACACGCGAAGGTAACGACTTTCTGCTAGCTCGTAACCTGCTCGCATCGAGGGCTGGCGATGACGATGGTCAGGAATGAGGCGCACGAGCAGGCCCCAGGGCTACGCCGGATTGCCGAGCTTGACGGACTGAGGGGCGGCGCCGCCGCGGCCGTCGTGATTGCGCATTACTTCGGCGAGGTGCCGAGCGGCTTTCGGGCGCTGACGGTCGGCTGGATCGGCGTTGGCGTGTTCTTCGTATTGTCGGGCTACCTTATCGGTTCGATCGTCCTGCGCGGATGCGGCGAAGCCGGATTTCTGGAGCGATTTTACCTGCGGCGTGCCGCCCGCATCCTGCCCGTCTATGGCGTCGTCGTTCTTGCAACCTATCTTGCGCTGACGCTGCTCGAAGGTGCGGCGTTCGTCGATGCGCCGCTGCCGCTCGCAACCTATCTGACGTTCACGCAAAACGTCGCGATACCGTTTCTGGGGCTGGGCAGCGGGTGGCTGCTACCGACATGGACGCTCGCGGTCGAGGAGCAGTTCTACCTTCTTCTTCCCTTGATCGTCGCCCTGGTACCGCGCAGGCGACTCGCCGAGGTTTTGGTCCTGTGCTGCCTCCTGGCGCTCGCGTATCGCCTCCTGGTCCGTGGCATCAACCCGATGGCAGCGTTGACTCCGCTCCCGGCGCGGGCGGACATGCTGCTGGCCGGGGTGCTCGCTGCGCTGGCGCAGCAGCAGCTCAATCTCGTGCCGCATGTGAATGCCCTGCGCGTCGCATCCCTCGCGGCCAGCATCGTCCTTCTGGGCATCGCCATCATCTCGCTCGAGGCGACACTTCTCGTCATGCCGACGATCGTCGCGCTTGGCGCCGCCTGCTTCATTCTCGCGATCGTCAACGGCGCGCCCGAGGGCATCCGCTTCCGCAGTGCCAGGCTGGGGAGCCTCGGTGCAATCTCATACGCGCTGTATCTCGTGCACCAGCCAGTCAACGGGCTGTTGCACGGCCTCATGCTGGGCGGACGCCCCGACATTGCAACGCCAGCTCAGATCGCCGTGACGCTCCTCGCCGTGGCTGTTTCCATCGGCCTGGCGAGCCTGTCGCTGACCATTCTGGAACGCCCGATTCGCGAGCGCGTCCGCCGCGCAACCGCAATGGACGAAACGGAGCGGCTGACGACCACCGCCGCCGCTGCAAGCGCGCAGCGGCCGTAAAGGGACCGCCAGAGCAGGATCGATTCAGATCGCATC
>DATBIR010000227.1:0-31605 GCA_036556825.1 Beijerinckiaceae bacterium
CGGTGACGTTTCCATTGTTGGTGACATTGATCGTGTGGCCGCCGCCGGTCGTCTCGAAGGAGAGGCCAAAACCGTCGATGACCGCGCCGGAACCGACATTGCCATCGATGCTGGCGCTGAAGCGGTAGCTGCGGTCATCTGCGTTCGTCTGCGGGCTGGTAGTCGTTGTACCGCCGTCCGTCGTGGTGCTTCCCACGGTGATGACGACGGGGTCGGTCCCGGCAACGGCAATGCTCATCGTGTTTCTCCCTGTCGCTCACGCAGCCGTTTCCCGGGATCGAGGCATCCCTGACCCACGCGCGCGACCTGATTTCGTGTCGGCGATTGCCGGATCCTGGATCACATCGGCTCAGCAGGAGCGGGGGAGACGTCGCTCCAGCCGGCGCAAGTCAGGGAAAGGCCCCTGAATTGCTCCAGACCAGCAACGGAAGACACGCTCATTCGGACGTCTCCACCCGTGATTATTTTGAGCAACTGCATATCCAAAACTTAGCGCTTGCCACTTTCCGGCAGCTAATAGCGGTGCCCGCCGCAGGTCAACGCAATGTCCGGCGCACTGATCTTTAGGTTAACGCAGCGGCTGCCGCCGGGCGCCAGAGGCGTCCAGCCACAGGTTCACCGTCGAGGCTCGAAACCGCCCGTCCAGCGCCGGCATCGAGGCATCGCGGTCAAAGCCGCTGCGGGTGCCGATCGGACCCGCGCGCCGCCCGGCTCCCTGTGACGGAACGACCCCAGGCAGGCTCGCCACCTTTTCGCCATTGCCCCGCTCATGATAAGGCGAGCGCTCCGCCCACAACCGAATCTTGGCCCATGCTGCGCCCGAATGCGATTTTTGCCCTGCTGATGTTCGCTGCCGTGACCGCCGCCGCTCCTGCGTCGGCCCAGGATGCGGCGGAGATCGTCGTGCGCATGAACCGGCTCGAAAACCAGATGCGGCAGATGTCCGGCGACATCGAGCAGCTGCAACACGAGAACCGGCAGCTCAAGGAGCAGGTGCGAAAGTTCCAGGAGGACGTGGAGTTCCGCTTCCAGGACCAGCGCGGGCCGCCGCGCGCGCAGGCGCCGGCCCCGACGCAGACGCCCGCCGCGCCGCCGCGCCCTCAGCGGCGCGGCGACGCCTTCGAGCCCGGCGAGGCGCCCGCGGCCCCCGGCGCGCCAGGGCGCCAGGCACGCCGCGGCGACGCCTTCGATCCGAGCGATATGCCGAACGCGCCGGGCGCACCGCGCCAGCTCGGCACGACGGCGCCGTCGGCGCCCCTCACCATCGGCGGCATCATCGACAACAACGACGAGCCGGAGCCGGGCGGCCCGCTGGATCTCAACCAGGTGCGCGGCGGGGCGGCGCCCCCTCGCAACCTCGGCTCGGCGCCGCCCCAGGCGCCGGCGGCGCCGAGCGTCGCCGCAACCGGCAGCGGCGACGCGCGCACCGATTACGACGCCGCCTATGCCTACATCCTGCAGAAGCAATACGAGCGCGCCGAGATGGGTTTCCGCCAGTTCCTGCAGTCGCATCCGCGCGACCGCCTGGTGCCGGACGCGACCTACTGGCTCGGCGAGAGCTACTACCAGCGCAACCGCCACCGCGAGGCGGCCGAGCAGTTCCTGAAGGTGTCGACCGAATACACCAGCTCGCAGAAGGCCCCCGACGCCATGCTGCGCCTCGGCATCGCGCTCAACGCGCTCGGCGCCAAGGACCAGGCCTGCGCCACCTTCGCGCAGCTCGAGCGCAAGTTCCCGCAGGCGGCGCCGACGGTGCGCCAGGGGGTCGAGCGCGAGCAGAAGCGCGCCCGCTGCGCGTGAGGGCATGATGCGCCGCCCGCGCGTCCGATCCCGCCCGGCCGAGGAAGGCTCGCATGGCGGCGAGCGCCGGGCCGCAGGCATTCGCGACGCGGCGCCCGTCTCCCGCGACGAGGCAGACTTGCTGTTCACGGGTCTCGAGCAGGCGAGGGGGATCGTGCTGGCGGTGTCGGGCGGGCCCGATTCCGCCTGCCTGATGCACCTCGTGGCAGCATGGCGTGGGACGGGCCGCAGGCCGCCCGTGACGGTCGCCACGGTCGACCACGGCCTGCGCGCGGGCTCGGCCCGGGAGGCGCGCAGGGTCGGCGCATGGGCCAAGGCGGCCGGCCTGCCGCACCGCGTCCTGACCTGGTCCGGCGAGAAGCCGACAAGCCGGATCCAGGAGACGGCGCGCGAGATGCGCTACCGCCTGCTCGGCGAGCTTGCCCAAAAACTCGGCGCCTCGCATGTGGTCACCGGCCACACCCTCGACGACCAGGCCGAGACCGTCCTGATGCGGCTCATGCACGGGACCGGGATCGGCGGGCTCGGCGGCATGTGGCCGGAGATCCAGCGCGACGGCGTCACGGTGGCGCGCCCGCTGCTCGGCCTGCGCAAGGCGCGGCTCGTGGCGACCTGCGAGGCCGCCGGCTGGCCGTTCTTGAGCGACCCGTCCAACGCCGATCCGCGCTTCGCCCGCGCCCGCCTGCGCGGCGAGGTGCTGCCCGTGCTGCAGCGCGAGGGCCTGACGCCGGAGCGGCTGGCCGCGCTGGCGGCCCGGGCGCGCCGGGCCGAGGAGGCGCTCGAGGCGCGCATCGGCGCCGTGATGGCCGCGGCCGCGCGCAGCGGCGACGGCCGGCTCGAACTCGACGCCGTCCTGCTGCGCGGCGAGCCGGACGCGATCCTGCTCGGCGTGGTGGCGCGCGCCATCGTCGGCGCCGCAGGCGGCCTGAAGCGTCCGATGCGGCTCGAACGGTTCGAGGCGCGCGTGCTCGGCGACCTGCGCCGGGCCCTCGAAACGGGGACCGGGCTGCGCATCAATGTGGGCGGCGCGCTGCTCGACCTGCGCCGCGACGGCCGCCTTCTCGTCCGGCCGGAGCCGCCGCGCCGCACCCGGCAGGGCGGGACGCCTGCGGCGCCCGCCGGCGCAGCCGCGCGGCGGGGAGCCGATAAAGTATAAAACCCGAATGGCGCCGCAGCGCCGCCGCATTCCCTTGGCAAGGGGGGTGGGCGCGCCTAGATTAAGCTCGATCGCGCGGGACCCGTGTTTGCAGCTGCGCCCACGCGCCTCTTTCCCCCAGGGACGACGCCAACCGATGAATCCGAATTTCCGCAACTTCGCCTTGTGGGTCCTCATTTTCCTGCTGGTGATCGCCCTCGTGACGCTGTTCCAGAATCCCAGCCACAGGGGCGGGGGCAGCGACATCGCCTACAGCCAGCTGCGCAACGACGCGGATGCGGGGCGCATCAACAACGTCATCATCTCCGGCAACGAGATCAGCGGCACCTATACCGACGGGCGCACCTTCTCGACCTACGCGCCGTTCGATCCGGCCCTCGTCACGACCCTGCTGTCGAAGGGCGTCAACGTCACGGCCAAGCCGCCGTCCGACAACACGCCCTGGTTCATCGCGCTGATCGTCAACTGGCTGCCGATCCTGGTCTTCATCGGCGCCTGGATCTTCCTGAGCCGCCAGATGCAGAGCGGCGCCGGGCGCGCCATGGGCTTCGGCAAGTCGAAGGCCAAGCTGCTCACCGAGGCGCATGGCCGCGTCACGTTCGAGGACGTGGCCGGCGTCGACGAGGCCAAGGAGGACCTGCAGGAGATCGTCGAGTTCCTGCGCGACCCGCAAAAATTCCAGCGCCTCGGCGGACGCATTCCGCGCGGCGTGCTGCTGGTCGGGCCGCCCGGCACCGGCAAGACCCTGATCGCGCGCGCCGTCGCGGGCGAGGCCAACGTGCCCTTCTTCACGATCTCGGGCTCCGACTTCGTCGAGATGTTCGTCGGCGTCGGCGCGAGCCGCGTGCGCGACATGTTCGACCAGGCCAAGAAGAACGCGCCCTGCATCATCTTCATCGACGAGATCGACGCGGTCGGACGCCATCGCGGCGCCGGCCTCGGCGGCGGCAACGACGAGCGCGAGCAGACGCTCAACCAGCTGCTCGTCGAGATGGACGGCTTCGAGGCCAACGAAGGCATCATCATCATCGCCGCCACCAACCGGCCGGACGTGCTCGACCCGGCGCTGCTGCGCCCGGGCCGCTTCGACCGCCAGATCGTCGTGCCGAATCCGGACGTCGTCGGACGCGAGAAGATCCTGAAGGTGCATGTGCGCAAGGTGCCGCTCGCGCCCGACGTGGACCTGCGCGTCATCGCCCGCGGCACGCCCGGCTTCTCCGGCGCCGACCTGATGAACCTGGTCAACGAGGCGGCCCTGCTGGCGGCGCGGCGCGGCAAGCGCATCGTCACCATGCACGAATTCGAGGACGCCAAGGACAAGGTCATGATGGGCGCCGAGCGGCGCACCCTGGTCATGACCGACGACGAGAAGCGCCTCACCGCCTATCACGAGGCCGGCCACGCCGTGGTCGCGCTCAACGTGCCGGCGACCGATCCGGTGCACAAGGCGACGATCATCCCGCGCGGCCGCGCCCTCGGCATGGTCATGCAGCTGCCGGAACGCGACAAGCTGTCGATGAGCTTCGAGCAGATGACCTCGCGCCTCGCCATCATGATGGGCGGACGCGTCGCCGAGGAAATGATCTTCGGGCACGAGAAGGTCACCTCCGGCGCCCAGTCGGACATCGAGCAAGCGACCCGCCTCGCGCGCATGATGGTGACGCGCTGGGGCTTCTCGCCCGAGCTCGGCGCCGTCGCCTACGGCGAGAACCAGGAAGAGGTCTTCCTCGGCATGTCGGTGGCGCGCCACCAGAACGTCTCGGAGGCGACCGCGCAGAAGATCGACGCCGAGATTCGCCGCCTGGTCGAAAGCGGTCTCAACGAAGCGCGCCGCATCCTCGGCGAGAAGCAGGAGGATCTGCAGGTGCTGGCCAAGGGCCTGCTCGAATACGAGACGCTGAGCGGCGACGAGATCCGCGACCTGCTCGAGGGTAAGCCGCCGGTGCGCGACACCGGCGAGCCGACCACGCCGCCGCGCCCGTCGCCGGTGCCGTCGGCCGGCCGCGGCCGGCCGCGCGAAAGCGACGGCGGCCTCGAGCCGCAGCCGCAGGCGTAACTTCCACATCCGCAAGATCTTCGAAGCCCGGCGAAAGCCGGGCTTTTTTTGCGCTTGTCCTGCCGGCCGAAAGCCCGGTACTTTTCTAACTTGGACGCGTTTTTCGTCGGCGAAGCGGGATCGACTTCGCGGGAAATGTTCTAGCCAGCTTCGCAGCGGGTGCCGTCACGCTCGTCGAGCTGGAACAGGCGGTCGTCGTCGCCGAGCTCGATGCCAAGGAAATCAGCCAAGTGATTCGCCTTTTCATCGAAGGCGAGCTTGTAGTTCACATCCTGGACCATGAGGCTTGACGGCCCGGCGCGGCGCAGCCGGAACTGCGTGTTGGCGCAGTCGAAGGTATACTCGCCGGGGAAGCAATCCACCGTCTTCGTCCGCGTCGCGCCGTCGCGAAGCTTCACCGACAGCCGCACTTCGAGGGCCGGCAAGTTGCCGTCGTCCGGGCTCTGTTTCTTCAGCCGGCCGATGGTGCGCAGCGCGATGGCGACCACCTTCTGATCCGGATGCGCCTTGAGATGCGCCGTGTCGTAGGTGCGCGCGTGGCAGACGTTGGCACGCTTTTCGAAACGCACGCGCAGCGGATCGCCGCTCTTCACCCAGGACGGGCGGGCCGCGTCGCGCTCGGCGCGGCAGACGCTTTGCGGCAGCGGGTCGAGTTGGAAGGTGGCGCCGTCGAGCTTGGCGTCGAGGTGCATGTTGGAGCCTTCGTCGTCGGGATCGCACGACGATTGCAGCCGCAGTCCCGACATGCCCTCCTGCTGCTGGATGACGAGCGAGCGTCCGCTGGTCTTGACGCCGAAGCCGCCGCCGTCGCAATCGCGCCAGCAGCCGAAGCCGTTGTCCCCCGTCCCGGCGCATTCCACTTCCTGGTGATAGACACTCTTGAGATTGCGAAACCGCACGCGGACGGAGAGCTGGCGCGGGGTGGTCGAGGCGCGGTCCTCCTCCAGCTGGCGGGTGCGCGGCAGATCGACCTGCTCCTTCAGCGGGTCCGGGTCGAAATCCTTGAAAAGATGGAAGGCGGTCATGCGCAGGCGCGGATTCTCGGCGAGATAGGCGGGGCTGCGGGTCAGCCCATAGCAAAGCTCTTCGCCGCGGGGGAACGACTTCAGAAGGGCGCCGCCGACCTTCAGGTAATCGGTCTCGGCCGATGCCGGTCCGACAGCCAGGATGACGAGCGCCGCGACCGCCGCGAGTTGACCATATCCCATGATCTGCCTCCTTCCACCTTCCGGACGAGACAAGACGCTGGTAACCATGCCGGCCTTAACCGTAAGCGCTAAGGCAAGCTCGCATTTTTTGAGCCGCAGAGCGGTCATAATGCGCTATTGAATGCTATACGGCTCGGGCAGTCGCACCCAAAGTGCGCCAGCAAACATCCTGATTCGCCTATGGCGGGGCGCCCATGACACGCAAACACTTCGGAACCGACGGAATTCGCGGCCGCGCCAACGGCGTGATCACCCCCGAACTCGCCCTCAAGGTCGGCCAGGCGGCGGGCTTGCTGTTCGTGCGCGGCGATTACCGGCACCGGGTCGTGATCGGCAAGGATACCCGTCTGTCCGGCTACATGATCGAGACGGCGCTGGTGGCGGGCTTCACCTCGGTCGGCATGGACGTGCTGCTGCTCGGTCCGATGCCGACTCCGGCGGTCGCCATGCTGACGCGCTCCATGCGCTGCGACCTCGGCATCATGATCTCCGCCTCGCACAATCCTTACGAAGACAACGGCATCAAAATCTTCGGGCCGGACGGCTTCAAGCTGTCGGACGAGGTCGAGCACCAGATCGAGACCCTGATGGGCTCCGACCTGACGCGGCGGCTGGCCGGATCGTCCCAGCTCGGCCGCGCCAAGCGCATCGAGAGCGTGCACGCGCGCTACATTGAATTCGCCAAGCGCACGCTGCCGCGTCAGCTCGACCTCGAAGGCATGCGCGTGGTCGTCGATTGCGCCAACGGCGCCGCCTACAAAGTCGCGCCCGAAACCCTGTGGGAGCTCGGGGCCGAGGTGATCGCCATCGGCGTCGAGCCGGACGGGTTCAACATCAACCGCGACGTCGGCTCGACGGCGCCCGAGGCGCTGATCCGCCGCGTGCGCGAGCTGCGGGCCGATATAGGCATCGCGCTCGACGGAGATGCCGACCGCGTCCTCGTGGTCGACGAAAAGGGCCAGCTCGTCGACGGCGACCAGCTGATGGCCGTGGTGGCGCGGTCGTGGCGGGAGGACGGGCGTCTGTCGCAGCCGGGCGTGGTCGCCACGATCATGTCCAATCTCGGTCTCGAGCGTTATCTCGGCGGCCTCGGCCTGCAGCTCGTGCGCACGGCCGTCGGCGATCGCTACGTGCTCGAGCACATGCGCGAACACGGCTACAATCTCGGCGGCGAGCAGTCGGGCCATATCATCATGTCCGACTACACGACGACCGGAGACGGGCTCATCGCCGTCCTGCAGCTCCTGTCGGTGGTCAAGCGTCTCAACAAGCCGGTCAGCGAGGTCTGCCACTGCTTCGAGCCGTTGCCGCAGATTCTCAAGAACGTGCGCTACAAGCAGGGGCAGCCGCTGCAGGACAACTCGGTCGTGACGGCGATCGAATCGGCGCGCAAGCGGCTCGGCAACCAGGGCCGGCTGGTGATCCGACCGTCCGGAACCGAGCCGGTGATTCGCGTGATGGGCGAGGGCGACGACCGCGACCTCGTGATCAGGGTCGTCGACGACGTCGTCGACGCGCTGTCGCGCGCGGCCGCCTGAGCCGCTCCCGAAGTCGGCGGCCGCGAGCACGGCCGCCGCTTTGCAGCAGCGCAAAGTTTAGCTGCCATTCTTGCATTGGGCGCGACGTTGACCCGGCCGCCCCGGCGTCCTTCATAAGCGACAGCAGACCCGGCGGAGCCGACGGCACGCCGCCATTGCCAGTCTGCATCGGTTTTGAAGGAGATTGATCATGAAGCTTTACTACGCTCCGGGCGCCTGCTCGCTGGCGCCGCACATCGTCGCCCGCGAAGCCGGTCTTCACATCGAGCTCGAAAAGGTCGACCTCGGCAGCGGCAAGACCGAGACGGGCGCGGCCTTCGCGGAGATCAATCCGAAAGGCTACGTTCCAGCCCTGGCGCTCGACGAGGGCGGCGTGCTGACCGAGGCGTCGGTGATCGTGCAGTATCTCGCCGACAAGGCGCCGCAAGCGCAGCTGGTCCCGGCGCGGGGCACGAGCGAGCATTATCGTCTTCTCGAATGGCTCGGCTTCATCAGCACCGAGATCCACAAAGGCTTCGGGCCGCTCTGGAATGCGAAGATGCCCGCGGCGGCGAAGGACCTGGCCAAGGCGAATCTCGGCAAGCGTTTCGCCTATCTCGACCGGCATCTGGCGCAGCGCCAGTTCCTGCTTGGCGATCGCTTCAGCATCGCCGACGCCTACCTGTTCACGGTCGCGAACTGGACCAATTTCCACGCCATCGATGTCGCGCCATATCCCGCTCTGAAGACCTATCTCGAGCGGGTGGCCGCCCGTCCGAAGGTGCGTGAGGCGATGGCGGCGGAAGGCCTGCTCAAGCAGGCCGCGTAGCGACCTGCGCATGCGGCGGCGAAGCGGGCCGCTGCGCCGAAACAGGCGTGTCCGGACTTGATCCGGGATCATGCGCCCAAGAGAGCGAGCGGGAGCGATCCAATCTGAATCGCTCGCGCTCGCGCTCGCGCTCGCAATGCGGCACGTGACTCACGAGCGGGCAGTCGCTTGCCAAAGCTTTGCCCGCTGCGGCCGACCGCGTCGGCGATGATGTCTCTCGCGCGCAACAGTTGTGAAATTCGCGACGGCGGTCATGCCGGATGCCCTTGCTGCCGCGGAGCAGGCCTGTTTGCCGGCGGTTAAGGTTAAGGCTCGCTTAACCTGTCTCTGCGAGCGTCCCTGACGTGTTCAGTATTGGCCCGATGGCGGCCGCATCACAAATGAAGGGACCCCTGTCATGGGCAATTTGAAAACTTACGCTCTGGCGGGAATCCTCGCACTGGCTGCGTCGGCAACGGCGCGTGCGGCGGATCTCCCGGCCGGTCTGCCTCCGATGCCACCCGCGCCCGTTCCGATCGAAGTCGGCGGCGGCTGGTACCTGCGCGGCGATATCGGCATGACCAACCAGAATGCCGACAAGCTCGGCGTCGGCGACGCCAGCGACGCCGATTTCCGCACGATCCATCTCGACTTCGACTCGTCGCCGCTGTTCGGGCTCGGTGTCGGTTACCAGTTCAACAACTGGATCCGCGCTGACGTGACGGGCGAGTATCGGGGCAAGTCGACGCTGCACGCGCTCGAGCGCTCGATCGTCGACGTCGGCTTCGTCAACCAGTTCACCGGCACGAAAGCCGAGTGGGTCGGCCTTGCCAACGTCTATTTCGACCTCGGCAACTGGTACGGCATCACGCCGTTCATCGGCGCCGGTATCGGCGTCGCCCACAACACCATCGACAACTTCACCGACGTGGCCATCTCGACGGCCGGTCTCGCCTTCGCCAGCGAAGAATCCAAGACGAACTTCGCCTGGGCGCTGCACGCCGGTTTGGCTTACGACATCACCGAGAATTTCAAGCTCGAATTCGCTTATCGCTACTTGAATCTCGGCGACGCCGAGACGGGCACTCTCGTCCGTCGTGACTTCAGCGGCTGCAACTGCGTCAGCATGAAGTTCGACGAGATCGACTCGCACGATCTCAAGGTCGGCTTCCGCTACCTGCTCGGCGGGCCGGTCGCGCCGATCGCTCCGGTCGTGCGCAAATACTGATCCCGGATCATCCGATCCGCACCTTACGGCGCGAGGCACCCCCTCGCGCCGTTTTCGTTTGCGACGGCTCTCGTGAGCGCGAGCAGCCGGGCCGAACCCTCCGCGCTCACGAGAGCCGATTCCACTCGCTTGGAATCGGCTCTCGCTTTTCCGGACACGCATGTTGTTCGCGAACCGGACCCACTTCGCGGAAAATGCTCCACCCTTCGTCGGACATGATGGCGTGCGTGCAACTGCGGCGCCGCTCCATGCGGCGCGCGGGTTATGGTTAAGCCGCACTTAACCTGTATGCCGCATCGTCCACGAACTGGCGTTTCGCGTGTCATGCATGGTCCGGCCAGACATGCCGGCCCGTTTCATCAAACAAAGGACCCTGTCATGGGAACCGTCAAGGCACTGGCCGCCGCAAGCCTGATCGCCGGCTGCGCCGCGCCGGCAGCGGCCGCCGACATGCTGATGCCGCCGCTGCGCGGCTATCAGGCCGTCCCGCCGAGCGTCGTCGAAATCGGCACCGGCTGGTATTTGCGCGGCGACGTCGGCTATACGGATTACAAGAACCCGCGCGACGCCTCGTTCGGCAGCGCGGACACGCCGTTCGATTCGGTCAAGCTCGATACCACCTGGTCGGCGGGCGGCGGCTTCGGCTACAAATTCCTGAGCTGGCTGCGCGCCGACGTGACCGCGGACTACCATTTCGAATCGGACTTCGAAGCGAACAGCGCGCGCACCGGCGTCACGCGGCGCGATCGCGCCAACTTCGATTCGACCACCGTCCTGTTCAACGGCTATCTCGACCTCGGCACCTGGTACGGCGTGACGCCGTATGCCGGCGCGGGCGCCGGCGTGGCGTTCAACAAGTTCAAGGATTATCAGGTCGAGGTGACGTGCCTGACGACTGCGTGCGGCGGTCCCACCCCGGGCGCCTTCGCCATCGGCGCGCAGCCCGTCGTGACGCTCGCCGATGCGGACCTCAAGGCCAGCTTCGCCTGGGCGCTGATGGGAGGCGTCGCCGTCGATGTGGGCGGCGGCTTCCAGATCGATGCGGGCTACCGCTACGTCAATCTCGGCGAGGTGAGCAGCAAGACGGATGCCGCCGGCGGCGTCTCACGGGCCAAGGAACTCGACGCGCACGAGGTGCGGCTCGGCTTCCGCTACATGATCGACTGATCGACCGCCCGTCCCTTGCAAGTCGCCCGTCGCCGACTTGCAAAGACCCATGCAGATCCCGGGAACACCCGGGATCCGTCAAAGACGCTGATCGCTGTCCGCCTTACTCGGCCGGCTCGACGTGGCCGTGCCCGGTCGCCTCTTCTTGCTGCCGCATGCGGTCGAGCAGGTTGGCGGTGTAGTTCGCCGGGCGCGAATAGCCGCCGATCAGGAGATAGAGCGACGGCACGACGAGGGTGGTGAGCAGCGTCGAGAGCGCCACGCCGCCGACGATCACCCAGCCGATGGCGTTGCGCGCCTCGGCGCCGGCGCCTACCGACCAGGCGAGCGGGATCGCGCCCCCCATGGTGGCGATCGAGGTCATCAATATGGGTCGCAGGCGAAGCGCAGAGGCTTCGATCACGGCCTCGCGCACGCCGAGTCCGCGCTGGCGCACCTGGTTGGCGAACTCAACGATCAGGATGCCGTTCTTGGTCATCAGACCGATCAGCAGAATCATGCCGATCTGGCTGTAGATGTTGAGCGACTGCCCGGTCATGTAGAGCGCCAGCAGGCCGCCGGTCACGGCAAGCGGCACCGTCAGCATGACGATGGCCGGGTTGATCCAGCTCTCGAACTGCGCCGCCAGCACCAGGAACACGACGAGCAGGGCCAGGCCGAACGTCACGTAGATGGCGCTGCTCGCGTCCTTGAATTCCTTCGACTGGCCCTTGTAACCGATGCGCACCTCGGCCGGCAGCTCGTCGCGCACGATCCGCTCGAGGACTTCCAGTCCCTGGCCGATCGAGACGCCGGGCGCCAGCGACGATTCGATGGTGATCGCGCGCAGGCGGTCGAAGCGGTTGAGCTCCTGCGGCGCTGCCGCCTCGCTGAGCTTCACGAAAGCCGAGAGCGGCACCAGCTCGCCATTCTGGGCGCGGATGAAGGTATTGGCGAGATCGGCCGGCGTGGTGCGGTCCTGCGAGCGGGCACGCACGATGGCCGGGTATTCCTGGCCGCGGTTGACGAAGGTCGAGACCTCGCGCTCGCCGAACATCAGCTCGAGCGTCTTGCCGATATCCTCGACCGAGATGCCGAGGTCGGCGGCGCGGGCGCGATCGATCTGCACGCGCAGGTCGGGCTGCGACTCCTTGTAGTCCGAGTCGATGTTGACGAAGAGGCCTGTCTGCTGCGCCTTTTCGGTGACGATGTCGCGCCACTCGCGCAGCGTCTGGTAGTCCGGCCCGCCGATGACGAACTGGATCGGCTGCTGGAAGCCGCGCTGGCCGAGGGAGGCGGGATTGATCGCCGAGACGCGAGCGCCCGGAAAGCCGCCGGTCACGCCCTGAAGCTGCTGCGTCAGCTGCTGCTGCTTGACGTCGCGCTGCTCCCACGGAACGAGGCGGACGATGACGAGGCCCTCGTTCACCGGCGCGGGCCGCTGGAAGCCCGGCGCCACGAGGCTGAGCAGGGAGGCGACGTTGCCGCGCTCCCGCACGGGCTGCAAAGCGCGTTCGACCTCGCGGACACGCTCGCGCGTGTAATCGATGCTCGCCCCCTCCGGCGCCCTGATCGGAATGATGACGTAGCCGCGGTCCTCGGTCGGAGCCAGTTCCTGCGGCAGGGCCTGGAACAAGCCGACGGCGAGGAAGGATACGATGCCGCCGATCGCCAGGATGACGAGCGGGATGTTGAGGGCGCGCGAGAGGAGCCGGCGATAGCCGCTGATCATGCCGCTGAATACGGGCTCGGTCCAGCGATGGATCGGGCCGTGCGCGGGCACCATCAGCTTCGAGCACATCATCGGCGTCAGCGTGCGCGCCACGACGCCGGAGAAGAAGATGGCGGCGGCGAGCTGAATGGCGAATTCGCGGAACAGGCGCCCGGTGTTGCCGGTCATGAAGGCGAGCGGCACGAACACGGCCATCAGCGTGCAGGTGGTGGCGATCACGGCGAAGCCGATCTCGCGCGCCCCGTCGAAGGAGGCGAGGAGAGGAGGCTGGCCGTGTTCGATGCGCCGGTGGATGTTCTCGATCTCGACGATCGCGTCATCGACGACGATGCCGATGGCGAGCACGATGGCGAGCAGCGTGAGCACGTTGATGGAGGCGCCGAACATCGCCACCACCATGAACGATGCCAGCACCGACACCGGGATCGCCACCATGGCGACGATGGTCGAGCGCCAGTCGCGCAGGAAGACGAGGATCACCACGATGACGAGGATGATGCCTTCGACCAGGGTCTTCAACACGCCGTTGATCGAGGCGCGGATGAAGGCGCTCTCGTCGTAGGATACCTCGGCCGTCGTGTCCGGCGGCAGCGACGCCTTGAGCTGCTCCAGCTCGGC
This sequence comes from Beijerinckiaceae bacterium, assembly GCA_036556825.1. Lineage (GTDB taxonomy): Bacteria > Pseudomonadota > Alphaproteobacteria > Rhizobiales > Beijerinckiaceae > JAJKJG01. The sequence goes on from DATBIR010000227.1 coordinate 13,270, forward strand.
GCGCACGCCGTCGGCGACCTCGAGCGTATTCGCGGTCGACTGGCGGACGACGCCAAGGCCGATGGTGACCTTGCCGTTCTGATAGAATTCGAAGCGGGTGTCCTCGGCGCCGACCTCGACCCGCGCCACCTCGCCGAGCCGCACGAGATAGCCGTTGCGGTTCGAGACGACGATGTTGCGGAACTCCTCGGGCGTCGACAGGCGCGAGTCGGTCTTCACCGTGAGCTCGCGCTGCGCCGATTCCAGGCGCCCGCCCGGCAGCTCGACATTCTGCTTCTTGATGGCGTTCTCGACGTCCTGGGCGGTCAGGCCGCGCGCGGCGAGCGCCGTGCGGTCGAGCCAGATGCGCATGGCGAAGCGCCGCTCGCCGCCGATATAGACGGTCGCGACCCCCGGCACGGTGGAGAGACGGTCGACGTAGACGCGCTTCAGGAAATCCGTCAGCTCGAGCGGATCGAGGCTGCTGGAGATCACCGACACCCACATCATGGCGCTGGAATTGGCGTCGACCTTGCGGATGACCGGCGGATCGATGCCGTCGGGCAGGCGGCCGAGGACGCGCGAGACGGCGTCACGCACATCCGCGGCGGCCGTGTCCTGGCTGCGGCTGAGGTGAAACTCGATCACCACGGACGAGCGCTCGTTGCGGCTCCCGGAGCGGACTTGGCGGATGCCCTCGATGCCGGCGACGGCGCCTTCGATGATCTCGGTGATGCGGCTCTCGACCACCTCGTTCGAGGCGCCCTTGTAGACGGTCGAGACCGAGACGATCGGCGGATCGACCGCCGGATACTCGCGCACCGGCAGTTGCCGGAGCGAGGCAAGCCCGCCGACGATCAGCAGCAGGCTGACCACGATCGAGAAGACCGGGCGGCGGATAAAAAGATCGGAGACCTGCATCGTCCTCACTCAATGACGCGAGGGCAGACGCGACCTTCGCAGGCTGGCGCTGCGGCCCTCACCTTGACGCTCTCTCCCGGCACGGGAGAGGGAAATCAGCCGCGCCGTTCCGCGGCCGCGGCGCCGCCGGCCGGGGGGCTGCGCGGTCGTGACGGCACGTTGTGGGCGGCGCCGCGCGGCCCCGCAGGTCCGGCCTGCGGCGGGCCCTCGCTGCCGAGCGGGCGCGGACGCACGGTGACGCCGGGGCGCACGCGCTGCACGCCGCGCACGATGATCGTCTCGCCGGGGGCCAAGCCCTCGACCACCTCGATCTGCCCGGCCTGGCGCTGGCCGATGGTGATGACCCGCCGCTCGACCTTGTCGTCCTTGACGACATAAATCAGCTGCCGCAGGCCCTCGCTGACCACCGCCTCCTCGGGCACCACGGTGGCTTTGTCCTTCACGGAGACCTCGAGCGTCACCGACATGAACATGCCGGGCCGCAGGGCCTCGTCCGGATTGGCGAACTCGGCGGTCAGGCGCACGCTGCGGGTGACCGGATCGATGCGCGGATCGACCAGCGAGACCTTGCCCTCGAACACGCGGTCGCCGAAGGCCGCCGAGCGGGCGCGCACCGCCTGGCCCGGCTTCAGATGGCCGACGAGGTTCTCCGGCACGGAGAAGTCGAGACGGATGCGGCTGAGATCGTCGAGAGTGGTGATGCGCGTGCCAGGCGTCACATAGGCGCCCAGCGACACCGAGCGCGTGCCGAGGCGGCCAGGGAAGGGGGCCCGCGCGATGGTGTCGTCGAGCCGCGCCTCCGCCGCCTTGCGGCGCGCTTCGGCCGAGGCGATGGCGCTGTCCAGGGTCTTGACCTGCGCGGTCAGGTCTTCGACCTGCGCTTCCGTGCCGGACCCGGTGCGGCGCAAGGCGAGGGCACGCTCGAGCCGCGTGCGCAGCTCGTTGCGTTGCGCCTCGGCGCGGCGGATCTCGGCGACGGCAGCCTCGATGTCGGCCCGGCGCTCGTCGGTCTCGAGCCGCAGCAGCACGTCTCCGGCCTGCACCTTCTGGCCTTCCTGGAACTTGATATCCTCGATCATGCCGGCGACCTTCGCCGTCACCGTGATCGACTCGTAGGCCCGCGCCGTGCCGACTGCCTCGTGGTTCTCGACGATGCGACCGGTCTTGACCGTATCGACGTCGACCACCGGCGGCGCCTGGTCGCGCCGGCCTCGCCCGGCGGTGTCAGCCGGAGCCGTGAAACGCGCGACGACATTGCCGAGCACCGGCACGGCCGCAAGACGGCCGGTCTGATGGGCATGCCATCCTACGGCGCCGGCTGCCGCGATGGCGGCGATGACGATCAGCTGTCCAGACCAGCGCATGCTCATTCCGAGATCAATGGGAGGATCGGTAAGCCCTGGGGCACGCAGCTTGTAGCATACCACATGCCACACTATGCCAGAGGCTTTACGATACCTTATCCACCCGCCCAAATGAACTCTCCGTCATAATTTCTTCCTAGGCAGGCTTTCGCAACCCCGCACGCGCCGGAGTGCGACGGGGCTGCGAAAACCCGCAGGCGCTCAAACGCTTGCAGGGGACCACGTCAGCTTGCAGGGGACCATGGCGCGCGTGAGAGCAACCGGTGCTTGACCCCGACCCGCGCATCCGTCATACGCGGCGGCGGGAGACCCCTCCCCACCGAGGGGCGCCCATCTGGAAGGATGGAAGCAACATGGCACCGATACCCGCCGCGCGCCCGCGCGCGCCGTTTTTTTCGTCCGGCCCCTGCGCCAAGCGCCCCGGCTGGACCCCCGAAGTCCTCAAGAACGCGCCGCTCGGCCGCTCGCACCGCGCCAAAGCCGGCAAGTCGCGGCTCAAGCGCGCCATCGACCTGACGCGCGAGCTGCTCGAGGTTCCGGCCGATTACCGCATCGGCATCGTACCCGCCTCCGATACCGGCGCCGTCGAGATGGCGCTGTGGTCGCTGCTCGGCGCCCGCGGCGTCGACATGCTGGCCTGGGAAAGCTTCGGGGAAGGCTGGGTCACCGACGTCGTCAAGCAGCTCAAGCTCAAGGACGCCCGCGTCATCAAGGCCGCCTACGGCGAGCTGCCCGACCTGTCCCAGGTCGACACCAGGGCCCGCGACGTGGTGTTCACTTGGAACGGCACGACCTCGGGCGTGCGCGTCGCCAATGCCGACTGGATCGCCGCCGACCGCGAGGGGCTGACGATCTGCGACGCCACTTCGGCCGCCTTCGCGCAGGCGCTCGATTGGCCGAAGCTCGATGTGGTCACCTTCTCCTGGCAGAAGGTTCTGGGCGGCGAGGCGGCGCACGGCATGCTGATCCTGTCGCCGCGCGCCGTCGAACGCCTGCAGACCTACACGCCGCCGTGGCCGCTGCCGAAGATCTTCCGCCTGACCAGCGGCGGCAAGCTGATCGAAGGCATCTTCGAGGGCGACACCATCAACACGCCGTCCATGCTGTGCGTCGAGGATTATCTCGATGCGCTCGAATGGGCCAAGTCGCTCGGCGGCCTCAAGGGCCTCATTGCCAAGGCCGACCAGAACGCAAAGGTGATCGCGCATTGGGGCGCGACCGCGCCCTGGATCAGGAATCTCGCCAAGGATCCGGCCACCGCCTCGAACACGAGCGTGTGCCTGTCGATCGTCGATCCCGACGTGGTGGCGCAAGGCCCGGAGGCGGTCGCGGCGGTCGCCAAGGGCATCGCCGCGAGCCTCGAGAAGGAGGGCGTCGCCTACGATATCGGCGCCTATCGCGATGCCCCGCCCGGTCTGCGCATCTGGTGCGGCGCGACGGTCGAGGCCGCCGATCTGGAGGCCCTCACGCCGTGGCTCGACTGGGCCTTCGCGCAAGAGAAGGCCAAGCTCGCCAAGGCCGCGTAAGCCACAGCTCGTCATCCCGGACGCGCGCAGCGCGATCCGGGATCGGCTGATCCAGCCAGACTCGCAATACGATCCCGGCTCTCGCTGCGCTCGGCCGGGATGACGCCACAGGTAACAAACATGACCACTCCCCGCGTTCTCATTTCCGACGCCCTGTCTCCGGCTGCCGTGCAGATCTTCAAGGATCGCGGCGTCGAGGTCGATTTCCAGCCGGATCTCGGCAAGGACAAGGACAAGCTCGCCAGGATCATCGGCGATTACGACGGCCTCGCCATCCGCTCGGCCACCAAGGTCACCGCCAAGATCCTCGAGGATGCCAAGAACCTCAAGGTGATCGGCCGCGCCGGCATCGGCGTCGACAATGTCGATATCCCGGCCGCCACGGCCAGGGGCGTGATCGTCATGAACACGCCGTTCGGCAACTCCATCACGACCGCCGAGCATGCGATCGCCATGATGTTCGCGCTGGCGCGCGAGATCCCGCAGGCGGACGCGTCCACGCAGGCCGGCAAGTGGGAGAAGAACCGCTTCATGGGCGTCGAGCTCACCGGCAAGACGCTCGGCATCATCGGCTGCGGCAACATCGGATCGATCGTCGCCGAGCGGGCGCTCGGCCTGCGCATGCGCGTGATGGCCTACGATCCGTTCCTGTCGTGGGAGCGCGCCCTCGACCTCGGCGTCGAGAAGGTCGATCTCGAGGACCTCTTGCGCCGCGCCGACATCATCACCCTGCACACCCCGTTGACCGAGAAGACCAGGAACATCCTGTCGGCGGACAATCTCGCCAAGACCAAGAAGGGCGTGCGCATCGTCAACTGCGCGCGCGGCGGCCTCGTCGACGAGGCGGCGCTGCGCGCCGCCCTCGAATCCGGCCACGTCGCGGGCGCGGCCTTCGACGTGTTCGTCGAAGAGCCGGCGACGGCCAACCCCCTGTTCGGCCATCCCAACGTGGTCTGCACGCCGCATCTCGGCGCCGCCACGACGGAAGCGCAGGAGAATGTCGCCCTGCAGATCGCCGAGCAGATGTCGGACTACCTGCTCAAGGGCGCCATCTCCAACGCGGTTAACTTCCCGTCGATCACGGCGGAGGAGGCGCCCAGGCTGAAGCCGTTCATCGCGCTCGCCGAGCGGCTCGGTTCCTTCGCCGGGCAGCTCACCGAGACCGGCCTCAAGTCGGTGCGCATCACCTACGAGGGCGAGGTCGCGCATATGAAGGTGAAGGCGCTGACCAGCGCCGCGGTGGCCGGGCTGCTCAGGCCGATGCTGGCCGACATCAACGTCGTCTCGGCCCCGATCATCGCCAAGGAGCGCGGCGTCGTCATCGAGGAGACGACGCGGGAAGCGGAGGGCGACTACGATTCGCTGATCACCGTCAGCGTCGTCACCGACCGCCAGGAGCGCTCGGTCGCGGGCACGGTGTTCGCCGACGGCAAGCCGCGCGTCGTGAAGATCAAGGGCATCTCGGTGGATGCCGAGTTCGCGCCCTCGATGATCTACGTGTCGAACGAGGACAAGCCGGGCTTCATCGGCCGCTTCGCCACCACCCTCGGCGATGCCGGCGTCAACATCGCCACCTTCGCGCTCGGCCGTGACGCCCCGGGCGGCTCGGCGGTAGCCCTCGTCGAGGTCGACGGCCGGGTGCCGGCGGAGGTGATCTCGCGCATCCAGACCATCCCCGGCGTCAAGCAGGCCAAGCCGCTCATGTTCTGAGGGCATGGACGAACCACTCGTCGTTCCCGGTTCGCCGCGTCGCCCGGGAATGGCGGCCGGATTGCGGAACCACGGGGTGCATCCGGTGGTTTTCCCGGCGCGACAGACCGGGATGATCACAATGGCACGCAATCCCGATAGTCCTCCCGCGCAGACAGCCAGGCCGATGCAGCCGCCGCCGCTCACGCCGCCTCCGACCGCGTCGCAGCTGCAGGCCGACATCGACAGCGGCCGCACCGGCGACAAGAACGAGCTCTTCGATCCGGCCATGGCGCCGCTCGGCACGGACGACGAGGCGGCCGGGCGGCCGCCGGAGCCGGAACGCGTGGCGATGGCGCGCCGGGCCGAAAGCGTCGAGCGCTGGGCGCACGGCGGCAGGGAAGGATACGCGCATCACCGCGGCGGCGGCGGCGCGCTCTACGGCTTCATCGCGCTGATCGTCGTGATCGCGGTCCTGTTCGCCGGGCTCATGTGGCTCCGCTGATCGCGTCGGGACATCAGGTCGCCGACGGATCGAGTCGCGTGACGGCGGTCAGCGGTTGCGCTCGGCCAGCCAGATGCCGCCGAGCACGAGGCCGAGCGAGAGGGCGTGGTAGAGACGGAACGGCTCGCTGAGCAGCGCCACCGCGAGCATCGCCCCGAACACGGGCACGAGGTTGACGAACAGCCCGGCGCGGCCCGGACCGATCAGCTCGACCCCGCGCATGTAGAAGATCTGCGACAGCAGCGACGGAAACAGCGCCACGTAGACGAGGATGGCCCAGCCGCGCGGATCGGGCCAGATGACCGTGCCGCGCGCCACCTCCCAGGCAAGCAGCGGCAGCGTCAGCACGAGCGCTACGCCTGCCATCGCCGTGAAGAAGACGAAGCCCGAGACAGGCGGGCGCTTGCGCAGCGCGACCGTGTAAGCCGCGTAGAAGACGCAGGCGGCCATCATCCACACGTCGCCGATGTTGAGGGCCAGGGTCGCGAGCGTCTCGATCTCGCCGCGCGCGGCAACCGTGACGACGCCGACGAGCGTGACCGCCATGCCGAGGATCTGCACGAGCCGGATGCGCGTGCCGAACCAGATGAGGCTGCCGAGCAGCACCAGGACCGGCACCGAGCCTTGCAGAATCGTCAGGTTGACGGCGCTCGTATGGTGAGCCGCCGCATACATGAGCGCGTTGAAGACGGTGAAGCCGAATGCCGCCATCATGACGATGTAGCGCCAGCGCGGCAGCAGCGCGGGCAATTCGGCGACCACCTGCCGGCGCATCAGCGGAGCTAGGATCGCGCACACGCCCAGCCAGCGCAGGCAGGTCAGCGCCATCGGCGAGATGTGGCCGACCGCGAGCCGGCTCGCGACCGCGTTGCCGCCCCACATCAGCATCGTGAGGACAAGGAGCAGGAAGGGCCGCCCGAAGAGCCAGCTCCAGAGCGCGCGCAGCATCGTCATCCGCCGCGGATCGGTGATGCGCAACGGCTTGTCAACCCTTCGGCGCTAGGGACCACGGTTGCATGCCGCGCGTTTTTCCCGCGGCCCAAGATTTCAGGAGTTTCGATGGTCCGGCCCGGCACCCTTACAATCCGCACGAAGCTCATCGGCGCGTTTGCTTTCGTGCTCGCGTCCGTGCTCGGCCTCGGTCTCTATGGCTGGTACAACGTCAATGTCATGAGCGGCATGCTCGACGAGGTGGCCCAGAAGCGCACCGCCAGCATGCAGTGGGTCGGCGAGATCAATATGGAGGCTTACAAATACCGCATGAGCCTGCTCCGCTACATCGTCGGCGAGCAGTCCGTCGACGAGCAGGAGAAGGAGCTCGCCAAGCGCGAGAAGGATTTTGCGACGGTCAGCAAGAATTACGAGGCGCTGATCGAGAGCGACGAGGAGCGCGCCGCCTACGAGCAGTTCAAGCACGACTGGGGCGCGTTCAGGAAAGAGGCTGCGGTCGTCGTCCAGCTCGCGCGCGAGGGCAAGAAGCAGGAGGCTGCGGCGCACAATGGCAGCAAAGCCAACGAGCCGGCCAAGACCGCCAATACCTCGCTCGACAAGCTGATCGCATACAACCTGAAGAGCGCGCAGGCGGCAGCGACGCGCGGCGCCGGGATCGCGGAACGCGCCAAGACGCTGACGGCCGGCACCCTCGCGCTGCTGGCACTCGTCTCGGCCGGTCTCGGCTTTCTGCTCGTGCGCGGCATCACCCGCAGCATTGCCCGCATCACCGGCACGATGCGCGCGCTGGCGGCCGGCGACCTCTCCGCCGAGGTGCCGTTGCGCGGCCAGAAGACGGAGATGGGCGCCATCGCCGACACCGTGCAGGTGTTCAAGGAGGCGCTGGTCGAGCGCCAGGAGCTCGAGCGGTCGTCGAAGTCCCAGGAGGAGGGCGTCGCGCGCGAGCGCCAGGCCTCGATGCGCCGGGTCGCCGACGAGTTCGAACGCACCGTCGGCGGCATCGTCACCACCGTGTCGTCGGCCGCCACCGAGCTCCAGGCTTCGGCCGAAACCATGATGACCGCTGCGCAGGAGGCGACAGGCCAGACGCAGACCGTCGCGAGCGCGTCCGAGCGCGCCTCCGCCAACGTGCAGACGGTCGCGGCCGCCGCCGAGGAGCTGGCCGCGTCGGTCCAGGAGATCGCGCGGCAGGTCAACGACTCGGCCAGGATCGCCGGCCAGGCCGTGCGCGACGCCGACGACACCGCCGACAAGGTCAAGCACCTGTCGGCGTCGGCGCAGAAGATCGGCGACATCCTCGACCTCATCAACACCATCGCCGGTCAGACCAACCTTCTCGCGCTCAACGCCACGATCGAGGCGGCGAGGGCCGGCGACGCCGGGCGCGGCTTCGCCGTGGTCGCCCAGGAGGTCAAGGTGCTGGCGGAGCAGACCGCCCGTGCGACCGCCGAGATCGCCGCCCAGATCACCGAGATCCAGACATTCACGGCCGAGTCAGCGACCGCCATCAACGGCGTCGCCGGCGTGATCCGCGAGATCAACGACATCGCCGAACGCATCGCCACGTCGGTCCAGCAGCAGGGCGCGGCGACGCAGGAGATCGCCCGCAATGTGCAGGAAGCCGCGCAGGGGACCGGCGAGGTTTCGGTCAACATCGCCGGCGTCAGCCGCGCCACCCAGGAATCGAGCGCCGCGTCGACGCAGCTCCTGTCGTCGGCCTCCGACCTGTCGCGCCAGTCGGAGACGCTGCGCGACGAGGTGCAGCGCTTCCTCGCCTCGGTGCGCGCCGCGTAACGGCACGCCCCGCGGGCCAAGATCTGCGCCAGGCGGGCGACCCGGCTGGCGCAGAATGCATGCATGCCGCTCCGACCGCGGGCGGAGCGTGCGCCGTGATCAGGCATGCGCCGCAACGGCAGCCTGCCTGCGCAGCCCGTAGGCCTGGCCGACCGCGAAGGCCGCGACAGCTGCCGCCTGAACCGTGACGAAGGAGACGCCGAGTGCGGTCGGCGCGATCTGCCCGCTCGTCAGCAGCAGCACGCTGGCCAGCGCCCAGAGCGCATTGCCGGCGACGATGATCCGGACGAAGGCTTCGGCGACGCGGTCGCGCGTGCCGATCCAGGCCACGAAGGCGGCATAGGGCAGGAGCAGCAGGCCGGCATAGCGCAACAGCGGCGTCGGCAGGCCGAGCAGCTCGGCCAAGAGGCCGGCGCCGGCGAAGGACAGAAGACCGGTGGCGCCGCTCGCGACGGCGTCGCCGAGCAGCGCGAGACGGAGTATCAGGGTGGGACGGATCGTAGACATCGAAGTTCTCCCGTTGTCGACGCTCACCTGATGCCACCTGCCGAGGCGGCCGGTCGATTAACCGGGAGGTAATTGGGTGCAGGCGGCGCCTCGGCTATCGTGTCGTCATGACGATCGTGACAACGCCCGTCCGCCCGTTCGGCGCCTATCTGCGTATCTGGCGGCAGCGCCGGCGCATCAGCCAGCTCGACCTCGCGCTCGACGCGGAGATTTCGCAAAAGCACCTGAGCTTCGTCGAGAGCGGACGCTCGACGCCAAGCCGGCCCATGGTGCTCAGGCTGGCCGAGCGGCTGCAGATGCCGCTGCGGGAACGCAATGCCTTGCTGCTCGCCGCCGGCTACGCGCCGGAATTCGCGGAGCGCGCGCTCGACGATCCGGGATTCAAGCCCGCCCGCGACGCCGTCGATCTGATCCTCAAGGGGCACGAGCCCTACCCGGCGCTCGCCGTCGACCGGCACTGGACGCTGGTTGCGGCCAACGGCGCCGTTGCGCCGCTCCTCGCCGGCGTCGCCGAGCCGAGCCTCCTCACGCCGCCGGTCAACGTGTTGCGGCTGAGCCTGCATCCGCGCGGGCTGGCGCCGCAGATCGTCAATCTCGCGGAGTGGCGCTCGCACCTGCTCGAGCGGCTGCGCCACCAGATCGAGGTGACGGCCGATGCGGTGCTCGTGCGTCTCATGCAGGAGCTGGAGGCCTATCCGGTGCCGTCCGACGGGGCCGCCGCAGAGGCGCGCGACTATGCCGGCCTCGTCGTGCCGCTGCGGCTGCGCACGTCGCAAGGCATGCTGTCGCTGTTCTCGACGACGACCGTGTTCGGCACGCCGGTCGACGTCACGCTCTCCGAGCTGGCTGTCGAGGCCTTCTTTCCGGCCGATGCCGCCACGGCCGAGGCGTTGCGCAAGGCAAGTGCATGATCGTTTGCGCGCGACGTGGGCCGGCCGCGGTCATTGCCCGCATGCCCGATCTGCGTGATCATGGGCGCACCTGCTCAGACCATCGCCTCCATGATCTTCCGTACATGATCTTCCGTGATTGCGCAGACGGAGGTGCAAGCGAAGGGGCCAAGCCATGACCCGGCACGATTTGGCAGCGAGCCTCGACCATCTCGATCCAGGCGCCAGCCTCGCGCTCGAGGAGCGTCAAATCGCCGAATTGTTCGGCGCGTCGACGCTGACCGACGACGTCATCAGGCAAGCGGAGGCTTTTGCCGAGCAGCACCGCTGCACGTTCTCGCGGCATGAGCACAACCGCAATTGTCCGGAATTCATCAAGGACGACGTGTTCTGACGGCGTCTCCGGATCTCGGATGTCTGATCTCGGATGTTGCGAGATCCGCTAATGATCGGATCCGTTCATGATTGCGCAAGTCGGGAACACCCGACTTGCAGAAGAGGGCGAGCGGCATGACGCTCGCCGAATTGCGCGGCACGTGCGCGCGTCAGTCCTTGTTCGCGCGCGCGTTCTTCTCGCGTCTCGGCCCGCGCTTCGCGGGCAGCCGAACTATCGGCTTGGGCATGTCCCGCCCTTGCAGGATTTCGATCGCCCGCTGCACGGTGTCCGTGCGCGGTTGGGCATTTCCAGTCAGAAGCGCTCTAGCCAACGCAGCCTCGTGTTCGTCCGACGCACCAAGCTGCGCCGTTAGCTTAACGGACCACGCGGGTTTTTGTTCCCAAGCTGTGGATCGGCGCCCGGCCAAGTTCGCCATTGCGTTCTCTACTGCTTTGCTTAAGCCTTTGCCTGAGCGGACTTTCCTCCCCATGGACAGGCTTGCGACGCATCCTCTGGCCGGCCTCGCCCAGAAGCTCGGGCAAATCGCCATCGGGCGGAGCGATCTCCACTTCCTGCTCTTCGTCCTGTTCTCGCGGATGAACTGCAACGATCTCGCCAGCTGCTGGGCGCAGTTCGTCGCGGTGCGCGGCGATCGCGACCGGCGCGACATGGTGAGCGCGCTGGCGGAACAGGTGCTCAAGCCCTGGCCGACGACGAAGCGCGAGATCCTCACCACGATCAGCGCCATGGGCAAGCTCGAGGAGCGCAGAACCGCCGTCACGGAGGCGATGTCGGGATTCCATGGGCAGGCCGGCTCCGCATCGGTGGCGCCGGCGGATCTGGCGCGCGACGTCGAGGCGCTGCTGCAGGCCATCGTCGAGATGACGCGCAGGCTCATTCACCTGTCGGACGAACTCGACGACTACCTGCCGCCGGCCGACCGCGCGCTGCAAGTGCGACGCCTGTCGGAGGCATACCGGCGGACCGACGGGTGGGCCGCCGCGGCCTGGGAGGTCGGGGCCGAGGGCGTCGAACCCTCCCGCGCGTGATCCGGGGGCGGCGCCGGCTGGGCCTCCGGCGGCCGGCGGCGTTAACCGTGACGCGCGAAAGGCGCCGCGACCGGCGCCATCACGCTGTCGCCCGCCGGGGACCCGTGGTAGAAATGAGCTATCGGGTGAGCCCCCGAGTTGAGAGACCTAATTCCCCGCCTGGCCCGTCCAGGCGGGGCTTTTTTATGTGCTGGTCCTTTGCGGTTGCCTGGCCGGTGTGTGTTTTGAATCACACCTTTGGCTGCCCGACTCAGTTAATTTATGGGTGTTTCCTCCCTGGGGACTTGGAACACCCCTACCTTTTAAGGCGGCCTGGCCGCCTTTTTCTTTTTGGCCTGCCGCGACTTCCGCCGGCCCGGCCGGCGCGGCGCCGGCCGGTGCGCACGCCATCCGCGAGCCGCCGGCTGCCCTTTCGCCGCGGCGCCATTTAACCCAGGTGAATGCGGCCTTGCCGCCAGGCTGCTTTGCACATAGAGCCCCTCATGCCCCGTTGCGAGCAACCTCCCCTCTGCTCGCCGGGGCGTCTTTTTGTGCGGTCGGCGCGGGCTGACCCGCGTGCGCCCCGTGCTCTGCGAAGGGGAGGGACACCTGCGGGACCTTGACCGCCGCCCCGAATCCAGCAAGACGTGCTGCAAAATAAGCCCCGGCCCTGCGCCGGGGTTTTTCGCGTGGAGTTCGCGTCATGGCCAACGTCGTCGTGGTCGGCGCCCAATGGGGCGACGAAGGCAAGGGCAAGATCGTCGACTGGCTGTCGAGCCAGGCCGACGTGGTGGTGCGCTTCCAGGGCGGCCACAATGCCGGCCACACCCTGGTGATCGGCAACCAGACCTACAAGCTGTCGCTGCTGCCGTCCGGCGTCGTGCGTCCCGGCAAGCTGGCCATCATCGGCAACGGCGTCGTGCTCGATCCGTATGCGCTGGTCGGCGAGGTCGACAAGCTCCGGGAGCAGGGCGTTGCAGTGTCGCGCGACAACCTGCGCGTCGCCGACAACGCTACGCTGATCCTGTCGCTGCACCGCGAACTCGACGCCCTGCGCGAGAGCGGCGCTCCCGGAACGCGCATCGGCACCACGCGGCGCGGCATCGGTCCCGCCTACGAGGACAAGGTCGGGCGGCGCGCCATCCGCCTGATGGATCTCGCCGATCTCAAGGCGCTTCCCGACCGGATCGAGCGTCTGCTCGCGCATCACAACGCCCTGCGCCGCGGCTTCCAGCTCGCGGAGATCGACGCCGGCGCCGTGTATGACGAGCTCGCCTCGGTTGCTCCCAAGGTGCTGCCCTACATGGACACCGTGTGGCGGCTGCTCGACGACGAGCGGCGCGCGGGGCGGCGCATCCTGTTCGAGGGCGCGCAAGGGGCGCTGCTCGACGTCGATCACGGCACCTATCCCTTCGTCACGTCGTCCAACACGGTGGCCGGGGCGGCGGCGACCGGCTCGGGCCTCGGGCCGGGAGCGGTCGGCTACGTGCTCGGCATCGTCAAGGCCTATACGACGCGCGTCGGCGAAGGCCCGTTCCCGACCGAGCTGGTCGACGCGGCCGGCGAGCGGCTCGGCGAGCGCGGCCGCGAATTCGGCACCGTCACCGGGCGCAAGCGCCGCTGCGGCTGGTTCGACGCGGCGCTGGTGCGGCAGACCGTGCGCACGTCCGGCATCAACGGTATCGCGCTGACCAAGCTCGACGTGCTCGATGGCTTCGAGACGATCCGGGTGTGCACCGGCTACCGGCTCGACGGCGAGGTCCTCGACCACCTGCCGGCCAGCCAGGGCGCGCAGGCGCGGGTCGAGCCGATCTACGAGGAGAGCGAGGGCTGGCGCGACTCCACGGCCGGCGCGCGCTCCTGGGCCGACCTGCCGGCGCAGGCGATCAAATACGTGCGCCGCATCGAGGAGCTGATCGGCGCTCCCGTGGCGCTTCTGTCCACGTCCCCGGAACGGGACGATACAATCCTGGTGCAAAACCCGTTCGAGGGTTGACGGGGCGGCGCCCGACAGGTCACCTCAGATACCGATGGCCGACTATTATCCTTTGATCGCGCGTGCGCTGGACGGCCTCTCGGAGACGACGCCCGAGATGCGGCGCGCCGTCTACGACCGGGCCCGGGCCGCGCTCAGGGCCCAGCTGGAATCGCTCGATCCGCCGCTTGCCGCCGCCGACATCACGCGCGAGCGCCTGGCGCTCGACGCGGCCATCGACCGGGTCGAGGCGGAGTTCCAGCTGCGCGAGGCGACCACGCAACGGCCGCCGCCGATCGCGACGGGCCGCGCCGCGGCGGCGCCTGCCGCCGCCCCGGCCACCGCGGCGCCGCCGGCGGCAAAGCCTGCTCCGCCGAAGCCGGCGCAATCCTGGCCGGCCACTCCGCCCGCGCAGCCGGCGGCCCGCGCCGCCCCGGCGCCGCGCCCCGCACCGTCGCGGGAGCCGGCTCCGGCTCCTGCGCCCGCTCCTGCTCGAGCTCCAGCTCCAGCTCCAGCTCCAGCTCCGATGGAGTCGGTGGCCGAGGAGGAACTGCTCGTCGACACCGAGGCGCAGCCGCCGCTCCTGACGCAGCTCGGCAGCCGCGTCACTTCGGTGACGTCGCGGCTGCGCTCGAAATTGCCGGGAAGCCGGCCGCCGGCCGAGGAGGCGGGCGAGGCCGAGGCCGTCGACACGGGTCCGCGGGAGCGGCCGCGCATCGACACCGTGACGCGCGTCGTCAGCGATCCCGGGCGGACGCGCATCATCATCGTGGCGGCGGTGCTGTTCGTCGTGGTCGGCGCCATCGGCGTCGTGGCGTGGCTGCTGCGCGTGCAGCCGTCCGAGCTGCAGTCCGGCCAGGAAACGGTGCAGACGCAGCGGCCGGAAGGCGACACCAAGCTGCCCGACCGTGTTGCCGGCGAGCGCCCCGGCGCCGCGCAGCCGGGTGCAAGCGGGCAGGCGACCGCGCCGGGCGCCGCACGCGGCGACGTCGCGGTCGCGCAGCGCGCCATCCTCTACGAGGAGAACCAGGCCGACACGCAGAACCCGCGCGCCACGGCGGGGCGGGCGCTGTGGCGCCTCGACCAGATGAATCCGGGCCAGGGGCAGCCGCTCGAGACGGTCGTGCGCGCCAGCGTCGAGGTGCCGGCGGCGAGCCTGTCGCTCGCCCTCCTCCTGCGCCGCAACAACGACCCGACGCTGCCCGCCTCGCATATCCTGGAGCTGAATTTCACGACGTCCGGCGATCCGGGCCGCGTCGTGCGCGACGTCGGGCTGCTGCAGCTCAAGAACGAGGAGGTGGTGCGCGGCACGCCGGTCGCCGGCCTGCCGGTGCCGGTCAAGGACAACGTCTTCCTGATCGGCCTCTCCAACCTGCCCGGCGACATCGACCGCAACAGGGATCTGCTGCTCAAGCGCAACTGGACCGACCTGCCGATCCGCTTCGCCTCCGGCCAGCGCGCCATCCTCAGCTTCGAAAAAGGCGTGTCCGGCGAGCAGGCACTCGCCGAAGCCTTCCGCCAGTGGGGGCAATAACCTGATCCCTCCCCGCGAGGGGAGGGCGGACTCGGACGCGGCAGCGGCCGAGCCGGGCGGGGTGGCAGCGCGACGTTGACATCGGCGCGCGTCGGTCGCACGCCGGTGATTGATCGCGCGGCGCCATTTCCTTGCGGGCGGGTTCCCCACCCCGGTCCGCTTCGCGGACTCGGCCCTCCCCTGAAGGGGAGGGAGGTTAGCTGACCGGCGCGGCGGCGCGCGGCGCCTCGCGGGCGGCGAGATTCTTCTTCACCGCCTCTTGGATCTTCTCGAAGGCGCGCACCTCGATCTGGCGCACGCGCTCGCGCGACACGCCGAACTCGGTCGACAATTCCTCGAGCGTGATCGGATCCTCGGCGAGGCGGCGCGCCTCGAAGATGCGGCGCTCGCGCGCATTGAGCACGCCGAGCGCCTCGCGCAGCGCGGCGAGGCGGTTGGCGCCTTCCTGCTGTGCGGCCAGCACCGATTCCTGGCTGGCGCTCTCGTCGACGAGCCAGTCCTGCCACTCGCCTTCGCCTTCCTCGCGCAGGGGCGCGTTGAGCGACACGTCGCCGCCGAGACGGCGGTTCATGTCGATCACGTCCTGCTCGGTGACGCCGAGGCGCGTGGCGATCTGCTTGACCTGGTCGGGACGCAGATCGCCTTCCTCGAGCGCCGAGATGCGGCCCTTGGCCTTGCGCAGATTGAAGAACAGCTTCTTCTGGTTGGCGGTGGTGCCCATCTTCACGAGCGACCACGAGCGCAGGATGTATTCCTGGATCGCCGCCTTGATCCACCACATGGCGTAGGTGGCGAGGCGGAATCCCTTCTCCGGCTCGAAGCGCTTGACCGCCTGCATCAGCCCGACATTGCCTTCCGACACGACCTCGCTGATCGGCAGGCCGTAGCCGCGATAACCCATGGCGATCTTGGCGACGAGGCGCAGATGCGAGGTCACGAGCCGGTGCGCCGCCTCGGCGTCGCCGTGCTCGCGCCAGCGCTTGGCCAACATGTATTCCTCTCCGGGCTCCAGCATGGGGAACTTGCGGATCTCGTCGAGATACCGCGACAGCCCCCCTTCATTGGCCAGGACGGGAAGCGAAGTAGTCGCCATTCATATTCTCCTTGGCTCCCTCTCGAGAGGCGAGCGGGCGGCCGAAACCCCTTGGCCCGGCCGCTTGACCTTCCTATATGGCTGGCAAGCTGGGCCGGAAAAAGGCTTCCGATGCGTTCGACACCCTCTGTCAACGCAAAAGGAGCCTTTTGGTGTGCGCCCGCGCACATCCTTGATGCGCGCGGCGGATTGCCGCGCGAATCCTACCCGTTCTGACGCAAGGACCGGACCAGCTCGGCCATGTCGGCGGGCAGCGGGCTGTCGAAGCGCAGGGCGGCGCCCGAAGCCGGGTGTTCGAAGCCGAGAACCGTGGCGTGCAGCGCCTGCCGCCCAAGGTCTTTGAGCGCGGCCCGCGCCGCCGCGCGGAGGCGGTTGGCCTTGGTCTTGAAGCCGGCGCCGTAGACCGGGTCCCCGAGCAGGGGATGGCCGATATGCGCCAGGTGCACGCGAATCTGGTGCGTGCGGCCGGTCTCGAGGCTGCAGCGCACCAAGCTGGCGAGCGGCTCGGCGCGCGGCCCGAACACCTCCTCGACGGCATAATGCGTCACCGCATGGCGGCCCCGGCCGGTGCCGACGACGCTCATCTTCTCGCGGTTGTGCGGGCTGCGGGCGAGCTCGGCGGCGATGCTGCCGCGGCGCGGCTCCGGCACCCCCCAGGCGACGGCGAGATAGGCGCGCTCGAGCGGCCCGGCGCGGCCGTGGTCGGCGAACTGCGCGGCGAGGCCCTGGTGGGCGCGGTCGTTCTTCGCCACCACGATGAGGCCGCTGGTGTCCTTGTCGAGCCGGTGCACGATGCCGGGCCGCCTGACCCCGCCGACCCCCGACAGGCTGTCGCCGCAATGCGCCAGCAGGGCATTGACCAGCGTGCCGCGCTCGTGGCCGGCGGCGGGGTGCACGACGAGGCCGGCCGGCTTGTCGATGACGATCAGGTCGTCGTCCTCGTAGACGACGGCGAGCGCGATCGCCTCGGCCTCCGGCTCGGCCGGCGCCGGCTGCGGAACTTCGAGCGCGATGCGCGCCCCCGGCATGACGCGCGCGCCGGGGTCGGTCGCCGCCGCGCCGTCGAGCGTGACGCGGCCGTCGCGGATCAGCGCCTGCAGGCGGCTGCGCGAAAAATCGCTCCAGGCGCGCACCAGAACGCGGTCGAGCCGGTCGGGCGCGGCACCCGCCTCGACGACGAGCTCACGCGCGGACGGGGAGGGTAGGGGTGGGGTGGTCTCGGTCACGAGCGATGCTGAGGTGGCGGCGATGGCCTGGCGGCGGTGGTTGCGTTGCGGGACTTGATGCCGCCACGGGCGTGGTATACGAGCACTCAGCGCCGCGGAAGCTCCCTTCGTCTAGCGGTCTAGGACGTCGCCCTCTCACGGCGAAAACAGGGGTTCGAGTCCCCTAGGGAGCGCCAATCTTTTCAATAACTTAGGTGTAAGTCGCCGGCCCGTTTTTCTCCTATGCCCAACTCATGCCCAATAAGCGTTGCGGCTGTAGAGCGAGCCCAATCCCGCAGGACTGAGGAAGCGTTTATGCAGGTACACGGATCGGTCACCGCGGGGTAGCGTTGACCCTCGGGAGTTCGAACTACGAATCTGGGGGTCAGAGGTTCGAATCCTTTCGGGCGCGCCATTTCAATCAAGCACTTAGCGCGAAATGCTTGCGACGGCGCTTCCCAGATCTGTTGGTTGGGAAGCGTATGGGAAGCGACGCAATGACCCGCTGTCTCGGCCCGGCGGCCAATGTGACGCGACTGGACCGCCACGGCGGCTCAGCGCATGACAACTGGGTTAGCGATCACGAGGGTTGGTCAGGCGGCCACGCGCGACCCAAGCTGATGGAAGGGGCGGAACTCGGCAGCAGCATCCGTGAAGAAATGTCGTCGCAATTCGGGCAATTGCTCGCGGGCCTCCGTCACGGCTCGGTTCTTCATCTCAGCTATGCGGGAGACATCGTCAAGGGTGTAGCGTCCGAGGGGGACGGTCTGATCGATGCGCCAGATCGCCTTCCTCTCATGAACGTCCCCGGTGATGATCTTGGCGGCGCCCATGGCGCTGTGGGATTGCCCGGCCATGAACAGGCGCGCGAGGTTGGGTGCAGCTGCAAGTTTGCCGCCGAACCGGCTCGGAGCCTTGACGTCGTTGGTCGTTCCGATGCTCAGGATCTTGAGCCGGTTACCCGGCCAAGCCAAGACGCCGACCGCCTCTACCGCGGCG
>DATBIR010000228.1:0-20472 GCA_036556825.1 Beijerinckiaceae bacterium
GCCGACCGAGAGGCTGCCGACGGCCGCATCGGGCATCACCGGCAGGCCGAAGCGCTGCGAGACGTCGAGCAGGCGCGCGCGCGCGGCCGAACGCCGCGAGAAGGGCCGCCAGAGCGGCTCGGTGCCCAGCAGCACGTTGTCCAGCACGCTCAGGTTGTCGGCCAGCGTGAAGTGCTGGTGCACCATGCCGATGCCGGCCGCCAGCGCTGCCCTGGGGTGCCCCGGTGGCAGCGGCCGGCCGAACGCCTCGATCTCGCCCTCGTCGGCCACATAGTGGCCGAACAGGATGTTCATCAGCGTCGTCTTGCCGGCGCCGTTCTCGCCGAGAAGCGCCAGGATCTCGCCGCGCCCGAGATCGAGGTCGATGCCGTCGTTGGCGACGAGCGGGCCGAAGCGCCTGGTGATGCCGCGCAGCGAGAGGACGACGTCAGCCGTGGTCATCAACGCCGCTAGGCCGTCGCTTTCGGCTCGGCGTCGTTGACGTTGACGCGGAACAGCCCGTCGGTGATCTCCTTCTCCTTCTCGCGCACCAGCTTGACGACATCGGGCGCCACCAGCTTCTCGTCGACGGCGAGGCTGGCGCCGCCGTATTGCATGTAGCTGTACTGGCCGTAATCGGCCGCCTCGAAACGGCCCTCGGCCACCGCCTTGAGGGCGCGGTCGATGGTCGGCTCCATGTGCCACAGGGCGCTGGCGAGCACGGTGTCGGGATATTGCGAGGCGGTGTCGATGACGTTGCCGATCACCTTGACCTTGCGCTCCCTGGCCGCGTCCGACACGCCGAAGCGCTCCGCATACATGACGTCGGCGCCGCGATCGATCATCGCGAAGGACGCTTCCTTGGCCTTCGGCGGGTCGTACCAGGAGTTGATGAAGGTGACGAGGAACTTGACGTTCGGGTTGACCGAGCGCGCGCCGTCCATGAACGCGTTCATCAGGCGGTTCACTTCCGGAATCGCGTAGCCGCCGACCATGCCGATCAGGTTCGATTTGGTCGCCTTGCCGGCCACCATGCCGGTCAGGTACGAAGGCTCGTGGATGTAATTGTCGAACACGGCGAGGTTCGGCTTGCTCGGCCCGAAGGACGAGCCCATCAGGAACGCCACTTTGGGGTAGTTCGCCGCGACCCGGCGCGCGGCCCGCTCGACGCCGAAGATCTCGCCGATGACGAGGTCGTTACCCTCCTCGGCATACTGGCGCATGATGCGCTCGTAATCGTTGTTGGCGACGTTCTCGGACCATTTGTAGGTCACCTCGCCGCGCTCCTTGGCGGCGTTCAGCGCCTTGTGGATGCGCGACACCCATTGCTGCTCGACGGGCACCGTGTAGATCGACGCCACCTTGATCATCTTCTTCGGCGCCTGCGCGAGGCCGGCGCCGGCCGTCAGCGCCCCCGCGGCGCCTGCGCCGAGCCTGAGCAAGGCGCGGCGTGAGATGTTTGCGAAACGCATGAGCCCCTCCTGTTGTCGCTGGCGCAACTCTACGCATGAACCGGGCCGGAACCCAGAGCTTTGTGCCCGGGTGCGCGGCGCATGCATCTCGGCCGGCGCGCGATGGCCGACGTTGACAGGCGCCGGCGCAACACGCAGCCGCGCGGCTTCGTTTCAATGTCGAAATATTTCGCGACATCAACTCGCAATACGACTCGCGTAAACAGGCACCGTTGCCTCTTCACCATCCCCGCGGCAACCACCTTAGGGCCCCGCACTCTCCCAGATGCGGGGCCGTTCTATTTTCCTGGTTGGTTAGGCTCGCCCTCCCCTCGATCCCTTGCCGATCCGGGGACGGGCGGTGAAGGGGTAACCTTGACGCGAGCCGCCCCTTGTCCTGCTGCTCCCGCGTGAAGCCTAATCCACCCCGACAGGCCGGACCGGCCCCCCTCGGTCCGGCCATGTCGGCAGGATCGGGCAGCTTGGCCTTGACCCGGAGGGGCTCCCCGGGTCCATTACGGCGGCGGCTCCCCTATTCCGCCCCAATCTGGTGCAAAGCGGCATGGGGGCAGAGTTCCATGGCGTCAGACGTGTCGAGTATTGGCAAGCATCTCTGCTGCGCGGCAGCTGTAGCGGTGGCCCTCATGGCGGGCCAGCCAACGGCTGCGGCTGCGCAGGGCAAGGCGCTGGCGCCGATCCCCGGCCAGACGCTCGCCTTGATGAAGGCCCGCGATACGAACCCGGCGGCGCCGATCCTGATGCGGATCTACAAGAAGGAGTCGGAGCTCGAGGTGTGGAAGCGGGCGCGCAGCGGCCGCTACGTGCTGCTCAAGACCTTTCCCATCTGCCGCTGGTCGGGACAGCTCGGGCCCAAGCAGAAGCAGGGCGACCGGCAGGCTCCGGAAGGCTTCTACTCGGTCACCCCGAAGCAGATGAATCCGAACTCGTCCTATTACCTGTCGTTCGATCTCGGCTTCCCCAATGCCTACGACCGGGCCAACGGCGCCGACGGCGCTTTCCTGATGGTGCATGGGGCGTGCACGTCGGCCGGCTGCTACGCCATGACCGACGACGGCGTCAGGGAAATCTACGCGCTCGCCCGCGAGGCCTTTGCCGGAGGCCAGAAGGCCTTCCAGGTCCAGGCCTTCCCGTTCCGCATGACCGCCGAGAACCTGGCCAAATACCGGACCGATCCCAACATCGCCTTCTGGCGCCAGCTCAAGGACGGCTCGGATCGCTTCGAGGCAACCGGCCAGGAGCCTCCGGTCGGCGTCTCGGGCATCCGCTACGCGTTTGGCCCGTTCAAGGACCCGAAAGTCGAAGCGCTCGCGAGCGCCCGCGTCACGGAGCAGAAGGCGCGCGTCGCCGAGCTCGTCGAACAGGGCAGCGGCGCGATCCGCACCACCTACGAGGACGGCGGCCAGCATGCGTCCTTCGCCGCACTCAGCCGCAAGGGCGTCGAGCTTGGCCAGCTGAGCCGGCCCGAGGCGCTCGCCGCGGCCGGCCGCGACCTCGTCGTGATCCGCGCCAGGAAGCCGGTCACGCAGACGGCGTCGCTCCTGCCGCCGCCGCGTCCCAGCCAGCCCGTCCCTATCGATCCGGCCCTGCTGGTCGGCGCCTCGACGAGCCCTGGTCCCGCCCCGCTTTCGGCATGGCCGACCATCTCGGGCGCGGCCGAGATCCTTCCTGGCGCCCTGACCGGAGGGACCCGCCAGCTCGCCGCGCGCTCGTGACGGCAGCAGCCCGTCTCGACGACGGCGCTCGTTACACCGGTTATCGCCCGCACCAGATGTCGTGCGCGCCCGTGACCGCGGCGCGTCCTTTCCGCACGGCCGTTTCGATGTCGGCGCGCGACAGGCCGATATCGGCGAGCATATGGTCGTTGAGCCCGTAGAGAGCCTTGGCGGCCTGGCGCGCGCGGTATTCAGCCGCGAGGGCCGACATGCATGCGCTCAGCAACTGTGCGATCCGCACCGGCGCACCAATGCGCGTCGTGCCGACTTCCGACCGAACGATCACTGCGACCATGGCCGCCTCCTGCTCAACATTCCGTTGCGCCGCGCGCAGGCACGCGCGACGGGTATGTCGCGGGCCCAGCGGAGGGCAGCGGGATTTGCCTCGATGACCGACCTGCACCAGCGATCAATCTCGGTGCAATGTCGATTGCAGGAGTGACAATGATCTGGTAAATGCACCGATACAAGCGGAACATTGCTCTCGGTGCAATAATGTCGACCGACTACATGAAGCTGGCAGACGCCCTGGCGACCGACATCGTCGAGGGACGTCTGAAACCGGGCGACCGCCTGCCGCCGCAACGGAGCTTTGCTTACGACAGAGGTATCGCGGCCTCGACGGCGAGCCGGGTCTATGCCGAGCTGCTGCGGCGCGGCCTGGTCGTCGGCGAGGTCGGCCGCGGCACCTTCATCTCGGGATCGCCGACGGCAGGCGCGGCCGTGGCGGCGGAGCCGCGTGACGCGCGCGTCGACCTCGAGTTCAACTATCCGATCCTGCCGGTGCAATCCGAGCTGATGGCGCAGAGCCTCGCCGGCCTGCTGCAGCCGGAAGCACTGCATCCTGCCCTGAGCCATGCCACGAGCGGCGGCACGCCGGCCTTGCGGGAGCTGTCGACCCGGGTGATCGGGCGCGGCGGCTGGTGTCCGCGACCGGACGAACTCGCCTTCACCGGCAACGGCCGGCAATGCATTGCCGCGGCTCTCGCAGCGCTGGTGCCGACCGGCGGACGGTGCGGCGTGGAGGCGATCACCTATCCCTTCGTGAAAGGCATTGCGGCGCGGCTCGGCCTCGCGCTCGTGCCGCTCGCCATGGACAAGGCCGGCGTGCGCCCCGACGCGATCGAGAAGGCGCACCGCGAGGCGCGGCTGTCGGCGCTCTATCTCCAGCCGGTGCTGCACAATCCGTTGGGCATCGCCATGTCGCCCGAGCGCCGCAACGACGTGGCGCGCCTGGCGCAAAAGCTCGATTTGCCGATCATCGAGGACGCGATCTACGGATTTCTCTCCGACGATCCGCCGCTCGCGGCGCAAGCGCCCGAACATTGCGTGCTGCTCGACAGCCTGTCGAAGCGCATCGCCCCCGGGCTGACCTTAGGCTTCATCAGGAGCCCGGCCCGGCTGCGGGAAAACGTCATGGCGTCGATCCGGTCGGGCGGTTGGGCCGCGACCGGCTTCGCCTTCGCGGCCGCGCAGCGGATGATGTCCGATGGCACCGTGACGGAACTGGTGAAGCGCAAGCGGGAGGATGCCGCGCAGCGCCAGCGCGTCGCCGCCGAATGTCTGGCCGGCTTCACCGTGGAGGCCGACAGCCGGTCCTATCATCTGTGGCTGCCCCTGCCGGAACACTGGCGCTCGCAGGCGGTCGTCGCCGCCGCGGCCCGCCGCGGCATCGCGCTGACGCCGTCGAGCGCTTTCGCCGTCAGTGCCGGCCATGCCCCGAACGCCATCAGGCTGGCCCTGGCGACGCCGCCGCTCGAGCGCTTGCGCGAGGCGTTGCAGACCCTGGCGCGGATGTTGAACGCGCGGGAAGAGGAATTCGACTTCACGGAATAGCCGGACCATGAGACCGGCACGGTCATGATCAATGTCATGCATTGCACCGCCAGGTCCGCGGTGGAACCGATCGAACGGGTGAGGCGCTTGAGCCCCCGAGCACGTTTGCTAAACGAGCCGCTCGCGCTCGGCTGGAGAACACGGCGTGCCTCGCATTCTCACCTACAACGTCCACCGCTGTCTCGGCCGTGACGGACACCTGTCCCCTGCCCGCATCGCCGAGGTGATTGCCGCCTGCGAGGCCGACATCGTCGCGCTGCAGGAGCTGGATATCGGGCGCGTGCGCTCGGGCGGCGTCGATCAGGCCGAGGCGATCGCACGCGAGCTCGGCATGCATATGCACTTCCACCCGGCGCTCACCGTGATGGAGGAACAATACGGCGACGCCATCCTGACCACGCGCCCCTCCAAGCTCGTCAGGGCCGGCGCCCTCCCCTGCTGGGGCGGGCGGCGTTTCGTCGAGCCGCGCGGGGCGTTGTGGGCATGCGTCAATGTCGGCGGCGCCGACATCCAGATCATCAACACCCATCTCGGCCTGCGCGGGCCGGAACGCTTGATGCAAGTCGACGCCCTGCTCGGCCCGGACTGGCTCCGCCATGCCCGGTGCCAGGAGCCGGTGATCTTTGCCGGCGACCTCAACGCCATCCCGCGTTCGCGGGTGTATCGCAAGCTCGCCGCGCAGTTCCGGGACGCCCAGCTTGCCCAACGTTCGCGCCGGCAGCAGGCGACCTATCCGAGCGGCGCGCCGTTCCTGCGCCTCGACCATGTGTTCGTGAGCAGGTCGATCGAGGTCGTGCGGGCGGAGGCGATCCGCACGCCGCTCGCCCGCCTCGCGTCGGACCACCTGCCCCTGCTCGTCGAGTTCCATGTCGTCGCCCCGCGCGACCATCATGCCAGACGCGACGAGGCCGAAGCCCAGCACTGAATGGGGCGCAGCCGCGCAGATCGGAATCGACCACCCTCTGCATCCTTTTGAGTCGCGTGACCTATTCGGCAAGGCGGGGCCCGCCCCCGGATCGAGTCCGGGCGCAGGCTTTGGCGATCATGCGTCAGGGATCGGCAGAGGGCCTCGGCGCGTTAACCGGCCAGGCATGCAGTGAGACCTGAGGCAGCAATGGGGCATGGCAAGGACGTGCGGAAGGCGGGCACCTCGAAAAGCGGTCGTCGCTGGATGCCGCTCGTCGCCGTGGCGCTGGTCTGCCTCGCCGCGTTCCTGCTCTATCGCACCCTGAGCCGCTACAGCCTGGATCAGCTCGTCGCCTCGGTGACGGCCATCCCGGTCTGGCGCCTCGCATCGGCGGGCGCCTTTGCCGCCGCGAGCTACCTGTGCCTGACCGGATTCGACTGGCTGGCGCTGCGCTATGTCGGGCGGCCGCTGCCCTATCCCAAGGTGGCGCTCGCCTCTTTCACCAGCCTCTCGCTCGGACACAATATCGGCTTCGCGGCCCTGAGCAGCGGCGCCATCCGTTACCGCTTCTACGCACGCTGGGGCCTCCGGGCGGCCGAGATCGCCAAGCTGATCGTGTTCTGCGGCATCACGGTCGGGCTCGGCCTCGCCACGCTCGGCGGCATCGCCCTGCTGGCGCGTGCCGATCTTGCCGCCGAGATCACCGGACTGAGCGCGTCGGGCGCGAGGGCCCTCGGGGCGGCGTGCCTGGCAGCGCCCGCCATTTACCTGATGCTGGCGGCGCGCGTCCGGCGTCCGTTCAGATGGCGGCGCTGGAGCGTGGCGATGCCGCCGCTGCGCCTCGCCGTCGGCCAGATCGTGATCGGCCCCGTCAATTTCGCCTGTGTGGCGGCCTCGCTGCATCAGGCGCTGGCGAGCGCCGGCGAGGTGCCTTATCTCGCGGTCGCTTCGGTCTACGTGATCGCCAACGTCACGTCGCTGATTGCCCATGTTCCGGGCGGGCTCGGCGTCATCGAGAGCGTGGTCACGTATCTTCTGCCCGGGACCCAGGTGATCGGGGCGCTGATCGTGTTCCGCTTCGTCTATTTTCTCGTGCCGCTCGCCATCGGCAGCATTCTGTTCGCGGCGACCGAGCTCGCGTTCCGGCGCAAGGCGAGCGTCGGCGGGAGGCGCGCGACGAAGCAGTCAACGGAGCTTGAAGCGATCCGGGGTTAGCAAGTGCCTCGGTCGAGCGCCCAAGCCAGCTGCACGTTGGAGTCCCAGAGCATGATTGCTTCGGGATTGAATCGCGCCGCTCCAATGATCAGCGGCGCATGATCCGATCCGGCGACGTGGCGGCCACCTCGCCGGATCATGAGCGGGATCACAGTCGAATTGAATCAGACACGCTCTGATCCTTT
Source organism: Beijerinckiaceae bacterium (assembly GCA_036556825.1). GTDB lineage: Bacteria > Pseudomonadota > Alphaproteobacteria > Rhizobiales > Beijerinckiaceae > JAJKJG01. Next base: position 7,307 of record DATBIR010000228.1, read on the forward strand.
TCCAGCCGCCTGGCCTTGCTCGGCAAGGTGGTGGCCACTGCGCCGGATCAGGCTCTTGCCGGCCCACAGGAGACGGAGCGGCGCGAAGGGTTGCTTGGGATCGAGCAAGCCCGTGCCGAAGACCGGCCGCGCCGGCCCTTTTCCGGACATCGCCTCGAACAGGCGCAGGCCGCGCGGCCTGGTATTGAGCCGTTCGATGGCGCCGATGACCGAGCCCGTCTCCGCGATGGCGGCGTCGACCGCCGCCGGATCGGCGTCGACATGCTCAGCCACCAGCTCGCGCTGGATGGAGGCGATCGCGCTCCGGGCTGCGTCGGTGGTCGCCTCGATGGCGAGATCGCATTCGGTGTCGAGGCCGATCGAGCGGTTGTTGAGGTTGGACGAGCCGACGCGGATGAACGCGTCGTCGACGATGATCAGCTTGGAATGAACCATCACCTGCTGCTCGCCGCCCGGCCCGGGCACCACCGGGTAGTAGATGCGCAGGCGGTTGAAGCGGTCGGCCTGCTTGAGACGGCGGATCAGGCGGTCGCGGTTCCTGCCCATCACCAGGCGTTCGAGCAGGCCGCGCGACAAGTGGGTCATCAGCACGATCACCTCGGGCCCGGTCTCGCGGGCAAGGCTCTCGGCCAGAACATCGCCGACATAGGACGCGGTCATGTACTGGGCTTCGATATAGACGGTGCGTTGCGCAGCGCGCAGCGCATCCGTCGTCAGCGCCGCCGCTTCCATGACGGCGGGCGCGTCGCACCAGGCCGGCTCCGTCCGCGCGACCGCCACGGGCGTGGCGGTGAAATGCGGCTCGAGCGCCGGCGGCCACAAGCCTTCGTTGGCTGGGCATTTGCCCAGCTCCTCACCGGTGGCGTTGCGCCACCGTGACCGGCCGAGCGCGCACATGGCTTGCGCCGCCTCGCCGTCGACCACCATCTGGATGTCGTGCACGGGATTGTACGGATCGCCTTCGGGGCTGAGCCGCGCCGGGTCGTGCGCGAGATGCGGCTTGCGGTCCCATCGTCGCACCGTCAGGTCGATGCCGCCGACGAAGGCCAGCGCTTCATCGATGCACACGATCTTCTGGTGATGCGCCGCATATTTCGGGTGGTGCGTATCGAGTTTGAGGCGGATGCGCGGGTGGTCCTGCCACTCGGCTCCGAACAGGAGCGGCAGCGGCGCGCCGGGCGCATGGATGACGGCGACGCTCCAGACCAGGATGCGGATCTCGAGCTCGGGACGGGTCTCGACCAGCGATCGCAACAGCTGGCCGAGGGGCGGCGACGATTCAGGGTCGGCGTCGGGCCGCAAACGGATGCGGCCGTCGAAATCCCAACCGACGATCAGGATCGATCGCCGCGCCTGACGGAGCGCATCCTCGAGCTGGGCGAAATACGGCCCGCCATCGATCAGGACCGCCGCCCGGCGGGCCTGCGCAACGCGCCAGCAATTGCGCCCAGGCGCGACGATGCGCGATCCTGACGCGCGTGCGGTCCAGGCATCGGAATGCGGCTCAGGCCGATCGAGGGCGGGTTCAGGACAACGCATGCCGATACGCCAACAGGCTCGTCCGGCGCACCCTGCCCCGGACCTCGTGGGATCGACCCTGTCCGTCTAGAATGATTTCCAGGCGAATTGGGTCCACCGACCCAAGTCGCAGCTTAGGTCGAAGTTCCCAGTCAACTCCGGGATAAAGGCCAAGGTTCCCGCGCGACGGCTGGTGAGCGGCGCCTCATCGGCTCCGCACCCGGTCCTTGGCCGGCGCGGCCTCCTTGGCGGCGAGGTGCGCCAGGCCCCGGCGATCGAGCGATTTTTGCGCCACCAGATGTGCGGCGAAGACGAGCGCGCCGATGATCGCGATGGTCTTCCAGACCACGTTGATCTGCCAGACGGGGCCCTTCTCGCGGACGATCGCGAGATGCCTAAGAACGAACTCCTTCATGGGCCCGGCTGCGCTCAAGCGTGGTCATGCGCAAAGGGTCTCGCACGGAAGTTAAAACCTCGTTGCAAAGCGACGCGGCCCGACGCACGAACGCGCGTGCAGCCGGGTCGGCACACACGCTCGCCGCCGCTCGGAGGGTGTCCGAAGGCGCCCGCCCGACGGCGGGTATCATGCCGCATTCCCCGCGGCGTCGGCCCCTGTCCGGTCCGCCGCGCGTACCGGACAGTCAGCCGGCAAGGTTCAACCCAGCACGAGGGCAAGCACCGGAATCGCGGTCGCGACGAGGGCAGCGCCGAGCGCAAGCGGCAGCATCCCCGCCCGCGGACCGGCCAGCCTGCGCACGCGGTATGCGACCTCGCCGGCGTGCATCTTCGCGCCGTACAGGCACGAGCAGAACACCCGGTGCGCATCGCGCTCCGACATGTCGAAGAAGCTCAGCGCGTCGCCGAGCCGGTCGCCGGCCAGCCCCTCCTCCCGCAGGACCGGGTCGCTGTAGGCGACGGTCAGGGGCGAGTTGTCGGCCCGGGCTGCAAGGCGCTGGTCACGCGGACCGTATTCGATGCCATGCAGGGTCCTGAGCTCCCTGTCGGGGTTCCGTTCGAGGCATTCGGCCCAGCGCTCGAGCCGCTCCTTCCGCGACATTCCCGTTTTTGGAGGATGCACATCCGCAATCGTGCTGAGCTCGCTAACGGCAATATGTTTCATAAGCTCCTCCACTCTCCGTGAGGATCAGCCACGTGCCCGCCAGCGCTCCAGAGCCTCGGCGCTCGGAATGGCAAAAGTTCGGCGACGGCCCTGCGAAATTTTCATGCCGGCCGTGAGTGCATGTCTGCCGGCGTGTCGGGCGGGACTCGCTTAGACGCCCGCGCTCCCGTCATCCTCGGGGCGCATGATCTTTGTCGGCGAAGCGCTGACCACTCCGCCGCATCCGGCCCACGGACGCCGAGGCGGGGCGGCGCGCATCGCATTCCTCACAGCCCGAACGGATACGTATCGGGCACGCCGGCCTTCGCGTGCTCCCTCCCGAGGGGCGTCACGGCCGTGGTTTCGTCGAACCACACATAGGCGTCGAACTGCTGCGGCAGCGAGGCGTCGGCGTAATGGCTCATCAGCTCCGTCTCGGGGCGATAGATCACGCCGATGAAGCGCTCCAGCCGCGGCTCGAGCAGGCGATGGCGCAGCGCCGGGTGGCGGTCCTTTGCGAGGTCGAGCAGGAAGCGCGGCACGCCCGCATCGTGGCATAGCCGCTCGTAGCTCTCGCGGTGCGACGGCCGCACGCGCTTCACCTCCATGTCGCCGTCCCAGTCGGACGCCGCCGCGACCGTTCCCGCATGCGTGCCGAAGCCGATCAGGGCGGCCTCGTCGCCGAAGCGCTCGCGGCAGAGCTGGCCGATATTCAGCTCTTCGCGAACGATGCCCATTTCGGTGTGGCGGGCGTCGCCGATATGCGAATTGTGCGCCCACACCACGGCCCTGGACGACGGGCCTCGCGCCTCGAGCAGATGCGCAAGCGTCTCGAACATATGCGTGTCGCGCAGGTTCCAGGATTCCGGGCCGCCGTAATACATGATGCGGTAGTATCGCTCCGCCGACGCGACGAGGCGCGCGTTCTGCGCCGCGTCGAGAAAGCTGTCGCCGTCCTGCGCCGCATAGACGAGCCGCCGCTGCAGCAAATCGCGGCATTGCTCGACGACCGCCTGCTCGCATTTGCGGTAGCCCTCGGTAAGGACGGCGCGGCCGTAGGTCGACGGCTCGCGCTGCCACGGCGTCAGGCAGCCATAGCGCTCGCGCGCCACGGCCGCGGCGCCCGGGTCGACGGTCTCGAGATAGGCGAGCACCGCCGCGATCGAGCCGCGCATGTTGTAGAGGTCGAGCCCGTAGAAGCCCGTGCGGGCTTTGGCCTCGACCACCTGGTCATTGTGCCGGCGCATCCAGTGGACGAGGTCGGCGATGTCGGTGTTGCGCCACATCCAGGTGGGGAAGCGCTGGAACGGCGGCTCCGCCGGACCAGGGCCCGGACGATGGCGCACGTAGCGGTCGACCGCGGCCGCGTCGGGCCAGTCGGCTTCGACCGCCACGATCGTGAAACCGTGTTCGGCGACCAGGCGGCGGGTGATCGCGGCGCGCGCCCGATAGAATTCGGATGTGCCGTGACTCGCCTCGCCGAGCAGCACGACGCGGCGCCCGGCGAAGCGGTCGAACAGCCGCGCGAAGGCGGCATCGTCGGGATCGGGCAGCGGCTCGGCCGCTTCGGCAATCATCTCCGGCAAGGTCTGGCCGCGCGATTGACCCGGGAGGTGGTTCGTGGCGGAGCGGCGCCCGTCCTCGGACCAGCCGCGCTCGCCGATCAGGGGCACGAACCTGACCGCGCCCAGATCCTCCTCCACGTAGTCGTCGCGATCGCGGCGGGTAACCTTGAGCAGGCGCTGGTCGTGGATGTCGTCGCCGACGGGGATCACCAGCCGGCCGCCCACGGCGAGCTGCTCCTTCAGCGGTTGCGGCACCTGCGGGCCGCCGGCGGCGACCAGAACGGCGTCGAAGGGCGCTGCCTCCGGCCAGCCCTTGGTGCCGTCGCCGGCGCGCAGCTCGATGTTGTCGTAGCCGAGCTTTTCAAAGCGGCGGCGGGCGGCGTCGGCCAGGGAGGGGTGGCGCTCGATGGCATGGACGCGATCGGCGATCTGGCTCATTACCGCCGCCGCGTAGCCGGAGCCGGCGCCGACCTCGAGGACGCTGTCGCCAGGCTTGATCTCGGCGGCCTCGATCATCAACGCCACGATATAGGGCTGCGAGATCGTCTGGCCCTCGCCGATCGGCAGCGGTCCGTCCTCGTAGGCGAATTCCTCGAAGCCGGGCTCGACGAAGTCCTCGCGCGGCACGCGGCGCATCGCGTCCAGCACATAGCGGTCGCGCACGCCGCGTCGGGCGATCTGGACATCGACCATACGGTCCCGGGCGTGGGGCAGATCGAGCATGGCGAAGCCGCTCCCTCAGGACCCCGGCGAACACGCGCCGGGCCGCCGCTGCATCAACGCATCGACCTGCCTGCCCAGTTCCCCGGCGGGATATGCCCGGCGGTCGTCAACGAGCGCATGTACTGCCTGGACCGGATCGCGGTGCGACGGGAAAGGGTATCGGCTCGGCCGTCACCACGTCATCGCGGCGGCCATGTAGAGCCCGAATAGGGTGCCGGCAAGGCCAGCGACGGCGAGGACGGCGCCGAAGATTTCCGAGACCCTTGTTCCCGACGTGCTGGTGCTGAGCGTCGCCGACTGCGGATCGGCGGGGTCGTAAAACACCGGGACGGGCTGACCGACTGCATAGCCGGCGGTGAGCTTCTGCGCCGCGCTCATGGTCGTGCGTTCGGAATTGGCGAAGCCGAGCCGCTGTCCCGCATAGGCGGTCCCCGCCACCTCATAGGTGTATTCGATCTTCGGCTGGTAGACGGTGTAGGCGCCGTCGTTGGTGCGCCGCTCGCGCTCGGCGATCGACAGGGCGATGACCTTGCCCGTGGTCGACGACCATGAGGCGCTCGCTTCCGCGAGCTTGCGGTTCTTGCGGCCGATCCGAATCGAGAGAAGACCGGCCAACAGGACGAGCGCGGAGATGCCGGCGAAAACGAAGCCGAGTTGCATGCAGGATCCTTGCGTGAGGAGGTTGAGGCGACCGGACCATCGGCCCGAAAGTCATTCCGGCCGATGCGGGTGCCCCGCTCCTAGCCACGGCCAGGCGCGCCGTCCAGTCCGGCCCAGCCGACATCGGGCCACAGGTGTCCAGCCCCCCCTGCCCCGCCGCACTTCCGGGCGGACCAGGTTCATGAACAAGGGATGCTTGCTTTTCCCAGGGTGCCGCCGATTATTCTCAGACCCGGGGTCAGTCCTCCCTCAATCGCCGGCGGCCCTCCGGCAAACGTCAGAGAGCGAGCCATGGCTACTTCGTCGATGCACGCCCCGCCCGGCAGGACTTTTGAATTTCGGGTGGGCGACGTCTTCGGGCGCAGCTTCGAAGTTTTCACGCGGCACTTCATTCTCTTTTTCGTGCTGACGCTCGTCCCGTCGGTTCCACTCCTGGTGCTCCCCTTCATTCCGCCCGAGGCCTTCGCCTCTACATTCGTGATCGGCCTTGCGGGTTTCCTCCTCGTTTTCGTCTGCGGGATGCTGGCGAGCGCAGCGGTGACCTATGGCGTCGTGCAGGACCTGCGCGGGCGCCCGTTCACCTTCTCGGAGTCGCTTGCGGTGGCGTTGCGGCGTCTCCTGCCGCTGCTCGGGGTCTCGTTCTGCTTTGGCTTCATGGCGATGCTTGGCATGATTCTCCTCGTCATCCCGGCCTTCATCGTCATGTGCGTCTATTACATCGCGCCGCAGGCCTGCGTCGTCGAGCGCAAAGGCGTCTTCGCCAGCCTGTCGCGCAGCGCCGCCCTGACGAAGGGCCATCGCTGGCGCATCCTGGGGATCGTGATCGTGCTGATGCTGGTGAACATCGCCGTCGGCTACGTCCTCGGGCTTGTCCTGGCCGGCTTGAGCACGGTGGCCGCATTGGTGACAGGGGCCTGGCAGGTGCTCGCCGGCGCCTTCAGCGCGGTTCTCGGCGCGGTCCTTTACTTTCAGCTGCGCTCGGTCAAGGAAGGCTTCGAGCTCGACCAGATCGTCAGCGTCTTCGACTGAGATGGCTCGCGCGAGACCGGTTCAGTTGGTCGATCCGGCTCGCTTCCCGAGGCTCCTTCAGCCGTGCTTGTCGGCGCGCACCTTGCCGAACAGGCGATCGCGTTCGAGCTGCGCGCGCTCGGCGGCGTAGAAGGCATTCAGGAACGGTCGTACGTCGGTCGCGGCCACGGCGTCGGGCCAGCCGATGCGCTTGACGATCCTCTCGCACACATTCACGAGCAGGCCCTCCGCGTCGGGTGTGGGCGGCCGGCGCAGCAGCTCTTCGAGCACCTGCAGCTCGAAGGCTCCGTAGACACCGAGCTGACGCGTCGAGAACGTGTAGGCCGCCGGCGCGTTGCCCAGCTCGCCGAGCAGCAGCGCCTTCGGGACGGCGACCACCATGGTGCCGGCGATCAGGTCGCCGCTCCGCAGCCGGTCGCGGTTGAACAGCGGCAGCGCGGCGAACAGGGCGAGCCACGCCAAGATCGAAAGCTCCGCGAAGGCTCCGCCGCCGCCGGCCGACAGCAACAGGCCCAATGGAAGAAAGACCTCGACTTCGCGCGTCAGGTTGCGCGCGACGATGGCCCCGCTCTCGGTCGGGCCGCCGCGCCTGTCGATCACGCGCAGGCCGCAGATGCGCTTGCCGGGCGTCGCGCCGCGCCACAGGATCTCGAAATAGATGAAGTAGAGATTGCGGACGATGAAGGCGATGAACAGGATCAGCGTGACGGCGATCGGGCCTGCAACCCCGGCCAGCAACAGGGCGACGATGCCGAAGTAGAGCACCACCGTGGCGCAGAGCCAGATGAACAGGTCGAGCGTGAACGCGACCAGCCGCTCGCCGGGCTCGGCGAGCTCGACCGGCAGCTCGACGCCTTCGGGCGTGAGGATCATGCGCCGGTTACGATGCGCCGCGCCGAACAGCCGCGAGACCCGGTCCTGGACCTCGTGCAGCGCGGTCATCGTCGGCCCGCCCCGAGAAAGTAAGCCAGCCATACCGCCAGCGTGGCGGCCGCGAAGGCGAAGCGCGCCGGCGTCGAAGCGACGAGCTGGCGCAGCCCGCCTTCGATCAGCCCGGCGATGAAGAACATCGCCACCGCGCCGACGGCGAGACGCGCCGCCGTCCGGCCGACCGCCGCAACGTTGTCGAGGCGCGCCGCGGGGCCGGGAAACAGCACGCCTTTGGCGATGACCAGCCCGCCGGCGCCGCACAAGATGATGGCGCCGAACTCCGTCACGCCATGAATGGCGACCCAGCCCAGGAAGTCGGTGGCCAGGCCACGATTTGCGTGCAGCGCGAGGAACGCTCCGAAGCCCAGTCCCTGGTAGACGAGCAGCATCAGCGTCGGCACGCCGCCCACCACCCCGAGGCCGAAGGTCATGAGTCCGACGACGGTGTTGTGCCGGAACAGAAAGTTGGCGAAGACCACGAAGGACTGCGCGAAGCCGGGCCACGGCGCGAAGATCTCGGTTTCGAGAAGGCTCTCGCGGGTGCTTGCGCGGCCGCGCCCGCCGGCGAGATCGCCGGGGACCAGGGCCGAAAACCAGACCTCGTCGTCTTTCGCCAGCAGGTAGCCGGCCGCGACGCCGGCCAGGATCGCGACGAGCGCCAGCATGATCGGCAGCGCCGACACCCGCACGGCCTGCGGGAAGCCGCGGCGAAAGAAGTCGCGCGCGCAGGCGATCAGGGTCTCGCGCGGACCATAGACCAGGAGGAATGCGCGCAAGCTCAGGTTTTCGAGATAGAGCAGCATGTTGCGTTCGAGCGCGATGCTGCGCGCCACCGACAGCGACGAGATCGCCGCCGCATAGAGCGTCGGCAGGCGCTGCACCTCCTCCACGTCGAGGGCTCCCATGCCGTGGCGGTCGGCCTTCTCGACGAGGCGCTCGAGCTCGCGCCAGCCGGCTTCGCGCCCGCGCCGGAAGGCGTTGCTGCGCAGGGTCAGCGACGAAGCGGCGGCGCCAGGCGCGGGAGCATCGGCAATGTCGCTCACAGAAGACCTCGGGACTTGATGTCGAGGTAGCGGTTGACGAGCGCGACCGACAAGCCGCCCGGGGCGACGTCGAGACAGTGCAGGCCGAGACGCGACAGGCGCTCGAGCACGACGCTCCTGTCGCGCCGGAAATGCTCGGCGATCACGGCTCCGGCGACCGTCTCGACGCTCGCCGGCTCGGCGTCGAGCGCCCGTTCCAGGGCTCCGTCGCGCAGGGTCACGAGCACGACCACATGATGGTTCGCCATGCGCCCGAGGCTCTCGATCATCAGCTCGGCCGTGATGGTGTCGACGAACTCGGTGAACAGGATCACCAGCGCGCGCCGCCGCAGTCGCATGGTCAGCTCGGCGAGGCCGAGGGTGTAGTTGGTTTCCTCGGGATGATAGGCGAGCTCCGTCGTGGCGCGCTGCAGCCGGGCGAAACGCTCCATGCCGCGAAGCGGAGCCAGATACGTGCGCACGGCCGCATCGAAGCCGTAGAGCCCGACGAGATCGCCGCCGCGCAAGGCGATGGCGCCGAGGGCAAGGCCGGCATTGACGCAATGATCGAGGCGCGCGATGCCGTCGATCGGCTCGCGCATGAGACGTCCTGTGTCGAAGTCGAGCACGACGTGATGGTTGCGCTCGGTGCGGAACTCCTTGCAGAGCAGCTTGCGGTGCCGGGCGGAATGCTTCCAATCGACCTGGCGCGGGTCGTGCCCGGGCGCATAGTCGCGCAGCGCGTCGAACTCGGTCCCCTCGCCGCGCTGGGTCTGCGGCTTCAAACCGTGCAGGGCGTCCTGCGCCAGCATGCGCAAGGCCGTGCCGCCGCTGCCGTGCACGTTGGGCACCACGTCGACGACCGCGTCGAGCGGAACGCGCCGGATGAAGCGTCCGAGCCCGAGCGGTCCAGCCCAGCGCAGCCAGAGCGCGTCGAGATGAATTTTCTGGCGACGCCGCGGCGTCAGGACGATGTGCGCGCGCAGGCCGGTGCCCGGCTCGAGAAGGACGCGTTGCGCGCCGTCGCTGTCGACTTCGCCGCGGTGGTCGAGGAGAACATCGAGGTGCGTGCCGCGGGAGAACCGCGCCGCCCCGATCTCGACCGCGACGCGGCCGGCCTCGCCGATCAGGAGCCGCTCGGGCGGTCGCACCGCCACATCGAGCCTGCGCAGCGGAAATGCCATCAGCACATCGGCGGCAAATCCCGCCAGCACCAGGAGCGCACCCGCGACCGCCAACGCCGCATATTGCACGTCGATCGCAACGAGGACGAGCGCCAGCGGAACCGTGAGCGCGAACAGCGCGGCGGCGCGCGGCGTCGGCGCGATCATCGTGGCGCCGCCGTCTGGTCGAGGATCTGCCGGATGACCGCGTCGCGCGTGAGGCCGTCGATCTCGGCGCCGGGCGAGAGCACGATGCGGTGACGCAGCAGCGGTGCCGCGAGGGCCTTGACGTCGTCGGGGATGACGAAGTCGCGCCCCTGCGTCGCCGCATAGGCGCGGCTGGCCGACGCCATCATCGCAGCCGCCCGCGTGGACGCACCCGTCTCGATGGCCTGGTCGTTGCGGGTCGCCCGCACGATGTCGACGATATAGTCGACGAGGATCTCCGACAGGCGCAGCGCGGCGACCGCCCGCCGCGCGCTGACCAGGTCGTTGCGGTCGACCACGGCAGCAAGGCCGAAATCCTGAAGGTGCGGCATTGCCGGATGATGGCCGTGCCGGGTCACGATGTCCCGCTCCTCGTCCCGGCTCGGATAGTCGACCAGGACCTTGAACAGAAAGCGGTCGAGTTGCGCTTCGGGCAACGGATAGGTGCCTTGCTGCTCGATGGGATTCTGCGTGGCGACCACCATGAAGGCCTCGCCGAGGCCATAATCCTTGCCGTCGATCGTGACGGTGCGCTCGCTCATGGCCTGCAGGAGCGCCGCCTGCGTCTTGGGCGGCGTGCGGTTGATCTCGTCCGCCAGCAGCATCTCGGTGAAGATCGGTCCCTTGGTCAGCGTGAAGCTGTTGGTGCGGAAATCGAACAGGTTGGTGCCGAGGATGTCGCCCGGCATCATGTCGGGCGTGAACTGGATGCGCCCGAAGCCGAGCGCGAGGCTGGCTGCGAAGGCGCGTGTCATGAGGGTCTTGGCCGTGCCCGGCACGCCTTCGAGCAGGACATGCCCGCCGCACAGGAGGCTGGTGAGGAGCAGGTCGACGACCCCGTCCTGCCCGACCACCACCTTGCGGACCTCGCCGCGCACCGCTTCGGTGATCGCCTGGATGCGATCAAGATTCATTCAGCATCTCCTGTTTCCAGCGATGGGCGTCGGCCGCCACGCGCACGAGCATGCGCGCATCGGCGCGGGCGCCGATGCGGAGCGCCTCGGTGCGGCGCACAAGCTCGTTGAGATCGCCCTCGACGCCGCGCGCGCGGGCCGTGCGATCGAGCCAGGCAACGAGGCCGGCTGCGTCGAGCCGTGCCGGCGCGTGCAGGCGATGGCCGACGTCGCGGATTGTCGCCTCGACATAGGCCGCCACGATCGGCTCGCCGCGGCCGCCAAGCGCGATCAGCCGGGATGCATTGCGGATCAGCATCTGCTTGCCCGGCTGCAGAATCGGCGGAGCGGTCAGCGGCCGGCCGAAACGGGCCGCGCTTGCCCACAGCATGAGGGCGATGCTGCCCAGGGTGAGCGCCGTGACGACGTGGAACGGCGCCTCGAAAGGCAGCCGCAACGGGTTCAGTCCGGGGGCGCGGAAACCATGCACCGTCTCGTCGAAGATGGCGCGGCCGCGTGGGCCGCTGAGCCCCATGACCAGGGCGCGTGCGAAGCGTGCGTTGGCCTCGTGCACGATGCCGTGGTTGGACAGGACATCCGGATCGGCAACGATGCGGATCTGCTGCCCTCCGACCACCCGATCGCCGACCAGGATTCCCTCTGGCGCCGCCACGACCGGCGTGAGGTCGCTCCCGGTCAGAAGCTGCACCTGCTGCCCGGCCTGCGGCGCGGCACCGAGGGCGTTGACGCTCCACGCTTGGGGCCTCGGCACGCGCACGGTGCGTCCCCTGGCGCCCGTGAGCGACACCACCCAGTCGGCGGTTTCCGCAGGTTTCAGGACCGCCTCGCCGATCCAGCCGGAATGCTTACTGTCCGGAAAACCTTGCCACTTGGGCAGCACCACGATCGCCTGCCGAGCCGTGACCGGGACGAGCCTGGTCTCCTCCGCCGCGCTCGACACCGGCGGCTCCGTCACGACGAGGAGGTCGGTCGGACGGATCGCGCCTGCATTCTGCTCCCGGTCCTGCACGACCGCGATGCCGAGACGGCGCAGCAACTCGGCGAGCCCCGCATAGCCGATTGCCGAGCGCGAGTAGGTGCTCGGCCCCGTCGCGCTGCGCTCTCCGCGAACGCCGAAGGCGACCAGGTAGATCGAGAGCGCGAACAGGCCGGCGGCCAGGGCGACGAAGGTGAGCAGCAGCCGGGGCGAGAAGACGGACGGCGCGCTCATCGCCGTCCGCCAGGGCCGAGCGCTTCGCCGAGGGCCGCGAAACGCGCGCGGCAGAGCCCGTAATCCGCCGCCGCGACCGCATGATCGCCGAAATAGGCGCGCTCGACCGCGGCGATGATGTCGGCGAGCGCGGCGCGGGCCACGTCGGACACGGGCGCGCGGCGCAGAATCTCGCGGCTGGTCAGCGAGTCGGCGAACGGCGTGTCCAGGCGCTTTCGCATCTCGGACAGGCTTTGCAGGAGAAGGACGTGCATGGCCTCGACGAAGCGCCCCTGCGCGGCGAGATCGTCGGCGCTGTCCTGCGCGGCGGCGACTGTGCCGGACGCGGCCGGCAGGCCCGCGATGCCCGCATCGCCCCAGCGCGCCTGCCTGGCGAAGCCCTTGGGCAGGATGTCCATCAGATGCCACGCCAGGGCCGCGGCGCCGCAGGCGACCGCGACCCAGAGGAGCACGCGCACGACGTCGGCGTCGACGACCCACGACCACAGCGTCGAGCCCTTCTTGGGGACGGGAAAGGTCGTCTGCAGATCGAGGTTCGAGGCGAGCCCGGCCAGGGCACGGCGCACCTCGTCGCCGTCCTGCGCCGCGGCGACAGCGATCAGGCCGAAGGCGATGACGAGGCCGTAAAATGGCGTGCGCGTCCGGGACCAGGCCGGCCACGCCGTCGGCCGCTTGCGGCCGCTCCCCGCAATGCTCGCCCCGGCAGCAGGCGTCTCCACGCTTTCGGCCTCGTTTCGAAAGCAGGCCCAAGCAGGTTCGCGCGCGCCGGAACACATGGTCCGGTGCGGGCGAACCTGCAAGGTCTTAAGTTCCTGCAGGTTCACGGTGGTGGCAGAGGTAGCAGGTTCAAGCTGGCGTTGTGAAGCGAGCGGCGGCGGAGCGGGTTCCGCGTCGCGCCAAAAGACGCATGGCGCGGCTGGAGCGATGCTTCGGCAGCTGTCACGGGCGATCGTGGCGACCCCGGCAGGGCTCGAACCTGCGACCTACTGCTTAGAAGGCAGTTGCTCTATCCAGCTGAGCTACGGGGCCGGACGCTGAGGCTGCACCGTAGCATGGAAGCAGCCGCGTTCCCTTTAAAGCATTTTGCGCTGGGGAGGACCCGCCGGCCGCAGAAAATCCGGCGCCG
>DATBIR010000229.1:0-1812 GCA_036556825.1 Beijerinckiaceae bacterium
GATCCGGGTCAGCCGCTCGTACCCGGGCGCGATCCCGGTGCTGCTGACCGACGTCGTGATGCCGGGCCTGAGCGGGCCCGAGCTGGCGCGGGTGCTGGCCGGGATCCGGCCGCGCATGAAGGTGCTCTACGTGTCGGGCTACCCGGACGACGCGTCGATCCCCCGGGTGGGGCCCACGGAGGGCACCGACTTCCTGCAGAAACCGTTCACGCCCGTCGCGCTCGAACAGAGGCTGCGTACGTTGTTAGATCTGGCCTAAACCCAAAATGCGGTGAGCGTGTAGCGGGCGCGCCGGCCCCGGCGCCCGAACGACTCTCTAATCGTCGTCGCAAGCCGCCTTCCGCCACGTGCCGCCGACGGCGTTGCGCTCGGCCTCCCAGTTCTCCGGAAGGGAGTCGAGCTCGAGGAGCGTTGGATCTCGGTCGAGCAGGTGCCCAATTCCTATGACACGCGGCTCGCTTCCGCCCGGATGAGCATCCCCACACAAGAATTGCCAGTCTCCGCCTGCGCGGGATACCAGGAGAATGGGCCGACTGGCTGCGAAAACATGAGCACAAACGAAGGCAGCCTGGTTGCGGGGCCCGAGTGGCATCCGACTACTCTTCCCGGTCCTTCGGCGGCACCCATTCGGTTCCCAAATCCTTTGCACCCTTCTCGCGATTGCATCCTCTGCACGAGGCGGCGATGTTCTCGGGACTTGAATCATGGGTCTTCACCCAGGCATCGCGATGATCTGCTTCATACGAGCCAGGGCTGCCCTGCTGCCACTGCAACTCCTCCCCACAATATTCGCACCGCGGAGTTCCCTCGGCGTCCCGGCTGTTCTCGAATGCCCGCTTACGGTCGCCTGTGGTGAAGGTCCGCTTCGATCTCTTCCCTTGCTCTTCGGCAGCGCCAAGAACCTGCTCGCGGGCCGCGTGGCGCAGTTCAGCTTTGACCGCGGCCGCTACCCCTCGGGTCACTAGTGTTCTGGCGACGCCGGCGCCGCCGATCAGTGTGTCATTCGGGACGATCGCGTCGTGCGTAGGCCCTTGAGTGACGTTTGCATTCGTTGGGTTGTTCAAAAGGAACAGGCCGCCCAGAAACAGTCCAACGATGATCGGATTCCGGCCGTCAGGATCGGTGAAGCGAACCGGATTGCCCAGGGCGTACGAGTAACGGTTCCACCTCTGAGGATTCAACAGGGCGGCGCCGCGATCCAGCACCGGGTCCGTCGTCGTAAACCGACCCAGGTGCGGCGGGTAGTACCTCGCGCCGAAGTAATCCAGCCCGGTCTCCGCGTCCCGTTCCTTCCCGGTGAAGCGCCTGCGCTCGCCTCCGGCATCCGGCGCACACGGACCGGTTCCGCACCACTCCTCGCCGAAGGGCAGGTAGTCGTGCCGCTCGACGACGGCGCCCGCCTGGTCGCTGACCGCGCGAACGCTCCCGACCGCATCGAGGTGGTAGTAGCTGATCGTCTCCGCGCCCGGCGGCGGCGTGCAGCCGACCGTGAAGTACATCCCTTCAGGCGGTTCGGAATACCACTCCTGGTCGGGGTACCGCGCCTTGACCTTCCAGCGATAGGTGGGGCCCCACGGCGGCATCGTGGTGAGGCCCGATGCCGGCGTATACGAGTTGGCGGCGAGATAGACGTCGATCGGCGCGTTCTCGAGGGCGTCGAAGACGGTCAGGCGGTAGTCCACGGCACCCGGGGGCGCGGTCCACGTGAACGTCGGCTGGTTGCTCGCGACGCAGCCCGACGGTCCGATCTGGACCGGACGCAGCCCTGCCTGGGCGGACGCCGTCGCCGGCAGCGCGCAGCAGATCAGCCAC
>DATBIR010000230.1:0-5483 GCA_036556825.1 Beijerinckiaceae bacterium
CATTCGTCGTTGATGAAGTCCTCGGGCGCATGGCGGCCGCCGGCTTCGAGGGCGACCACGTCGATGCCCTTCTGCGCCAGTTCGTTGGCGAGCGTGCCGCCGCCCGCGCCGGTGCCGATGATGACGACGACCGAGTCGTCGGAAAGTGCGTAGGGTGCAGGCATGGATTCCTCCCGTTCAGGTCAAGCGGCGAGCGGATGCGCTCACAGCCACTCGATGTCGTCGAAGCCGCGCTCGATGTAGCCGCCCTGCGAGTAGGACTCGCCCTGGTAGCCGAAGAGCGGCCAGACCTCCTTTTGGTTGTAGAGGCTCACGACGAGCCCTCCCCGTACCTTCTGAAAGAAGGGATCCTTCTCGATGTCCCGCAGGATGCCGACGCGCTGCGCCTCCCAGCCCACGTCGACGTAGCGGGTGCCGTTCTTGGCCCTGGCAAGCTCATCGAGCTTGGCGACGCCCTCCTCGATCTGGCTCTTCAGCGCGGCGTCGGAAGCGGACTTCGTGTCGTAGTCTTTCACCGCGATGGCATAGAAGCGATCGGCGAGCCGATCGTGCGGGTAGATGTCCCGCGCCATCTGGATCAAGGTCTGCAGGGTCTCCGGTTTCAGCGCCTTCACCTCGAGGCCCCAGGCCTCCATCGGGTTGATGATCGCACCTGCCGAGATCATGAACGCGGCGGCGGTCGCGCCCTTGACCAGCGAGCGGCGTGACAGGCTGACGTCGTGGTCCTTCATCAGGTCCTCCCTTAGGTTGCTTCCGCCTCCGGACGTCTTTCTTGTTATTGTCCAGAAGCGAACACGGGGCGGCGTGGTGTGCGGCGCCCCGTGTCAGGTTTCATTGATATCGGCCGTGCCGTTGGATCACCTCGATCTTGTAGCCGTCAGGGTCTTGGACGAAGAAGAACTTTGCCAGGAGCGCCCCATCGCGCATGAACTCCTTGATCGGGTTGGGCTTCAGGCCGAGGCTCTCAAAGCGCCGGTGCTCGGCCTCGAGATCGTCGACGACGAACGCGATGTGGCCGTATCCATTGCCGAGATCGTAGGGCTCCGTCCGGTCATGGTTGATCGTGAGCTCGACCTCGAAGTCGCTGCTGCCGTTACGGAGATAGACCAGGGTGAAGCCGTCGAACGGAAAGCGGTCGGCGACGTCCAGGCCGAAGGCCTTGGAATAGAAGTCGACCGAACGGCCCTCGTCCAGGACGCGGATCATGGAGTGGGCTGCCTTTGCCATCCGCGGCCCCCCGTCGTCGTTGCGCGATGGCGGGAACTGTAGCGCCGATCAGGACCCGCCGGGTGTTACCGTGGTACTTCATGGGACAGGGTGGCTGACCTGTTTGGCGGTCGCCATCCTCTGCCCGGTTTCGGCCTGTGGCCGCTCGCGCGTTTCGCTGAGATAGACCAGACACGTGCAGCGTAGGAGCGAGGCGAAGTTGCGGACCTCGCCATGGAGCGCCTCGGCCTCGTCGTGCAGGGTGGCCAAGAACGACGTGAGCGCCACGCCCTCGCGCCGCGCGATCTCCTCGAGGACACGCCAGAACTTCGCCTCGATCTTGATCGACGTGCTGTAACCGTTGAGGCGCACGGACCGCGTGACATAGGCGTAACTTTCAGGTGGTTGGCTGGCGTAGATCTGGCACATTGGCTTTCCTCCGCAATCGGTATTTCCCCTCGTTTTCGCCCAATCGAGCCATCTTGATGCTCTGGGGGAAGAGCCAAGATGCTGCCCTGCAGGTTGGGCTTCCGCGTGGCAGATGCAGACCGGCCCGCCGGATTTTCCCGCCTAAGCGCGCAAGACCGTCTCCAACAGGCTTCCGAGGGCGCTTTCATCCCGGCAAAGCTCGGTGATCGCGCGCTCGATCCGCATCCGCCGTTCGTCACCCAAGGAACCGCTGAGAGACCGGAACTTCAGCAGGACCTCGTCGTCCTCCCGGGGACTGTCCGGATCGCCGCGCGCCGTCGTCGGCTCGGAGACGAGCCGCCGTCATCGAGCGCGATGGTCACGCGGGCGATCCGCTCGGCCGGGAATCGGCGCGTGAAGGCGGCATTCTCCTCCATGACGATGCATTGCGTGATGCGAAGCACGTCCTCGTCGCGCAGGCCCTCGGCCATGATCTCCTGCACGCCGACGCGGCCACGCACCACCATCGCGGCGAGCGGAAGGCCGAGGGCGTATTGGGCTTCCTCGGTGGTTGCGGACGCACGCGAGTCGAGCCGCACGGCCGCATCGAAGCTCTCGACGCGCGCGGCGATGCGCTCGGGCCTGATGCGATGGCGCCTGACGAGGGCGTCCGCCGTCTCGATGGCCGGCTGCGCCCAGCGGCAGACTGCGCGCTCACATGACCCTGGTGTCGGCGAAGGGGCATCCACTTTGCCGGATCATGCTTTAAGGGCGCAAGATCGTATCCAAACTTGGCTCAGGATGCTGATGCGCCTTGCAGATCACGAGGTGGGAGCGCTTCGGTAATAAGCGTCGACCTTGGCGCCGTATGCGTCGTCGGCGAACGGGTCCTCGTCGGCGCGATGGGACGGCGACTGAGCGAGGCGGTCCTTGTCGATGTCGACGACATAGCCGCTGAGGCGCGTGTCGTAGGTGAGGGCCCGCCAGGGAAGCGGGTGGTAGCTTTCCCCCAGTCCCAGGAACCCGCCGAAGGACATGACCGCATAGGCGACCTGGCCGCTGATCTTGTCGACCATGAAGTTGTAGACGGTCCCGAGCTGTTCGCCGGCCCGGTTGTAGACGGGGGTGCCCTCGACCTTGTTCGAGGCGATCAGCCGCCGCGTCTCGTCGATGGCAATGCCGTCCCCGGACGGGTCGAGCTGCATCGACCCGGGATCGCGGAGGGCACGCTCGTTCGGCAACTCGGTGGGCATTCGGCGGCTCCAAACCTGTCGGGAGGATAACGAATGGCGGCGCGTTCCGTTCGGCCTGCTGACAGACGGGCTTGGACGACCCGCCGCAAACCAAGTGCGACCTGGCTCGCCTTTTGACGATCAATTGATCGCGTCACGACTCCCCGGCCTGGCGCGCAAGCGAGGCCGTGGCCGGGCTCGACGGCGACAGATCGACGAAGCCGCCCGGACTGGGCGAGCGCGTGCGCATGCCGATGCGGAGGGCGACGAACAGGCCCAGGAGCAGCGCGACGATGCCGGAATAGACGAACAGCCCGTAAGGGCCGATCCGGTCCATCAGCGGCGCGGCGATGACGGGCCCGACGATCGTGCCGACGGCCCAGCAGATCAGAAGGCCGCTGATGGTCGGGACGATGCTTCTCGCGTCGACCAGATCCGATGCGTGCGCGACGCAGGTGGCGTAGATGCAAAGCGCAAGGCCGCCCCAGAGCGCGCAGGCGATGATGACGGCGAGGGGCGAGCCGGAGGCGCCGGCCCACGCCACCAGTCCCGACACCGCGGCGGTTCCGAAAGCGAGGGCGGCGATGACGATCCTGCGGTCGACCCGGTCGGACCACCAGCCGAATGGCCACTGCAAGACGAGACCGCCGCCCTGAAGCGCGAACAGCAAGGCCGCCGCCAGCTCCGGCGACAGACCGATGCTGACGCCGAACACCGGAGCCAAAGCGAGGACCGGCCCGTTGATCAGACCGACCGCAAAGGCGCCGACGACCGCCGACGGCGCGACACGAGCGAGGGCGCGAATGTTGGGCCTGAGGCTGCCCGGCAGCTGCGGCTCTTCCGACGTCGTCGATGCGAGCGGCAGAAGCGACAGACAGACGAGAGCGGACGCCGTCATGAACAGGCCGTCTCCCGTGATGGCGCCGAGCCCGACGCAGAGAGGCGACAGCATCAGGGCGACCTTGGTGGCGAGCATGTAGACCGAGATCAGCCGCCCCCGGTCCGCGGCCTGGGCGCGAACGCTGATCCAGCTGTCCGCGACCGTGAACAGGCCTGCAAGGGCCAATCCCGAAATCGCCCGCAGAAGCGTCCAGTCCACGACCGAGCGCGCCTGCGTGAACAGCAGCACCACGACCGCGCTAACCGCCGCCAGGCTCGCGAAGGCGCGAATGTGGCCGATCCTTCGGACCAGCGCCGGCACCAGCAGGCAGCCGCTGACGAAGCCGACGCCGTAGGCGGTGGCGACAAGGCCGATCGCACTGACCGGCATTCCGGCCGCGCTCATGCGCAGCGGAATGAGCGCCTGGAGCAGACCGTTGCCGGCCTGAAGCAGCGTCGTGCCGGCGGTGATGGCGCCGATCCGCGACAGGGCTGACGTCACGCCGATCCGGGCCGACGACGCCCGCTCCTCCACGACCCGAAATGACGAGAAGCTGAGATCACCTGACATCCCGCGTGCAGATCCCGACGTCGCCGCGGAGATCAGGCAACGAACCTACCACGAGGCTCCGAACAGCACAGGGTGTCATCACCCGCGCATCAACGAAAGCTCGACGAACGCTTTTTCCCCCGCCACAGTATGGGTCATTCGGAGGATCACCATGCCGCATCCTGCCCTCGCCTCCGGAGCCGTGGCCGTCGTCACCGGCGGCGCCGCCGGCATCGGCCTCACGGCCGCCGAGCGCTTCGCCGGGCTCGGCCTTCGCGTCTGCATCGCCGATCTCGGGGCCGACCGCCTCGCCGACGCGTCCCGGCGCATCGCCGCGTCGACGCGCGGCGGCGAAGCCGACGTGCTGGCGATCGAGACCGACGTCAGCCGGATCGACGATCTGCGACGCCTCGAGGCCGCGGCGCGCGAGCGCTTCGGCGGCATCGACGTCGTGATGAACAACGCCGGCATCCAGCCGGGCAGCAGCATCTTCGGCGCGGCCGACGCCTGGCGGCGCGTGCTCGACGTCAATCTCTGGGGCGTCATCCAGGGAAGCCAAGTCTTCGTCCCGGGCATGATCGAGCGCGGCCGGCCAGGCCTCGTCATCAACACCGGCTCGAAGCAGGGCATCACCACGCCGCCCGGCGATCCCGCCTACAACGTCGCCAAGGCCGGCGTGAAGGTCTTCACGGAGGCGCTGCAGCACGAACTGCGCAACAGGCCGGGCTGCCGGATCAGCGCGCATCTCCTGATCCCGGGCTTCGTCTTCACCGGTCTGACGGCGCAGGGCCGGACGGAAAAGCCGCCGGGCGCGTGGACACCGGAACAGACCATCGACTTCATGATGGCGCGCCTCGAGGCCGGCGACTTCTACATCCTGTGCCCCGACAACGACGTGCCGCGCGCGCTGGACGAGCGACGGATTCTCTGGGCGGCGGGCGACATCGCCGAGAACCGGCCGCCGCTGTCGCGCTGGCACCCGGACTTCAAGGACGCCTTCGACGCCTTCGCCCGACAGGGACATTGAGCCGACACTACCCGAGCGCGAGTGCCGGCAACGCGACACCACGCGCATAAAAAAACGCGGCGCCGGAGCGCCGCGTTTTTTATGATGGCTGTTGGAAGAGGGAGGATTGTCCTTGGCTGGCCCGGCGATGACCTACTCTCCCGGGTCTTGAGACACAGTACCATTGGCGCTGAGGCGTTTA